>JBEKTB010000096.1:0-14331 GCA_049516495.1 Occallatibacter sp.
GACTTCAACCTCTCGCACGCCATCGCCGTGTTGCTGCTGGCTCTCATCGCCACCGGCGCGGGCGAATACTCCCGCGAGATGCTGCGCAAGCCTTACGTCATCGGCCGCTGGATGTTCTCAAATGGCGTGCGCGTGAAATATGTGGACCGCATCAATAGGGAAGGCTATCTGGCCCACTCGGAGTGGACATGGAACGGAGCCAATTCCAGTTACTCCCGCGGCGAGGCCATCTTCCGCGGCGAGTGCGGCTCCTGCCACACGCTCAACGGCTACCGCCCGCTGCGCACGCTGCTCGATGGACGCGACCGTGCAGGCATCAACAATTTCGTGGCCATGCTGCACGACTACAAGTCCGACTCGCCTTATCACCGCTTCATGCCTCCCATGGTTGGCACAAAGCAGGATGTAGACGACCTCACCAATTTCCTCAACGCGCAGGTCAACCCGCCGGCGCCCTCTATAGTCAAGCCGGTCCAGACAGCGCAAAAGTAGCTCCTGCGTTCCATTCAGCATCAACGACAAAGGCCCGCGCATCGCGCGGGCCTTTGCTTTTCCATCTACCTTTTTCAACGAGCAGGAGTAGGCGTCCAGCGTCTCGATTCAGGAATTCAGCAGACTCTCTAGAACCGTCCCAACCGCACCCGGACTACTTCAGGCTTCTCGTAAAAGCACAGGCCGCGGTCGCTCTCGTCTCCGTTCCATAGCCGCAGCGGCTTCCACACGCCGTTCTCGTAGGTTCCCTGCTCTGCAGAAAGAATCTGGCTGTGAATCCACGGCAGTTTCCCCGGAAGGTGGAAGCTGACGCTTGCGTCCACGCCCGTCACCAGGAACTCGTCCGGGCCAAGTTGCGCCACCAGCGCCGCTCCGTGCGCATCCTTGGTGCCCGGAGCGCGCCGTCCGTCGGGCTGCGGAAACCCATAGGCAACGGAAACCTGCCAGCCGCCAAAATCGATCTCCTGCGCGGTCTGGCCCAGCTCCTCGACCGCGGTTTTGAGCTTGCCTTCAAACTCCAGCCGGGCAATCTCGCGGTCCATCGGCCCAATCAGCGCAAAGTTGTTCGCGTGCGCCTTCCACGGCTGATCGCCCAGGATGTTCCATCCCGACTGGTCCACGCCGAAGGGAGAAAAGCCGATGGCTCCGTCTCCGAGCGCATAGAAGAAGAACTTTCCAAAGCTGTCGTCCCGGCCGGTTTCAGGAATCCACAGCGGATTGTCGGCGCGGTGATAGGCCGCCATCGTCTCCCGATAGAAAGGCGAGTCATCAGCGTAGATGTCCGGACCAATCATATCGATGGAAGGCGCCAGAGCCCGCCACAACCCGACCAGCTTCTGCACCGCGCCGCCCGAGGGGTAGGCGATGCCGGGCATGTCCAACTGCCGCTGCGGCAGTTCGGCAGCCGGATAGTCGATCCACACGTTGATGTAGAACGGAATCGCGAACTCCTGCTTGCCGGCGGCGGCAATTTCGTTGATGTACTTCGCCTGGTGGTAGGCCTGAAAGATTTCATCGGCATCCGCACCGAAGACCTGGCTCCATGTTCCGGGCTGCTTGTGCACCGCGGCCAGCAGGTCCGCCGGAACCTGTCCGGCAAACTCGCGGTTCGATTCGGGCGAGTTGTCCCGCACGCTGCCGATGTTGCCCGACTCGTTCTCCACCTGGATCAGGAGCACCGTATGCTGCTCATTGTCGATCTGCTTCAGGTGCCGCGTCAGGGCGACAAACGCTGTCTTGTCTGCCTCGAGCGTGGTCCGCGCCATGGGCGACAGCACGTCGATCGGCTCGCCATCCGGCCGGATGGTGCGTGGAAAACGTTTGGTGTCGGTCTTCACCCAATCGGGCACATAGTGCATGTTGCCGTTCTTCCAAGTGCCAAACCACAGCAGCACGACGTGCAGATTGTGTGTCCGCGCGCCCTCTACAATCTGGTCCACGTTGGTGTAGTCGAAGCGGCCCTGCTGCGGTTCGAACTGCTCCCAGTACACCGGCGCCTCGATCGTATTCGCGTGCAGCGCGGCCATCGACTGCCACACCTGCGGCAGTTCACTGGGCCAGCCGCTGGAGTTGTGAATCTGGCCGCCGAGAATCAGAAATGGACGGCCCTCGACCAGCAGCGTGTAGCGGCCATCCTTTTGAACCAGTTGAGGAGCTTCAACGGCCAGGACCTGCGGAAGCGCGATGAAGGTGAGAAAGGCGGTAACGGCAAGGCTCGGGAGAGCGGAGAAACGCAGGAACGACGAAACGTGCATAAAAGTCACCCCACAGAAAAGTAACCGTATACATCACATTCCGCAAGGCATTCCCTGTGAAATGTTTTGAACCGCTCAAGTGCCGCGGATTGCCCTGCAGCTATTGGAGCTGAAATGTTCCGCAAAAAAAGCCGCCTGGCGCAATGCGATGCGTCAGGCGGCCCTCACACGGAATCCTCTTTCTCGCCGGAACCTTACTTCTTGTCTTCCTCCGCCGGAGGAACCGCGCCCGGGAACACATCGAGCGGCGCGCTCTTCTTTTCATCGAGGTCAGGCTGCGGCAGCGGCTTGCGCGGCAGCATCTGGTCGCGCTGTGCTGCGTTGTACACGAAGATGGCTTCGACGGTGGCGATCTGTTTCAGGTCCGCGGCCTGCAGCCGTTCCACCACATCCTCATTCGAGTGGTGGGTCCGCGATGCGTAGTCCAGCATGTCCTGGATGAACTGGAATCCGGGAATGCCCACCGCGTCAAAACTCAGGTGGTCGGTGCCGCCGGTGTTGCGGTTGGTGATTGTTGTGACGCCCAGATCCTTCAGCGGGGCGATCCACTGCGCGAAGATGGGCGCGATGGCCGCATTGCCCTGCGTATAGACACCGCGGATCTTGCCGGTGCCGTTATCCACGTTGAAATAGGCGGAAACAAGCTTCTGCTCCGGCTTGACTTCAAGCGGTCCCGCAGCCCGGCGCATGAACTCAGGCAACTCCAACTGGTCGGGCGCGGTGGAGAGCTTGGCCGAACCGAAATGGATGGTGCAGTAGCCTTTTGATCCGAAGATTCCCTGCTCCTCGCCGGTCCATAAGGCGATGCGGATGGTGCGCCGCGGCTTCACATCCAGCGCCTTCAGAATGCGCACGGCCTCCATGGCCACGACGGTTCCCGCGCCGTTATCCGTGGCCCCGGTGCCGGCGATCCAGCTATCCAGGTGGCCGCCCACCATCACCACCTGCTCCTTCAGTTTCGGGTCAGTGCCGGGGATCTCCGCCACCGTATCGAATCCGTGCTCGTGCTCGCCGGTGACCCTGGTTTCCACATCGATCTCCACGCTGACCGGAGCGTGGGCCTGGGTAAGCCGGTAGAGGCGTCCATAACTCTCGACGGCCGCCACCACCACCGGAACCTTGACTCGCTTGTCGGCGATGTAGGGAGTGCGCCCCAGCGTGGCGCCGTTGTCGTCGAACAGCGTGCCGCCCGACCCGCCGCCGTTCTTGCCGTCGCGGCTGGGCTCGATGACCGCTGCCACCTTCTCGTCATAAAAGAACTGCGCCACCTTGTCGATGAGCCGGTTGCGCTCGATATAGGTGCGTAACCGCGCCTGCATCTCCGGGGAAATCCCGGTGGCGTTGGCGTTTACCGGAAACGCGGCCAGGTCATCGAGTTCCTTGTCTGTGTAGCGATCGAACAAAGCCTTATCGACGGGCGGAACATCGCGCATGGCCCCATAGAGCACCACTTTCCCAGCCAGCTTGCCCTTGTACTGATCGAAGTCTTTCTCGTCCTGGATGCTGACGAATTCCACTTCTCCAGTAACCGCGCCGGCGGTAGAAGGCGACCAGGGCGTGGCCTGTACAATCAGCACCGCTGTGTCCGGCGTGACCATGCGCGCCCATGTATTCAGTTGCTGCCATCCCAGGCCGAACTCGCCCCAATCCTCCAGGTGCGCGTTTTCCAATCCGATTTTGATCAGCGTGTCGCGGGTCCACGCATTGGCCTTGGCCAGATTCGGCGAGCCGGTCAGCCGCGGCCCAATGCCGTCCATCAGCGCGGTAGCGAATTCCATCACGTGGGAGTGGTTCAACCCCTCGTCGCGAATCAGCTGGTACATGGCGAGGTCGAGCGTTTCTGTTGCCGGCTGCACTTCGGCGTAGGGATCTGTGGGCGCGGGCGCTGCAGGCTTGGGCTTGTCGGCTGCGTGCAGGCTAAGCGCCGCCGCGAGCAACACCACGGGGAAGAAGCGAAGGCTTTTCACTAACATTTTGGATTGGCTCCGGTCGGATGGGGTGTGTTTCCGTTTGGTGGAATTGTAGGTCATTCCTCCTGCAGACGGACCATCGATCAGGCGGCGTCCTATCAAATTGCGCTGAATTGCCGACTGGCGTTTGGAGGAAACGGGCAGCGAGGAATTATCACGCACCACAGACTTAGACCAAGGGATCCATCTGATGACGACCGGGTGCCCCAGGTCTTGCATTTGAGACCTGGAAGATTACATATCAATACGTATCGTCCTGCCGAAATTTGCCTCTTACTATAAATTTCCCTGCCCCATCCCTTCCGCTTTTCGGCGGAAAGGGTGGGATACCAAACACAATTCCGGTCTGCGCCATTTCCAAAAATGCTCTAGTCGCTCTTCCCGGAGTTCTTCTCCGCAATCGCAGGCAGATCGAGCGCCACCAGGGCAAACCGGGTCCTGCTGTCTTTGGGATTCTCAAAGCCCACAATGTGCTGGTGGCGCTTGGAACCGGCCTTCAACTCCAGGCTGTTTTTGCTTGTTCCGTAATCGCCGCGGTCAATCTTCACGTTGCCGCTCTCTTTGTCGTCGGCGCAATTTAACCCTTCGGAAGTCGTCGTAGGTGTACCCACCGGCGAATTGCCCTGGCAGGTGATCACATCGCCATAACGGGCGAGCGCCTTCTTGTAGAAAGCCGTGACCTGCTCCTGCGAATCGGACGACTCGTAGGAAACCGCCCGCACACGCAACTCCCACTCGCCAAAACCAAGGTGCACGTCGGCCGATTTGTGCTTATCGTCCGCCTTCGCCGGCTGGGCGCCGGGGTAAACAGGCAATCCCAGGTCCGCGGCCGTGGTCTGATCGGTATTGACGTGCACGCCACCAAAAGGCGTATCCACCTGAACCGTCTTTTCCTCGCCGTTGGAGTCCTTGTCTACATGGACC
Organism: Occallatibacter sp.; assembly: GCA_049516495.1. Lineage (GTDB taxonomy): Bacteria > Acidobacteriota > Terriglobia > Terriglobales > Acidobacteriaceae > Telmatobacter. Next base: position 5,141 of record JBEKTB010000096.1, read on the forward strand.
CTGCATCCAGCCATTCCGGCCGACAAGGCCAGCCCCACCAGCAAAGTTGTCGCTCCACGCATCATGGCAATCGCCCTCTAGCCTCGTTATACGCCCGCTCCTCCTGAAAGGTTCCTCGAATCGTGTTGAACGCATGGACATCCATTGCTGTTTTTTCCGCGCAAGGCGGGTTACCCAAGTCCTCGCATTGCACGAGGCCACGGCAACGAGTCCAACCACGCCAATCGGTGCGGCGTTCAATCTGTCGAGTGGCCGTCTTCCTTGCTGCTGGTGGCGAACAGAATCGCCACAATGAATACAATGACGATGACCGGGACGACAAAGAACGGTGAATTAATGTGCATTGTGCAGGCTCCCTGCCGGTAGAGTACCAAAACTCCGGGCCGTGTCGAACCGGATGCTTCAGGGTGATGTAGGGAATCACTGAAGGGGTCAGCGATTTGAAGAGTGCGGGCTTTACATGCTGCGGAAGAACTCGACTCGGGCAGTAGGCCGGGACTGTAGTCCCGGCATAAACCCTGCAAAATCGGGGCGGGCTTCAGCCCCTGAGGGATGGCCGACCTCCTTCAGGAACCTATTTGGTGCTTCGGGCCGTTAACATCAGATCAGCAATCCCGGGTCCCGGAGGCGAAACCAGGGATTGCCGACGTCAAGAGGCGAGATCACAATCAGCGATAAATCTGCGGGGAGTAAAACTCCTGCGTCTTGATACGATATCCCGCTGTTCTCAGCCGCAGCTTGCTGACGTGGACGTCGTACCCAGTTCCCGGCAGTAGCGACTCGAGCACAAAGGTTTCAGTTCCGCCCGAGTGCAACTCGCGGTAACGGTAGACGCCTACATCCCCCTCGCTGGTTTCCGTGCCGCCTTGGGGAGTGTCGAGAAAATGTTGCGCATCGGCCACAGTCGGCGCAGGGTGCGTTTCACCCACAGTCAGGCTCTCCGCCGCATAGGAGCGAACCAGCTTGGTCCAGTAGCGGCTCAGCAGGTCGGTGTCGGCAAACAGATCGGCCCACACAATCTCGCCGCGTACAGCCACCACGACTCCGATGGCATGCTCCTCGCGAAGCTGGGCGATCACCTGTTCGCGCGACTTCATCACCGGCGCGGCTGCCTCATCCACCCTGGCGCTGACCTGGCTGTCCTCCATGGCTTTGGCGTAGCTGGTGGTATTGACGCCGTGCAGGCCGCCAATTGCTCCACCCGAAGCGGGAATCATGGGTCCGCCGGCCGCAGGCGCTGTCGCAACTTCCATCTGGGAGATCGCCCCATGCACCGAGTTCCACACTTCCTGCTGGTCTTTCGCCACCATGGCCTGTTCGCGCACGGTAGGCTGCGCCATGAAGCCGTGGCCAGGAGTCTTGGCCGCCGCGCCGAAAATGACCGAACTTTCGGTCCATCGGCCCGGCTCGACGCAGAAGACCGACAAATCAATCGGTTCGCTGCCCGCCAGCACAATGCGGTCCTTGGCGATAACCCGGTCCTGCTTGCCCCCGGTCACGATCTCACCCGCCAGCAACAGCAGAGGCTTGTCGGAGTTGTTCACCAGCACCAGCGTGTTCACCTGGTCACCGCGATAGCGGCGAAACTCCGGTTGCGGAACAGGGCGAAACGGGCCGTCGAAGGGAGGCGGCGGCGGAACACCGGCATCGCCTCTGGGTCGTACCAGGCCCTGCACGCGGCCGGCCTCGGTCACCTCCACCTGCCCGTCCTTGATGCCTTCGTCCAGAGTCAGAAACGGGGTTGCGCTGGGAGACTTGCCGCCCGAGCGCACCACCGGAAACAGGAGCAGGTTGCCGCTCTGGATTGGGGCAAGCACCCGGTAGGGACCACTGGCAGCTTCCTCGGGCCCGCCGGCCCCTTCAACTCCAATCTGTACGAATGCCGTAAGCGCTACCAGCAGCGCTCCTGCCAATCCGAATCTGCCCAGACTCTTCATGTCTCTCCTCCGCCGGCTCATCCCATTGCTGGCTTCTGATCCGGGAACGCTGGGCAGCTAGTTTCTTGCAGAGTTTTTTTGACGTCGCGTTTTGGCGTATCTTGAGGGCGTGGGAATTGCGCCATCCCAATCCGTCGAGGTCAATGTCGCGCCTGGCGTCACATCCTCGCCGGAGGCGATTGACGAGCCACTGCCCGATCGGTTGCACGATTCATTGCTGGACGGGCTCTGGCAGGAGTCCGGCGCGTCCGCCTACGGCCTCCAGCAGGAGCAGTGCAGTGAAATCCTCAGGCGGGTCGGCGCAGCCCGGAACTTCGGGCTGCCGGCTGGAGTGGTCGCTCCCCGCGAGCAGCAGGCCGACTTTTTCCGCAGCCTCAAACTGGCTGACCTGGTGCTGGCGCAAGCCTGCACGAAAGGCCACGAAGGCGCATGGGAACACTTTCTTGCTGTTTACCAGCAGCCGCTGCTCCGCGCCGCAGTTGCGATCACCGGCAGCGAAACGCTGGGCCGCGACCTGGCGGGCCAGCTCTATGCGGAACTTTACGGGCTGTCCGAGCGCGATGGCGTGAGGCGAAGCCCCTTGGACTCCTACAAGGGAACCGGATCGCTGCTTGGCTGGCTGAGAACCACGCTTGCCCAGCGCCACGTGGACCATCTTCGCCACAACCGCCGCGAACTCCCACTCGACGATGGCGCCGAGTTGCCAGCTGCGGCCGCCGAATCGAATCCCCCTCCGGCCGAGCTTCTTGCCCTGGGCAAGGCGATCGAACAAGCTCTTGAGCAGCGGCCGCCCGAAGAACGCTTCCTCCTTGCCGCCTACTATCTGGATGGGCGAACCCTGCTGGAGATCGCCCGTCTTCTCCACGTCCATGAGGCGACCGTAAGCCGAAGGCTGCGGCGTGTGACCGGCGACCTCAGGAAGCAGATCGTCCGAAATCTGCAAGATTCTGGAATGAGCAAGCAGGCCGCCCGCGAGGCTCTCGGCGTCGATCCGCGCGATCTGGACGTGAATCTGACGAAAATCCTGCAAATTTCTCCACCGGGCACGTTCCAAGAGAAGGCTGCGCAATGATTCCAACGCCCCAACTCGAGCTTCATCCCGACGCCGACAGCCTCAACGCCTTTGTCGAGCAGTCCCTCGCCGCCTCTCAACGCGAGCAGGTTCTTGTGCACCTTGCTGCGTGCAGCCGCTGCCGCCAGGTGATTTACCTGGCGCAAGGGGCTGCGGACACAACTGCGACCAAATGGGCTCCTGCGGCGCGTCGGGCGATGCAATCCCGCCCGTGGTTCAGAAACTGGCGCTTGATCTGGGTTCCGGCTACAGCCTTGGCGGCGGCGCTGGCGCTGGTGGTTGTCTTTCATCCCAGGCACACCGCATCGGCTCCGGAACAGGCCAAGGCCGCACCCCAAGCTGAGGAGCGCGCACCCAGGCCGGCAACGCCGGAACCGCAATTTGTGGGAGTTGCGAACACCCAGGCTGCTGCGGCTCCGGCGAGGCCCGAATCCAGGAAGCCGGGTTTGCCGGCGTCCCGTGCTGCCGGGCCCGGATCCGCGGTCATGGCTGCCCCGTCCGCCCCGTTCTCGGCCCAGACAAACGCGTTCACCTTCCGGGATGTGAAGAGCAATGAAAAGCTTCCGCCGTTGGACGCCTCCGTGGCAGGCATTGTTCAACAGCAGGCGGCAGCTCAATTCAAACCCGAGCCAACTGTTCCCAGCCTGCAGATAGACCGGCAACAAACAGTTGGGGTGGTTGCCGGGAATGTCTCACCTGCCCACACTTCCGCGGCCGGATTTCGGGGCGCCGCAGTTCACGGTCAGGCCAGTCGCGCCATTTCGCTCGCTGCTGCTGCGCCGCCGATTGAGCCACAGCCTCTGCTCACGAACAATTTCGCGGTTGTCGAGCAAGGACCGATGGCCCAGGCGCCCCCCCCCCGCGAGATCTTCAACATCAAGCTGCCCAGCGGACTAACCGCTGTCTCCACGGCAACCGCGCAGCGCCACACGTTGGCAATCGACGTAACGGGCGCCCTGTATCTGAGCGAAGACGCGGGAAAGAACTGGAAGCCCGTTGCGCGGCAATGGACTGGCAGGGCCGTCGAAATCAGGGTGCGGCGGAGCTTGAACGTAAGTCCCTCGCCGGCGGGGCTCCTTGAGTTGATCAATGATGGCGGCTCGGTCTGGGTGAGCACGGATGGCAACCTCTGGACAAAGCCATGAACCCGCTGACTCCACATGTGGGAGGAGAGCCAATTGCGGTCCGTCTGGCTCCGCGTACGCCCATTTTCAGGCATGCCCACGTCGGCTCCGCTGGCCCAAATTTCAATGCCCCAGTCATTCCAGACATGCCCGCTGAAGAAAAGTCTCGTTTATGCCGAAAAGGCTATTGTCAGGCTATGCAGTTGCCGCGGCAGAGGTGTTCCTCGCGCCAGCGTCTGTGGTTTCGCCTGAAGCGCGGTTGAACCGGGCAGATCGCCTGGACGAAGGGAGACTCTGATGGCGCAGATCGAGAGGCATGGGGACGAGGCGATCAATCCGCCCTGGGCCCATCTCCGCCTTCCCCCGTTCCCTCAAGTCGCCGTCCGGGTACTGCAACTGGCCAACAATGAAAACGTGCAGCTGCACCAGTTGAGCGAGTTGATTTCCTCGGATCCCGCATTCGCCAGCGAAGTGCTGACCATCGCGAATTCGCTGCTCTATGCGCCGCGGTTTCCGGCCAGCAGCATTCTTCAAGCCATAGCCGTTCTCGGCGCCAACAACCTGCAGGGCCTGTGCCTCACGGTGGGCGTGCGCACGTACATGGGCAAAACGCTGAGCCTGCCTTGCATGCGCGCCATCTGGCGGCACAACCTGGCCTGCGCCCTGATTGCCGAGCAACTGGCCTCCGCCGGCTTCCTGGACAAGGACATTGCCTACACTGCGGGCGTCATGCACGACATCGGGCGTCTGGCCCTGGCGGTGATCCGGCCCAGGGAATACGGTCTCCTGCTGGGCACCCACAGCGGTTCGCCTGAGAGCATCCTCAAAGCCGAACGGGAGTTGTTTGGCTGGGACCATTGTGAGGCCGGCCGGCAGCTGATCGCGGACTGGAAGCTGCCTACAGAATTTGAGGCCATTGTCTCCGGGCATCATGCGCCTCGGAAGCGGGATGGTTCCTGGGGCATGATCGACTTGCTCAACGTGAGTTGCCGCATGGCCGACACAGCAGGCTTCGCGGCTTTTCCCGGGGCCGAGACTACGCCGTTTCCCGACCTGCTGGACGAGTTGCCCGCGCGCGAGCGCAGACTTTTCCATGCCACGATTGAAACCCTTACGTTTGAAGTCGCCAAGAAGATCAATGCCGTAGAGTCGGTTTGATCGCGCACCGCGGCTCGCCGGCCGCTCGCCAAAACCGCGAATAGAATGCACCCAAGCGCCCGCCACCCCTTGCCCAAAACCGGTTAGCCTTCACGTCTCTGCATATCAATACAGAAAGTATTGCAACTGGCACACTCGAGGTGGTATACCTTGGCCGCGGCCGGATTCCGCCCTTCATGCTCTCTGTGTGAAAGGCCTATGACGAGCGTCTGCGCGACACAGGGGGCAATCATGAGTTCATTCCACAAAAAGATCCAAGCTGGGCGTTTCCCTGGGCTGCTGGTTGCGGCTTTCCTTTGCATCGGCGTAACCCTGAGCCTTCAAGGACAGCAGGCAGCTTCCGTCACTGTCCACTGGGACAAAACCGCCGTTGTGTCAAAAACCATACCCACTCTGCAAGTGGTGGTGAACCCCCAATTGCGTCCAGGCGAACCGCTGAGCGCGGCCTCCTACCAGGCCGTAAAGGAACTGGGCGCGGACTACGTGCGCTATGTGCCGTGGCTACCCTATCCGAAGCTGGCCGTTGCCGAACTGGAACCGCCCACGCCGGGGAAGACCAGTTGGGATTTCAGCCTGATCGACCCCATGACCAAGGACTTTCTTGTCGCAACCGAAGGCCATCCGACGGTCATGAACTTCAGCACCATCCCTACCTGGCTCTTCAAGACGGACAAGCCGGCGACCTATCCGGCCGACCCCAATCAGGTGGAATGGAACTACACCCAAGGGACCGAGCTGCGCGACCCCACGGGCAAGGAACTGGGCGGCTATTACAGCCGCCTGGTGAGCTGGTATGTGAACGGCGGATTCACCGACGAGAATGGCGTGCGCCACGACTCCGGCTATCACTACAAGCTGCCGGTGTGGGAAGTGCTGAACGAAGTCGACTTTGAACACACCATGACACCCGAGCAGTACACCGCGCGCTATGACGCGATCGTGAGCGCGATTCACGAAGTCTCGCCGGAGACGAAGTTCGTCGGCCTCGCGCTGGCCATGCCAAGCCTCAATCCGAGTTACTTCGAGTATTTCCTGGACCATAAGAACCATCGGCCCGGCATTCCACTGGACTTTATTTCGTACCACTTTTACGCGACGCCGGTGCGGGGACAGACCGTCGATAGCTGGCAGTACACGTTTTTCGATCAGGCTGCCGGATTCCTGAACTCAGTGCGCTACATCGAGGCGATCCGGAAGAGGCTTTCCCCTGAAACGCGCACCACAATCGACGAGCTCGGCGTCATTCTACCAACCGACAACACGGCCGAGGATAAGGTCCCGCCCCCGCCGGCCTATTGGAACCTGGCCGGCGCGCTCTATGCCCATGTCTTCATCGAGCTCTCGCGGCTGCAAATCGATGTGGTCGGCGAGTCGCAGTTGATCGGCTACCCCACGCAATTCCCCAGCGTGAGCATGATGAACTGGACCACGAACAAGCCCAACGCCCGATTCTGGGTGCTGAAGCTGATCAAGGACTCGTTCCATCCCGGCGATCGCCTGGTAGAGACGCAGATTGGCGGAGATGAACTGCGGGACGAATTGTCGGCGCAAGCCTTTCTAACTCCGGCAGGCCGCAAGCTCCTCCTCGTCAACAAGCGCAATCGGACCATCGTTGTACCGCTGCCCGATGCGGACAAGGCTGGCGCACTCACGGTCGACGGAACCACGGGCGACAGCCCGGCGCGACCGGTGAAGCCAGCGGACGGAAAGATCACGCTGGAGCCCTTTGCGGTAACGGTGGTGAGCTGGTAAGCGGCCTGTTCAACCCCGAAATCCCGCATAAAGACCGGCATGTCAGGGTGCGAAAACAGCTCGCGGCGCCGCGCCGTTGCAGGCGCGTGACCTCCGCCGCAAGTACCAGCCCGCCTTCGCCGAAATTCACGCATGCACTTGGGGATATTTTTTGCCCTTTTCCTGTGGCAGCACCACAGATGCCGTGCAATACTGATGTGGCATCAACACAGGAGTACTCAATGGGGGAAACAAAGCTCGATCTGTTGCAGGGAACTCTGGACCTGATGGTGCTGCAAACTCTGGCTGCCATGGGCGCTCTGCATGGCTACGGAATTGCCCGCCGGATTGAACAGGTCAGCGGTGATGAGGTCCTGCTGAATCAGGGCACCATCTATGCCTCCCTGGTGCGGCTGCAGCAGCGGGGATGGATTGCGGCTGAATGGGGCACCTCGGAAAACAATCGCAAGGCGAAGTACTACTCCATCACCTCCAGCGGCCGCAGGCAATTGGCAAAGGACGCTGCTTATTGGCAGAGGCTGACGGACGTGATGGGACGTGTGCTGGCCATGCCGTCGGAAGGAGAGATCTAATGAGCGCGCTGCGGGAAGCCGTCGAGCGCGTCCGCTCCTTCTTCAAAAAGCCGGAGCGCGACGCCGATCTGGATGCGGAGATCGCCGCGCATCTTGAGTTGGCTGTCGAAGAGAATCTGCGTCAGGGCATGAAGCCGGAAGAGGCTCGCCGCCAGGCGCTGATTCGCTTTGGCGGCGTTCCGCAGGTCATGGAGCGGCAGCGCGCGGCCCGCGGTTTGCCGTGGCTCGATGTTCTGCTTCAGGATCTTCGCTTCACTTCCCGCACACTCCGCCGCGATCGCGGTTTTACGTGTGTCGCCATTCTCATCCTTGCTCTGGCCATCGGCGCCAACATTGCCGTCTTCAGCGTGGTCAACACGATCCTGCTGCGGCCGCTGCCGTTTCCCAATGCGCAGCAACTGGTGTGGATTGCGCCGCCGCCCACCAGTTGCGGGCTCTCCTGCGCCACCTATTCGACCGATGCCTACGACGAGTTTCGTGTGCAAAGCCGCTCCTACCAGGACGTGACCGGTTACTTCGCCTTTTCGAGCCCCGACAATCTGAGCCTCTCGCTTGGCGGCGCGCCCATTCCGGCCACCGGCATTGACGTGATCGCCAATTTCTTTCAGCTGCTCGGCGTCAAGCCGGCGATGGGCCGCCTCTTCACCGCCGAGGACGGGCGCGATGGCGCTGCGCCGGTGGTGCTGCTGACCAACGCCTGGTGGAAGCGGCAGTTCGCCGGCGACCCAGGGATCATCGGCAAGACCGTGGACTTGAACGGGCGACAGACTACGGTGATCGGCGTTCTGCCGAAGAGTTTTGACTTTGGCGCAGTTTTCTCGCCGGGCGCGAAAATCGATGCCTTCACGCCCCTCGACCTGTATGGCCCGCCTCGCGACTGGGGCAACATCATCACATTTATCGGGCGGCTGAAGCCCGGCGTAACGCTGGCGCAGGCTGAGGACGACGGAAGGTCCGCGGCGCAACACATGTGCTGGAACAACCGATACCCGCAATCCTGCGGGAACTACATCGGTGCCGTTGTCCCCGTGCCGCTGAAAAACTACGTGACCGGCAGACTAAGGCGATCCCTGGTTGTGCTGTGGTCGGCCGTGGGCGCTATCCTGCTGATCGCCTGCGTCAACCTCTCCAACCTTTTGCTGGCGCGGGCAGCCGCGCGTGGCAAGGAGTTCGCCATGCGCGGCGCGCTGGGCGCGACCCGCGGACGCATCGTGCGCCAGTTGCTGACTGAAAGCCTTGTACTCTCTGGCGCGGGAGCATTGCTGGGATTGGGACTCGCGCTGATCCTTGTTGCATGGCTTGCGCACCAGGGAGCCATTGCGCTTCCGCTGCTGAGCAGCCTGCGCATTGACGGCGGGGCGCTGGGCTGGACGGTCCTGATTGCGGTCTTTGCGGCCATCTTCTTTGGCCTTGTTCCGGGATTGCGCATGGCCGGCGGCAACTTTCAGGAAGCTCTCAAGGACTCCGGCAGCAGCAGCGGGCAAGCCCGCAAGCATGAAAGAATTCGCGCGATTCTGGTTGTCTCTGAGGTTGCTCTGGCCTGCGTGCTGCTGGTGGGCGCGGGCCTCCTGCTGCG
>JBEKTB010000097.1:0-15052 GCA_049516495.1 Occallatibacter sp.
AACTTCTCCAACATCTGGGTCGATTCTGAAGCCGACTACGAACGCATCGTCCGCTTCCTCAATCGCTTCTCGCCCACGCTGGTGCGCCGCGTCAAGCTCTACACCAAGGAGACCCCGCTCTTCGAGCATTTCGGCATTCAGGACGAAATTTCCAAGGCGCTGCGCTCCAAGGTGTGGCTCAAGTCCGGCGGCTCCATCGTCATCAACCAGACGGAAGCTCTCGTCGCCATCGACATCAATACCGGCAAATATGTCGGCAAGTCGGCGCGCCTTGAGGACACCATCGTCAAGACCAACCTCGACGCCGTGCCGGAGATTGTCCGCCAGATTCGCCTGCGCGACCTGGGCGGCATCATCGTCATCGACTTCATCGACATGGACGAGCGCAAGAACCGCTTCAAGGTTCTGGCTGCCCTCGAAGAAGCCCTCAAGAGCGATCGCGCTCCCACCAAGGTGCTCCAGTTCAACGATTTCGGACTGGTGGCCATCACCCGCAAGCGCGTCAAGCAATCTCTGGAGCGCACCCTCTCGGTTCCTTGCCCCACCTGCCAGGCCACCGGCATGGTCAAGAGCCCGACCACGGTCTGCAACGAGATCTACACCGAACTGCGCAAGATGAAGAAGCACTTCGAGGGCGCCGACGTTCTGCTGCGCGTCAACCCCGAGACGGTCAAGGTGCTCAAGTCCAACAACGCCAGTTGGCTCACCGAATTCGAGGAGCTGGTCGGCAAGAACATCCTCATCAAGAGCGACGCAGCCCTGCACCCGGAGCAATTCGACATCCAGGGCTGAGCGGGTCAGCAAGTCAGCGCAACAGCGACGGCCGGAGCATTGCTCCGGCCGTCGTCGTTTCTGTACTTCGGTTGCAACCGGCTTTCACCGGATCACGTGAACCGGAATCCCCACTTTCAGCGTGCTCTATGCCTGTTCGGCCGCATAGACCGGCCGCCGCGCATGCGAACTACTTCACCTGCCGACGCAACCTTCGCGCGGGAAATGTGTCTAATCTTTTACCCGAAGCCTGTCTTCTGGGGAGCCAGTAAGTTTCCTTAGTGGCGCAGCAGTTCTTGCGGTCGGCTTCGCGAGCGCCCAGTCCTCACCCTCCCTCAACCCGTTCAGCCCCAACCCACCCGGTTCCAGCCAGTTCGCGGCTGGCGAATCCAGCTCCAACCCATCCCAAACCAACTCCAACTCGTTCGAATCCAGCTCTAACCCATTCCAGCTTGCGTCCGACGACGCCGTGGGCGGTGACTCCGCGTTACCGGCAGCCTCCGCAACCGGCGGGTCAGGCGCAGGCCAGAGCGGCCGGGAAAACGGCCGGTTCTACAGTCCCAGCCACATCGCCATCGATGCCGGCGCTGGCTTCAACTCCCCCATCGGCAATGACGGCCCGTACATCACCTGGGGCGGCAACTTCACTGTAGGCGGAGGACTCCATTTCGCCCGGGGCATCTCTCTTCTGGCCGAATATCAGCTTCTCGACAACAAGCTCCCCGGCTCGTTCATCGCAGCCAGCGGCACGGGCGCCACGGGCGGAAGCTCGCATATCTGGGGACTCACCCTCGACCCGGTCATTGACCTCGCTCCCAAGCGGACCAACAGCATCTACGTAACCGGTGGCGGCGGCTTCTATCGCAAGCTCACCAGCTTCACCGTCCAGGTGTGCTGCGATTTCTACGGCTACTACGTGAACGAAGTGGCGGCCCACTTCTCCTCCAACCAGGGCGGCCTGAACTTCGGCGCCGGCTTCACCCATCGCATCGGCGGCTCGTACAGCGACGGCAACATGAAGCTCTTCGCCGAGGCCCGCTACCTCTGGGTCAATACGCCCAGGTACAACGCGTTCACCGGCACCACGCCCATCGGAGCCACCGAGTTGCTTCCCGTGCAGTTCGGCGTTCGATGGTAGCGCGGCCTGCTTGAGGATCAGTCAGCGAGCCGGTCTGAGGCGATGCAGCAGGCCCTCGAAGCAGCCGGGAACCTGGCTGTTCCAGTCGTTCCAGTCATGGCCTCCGGGCTTGGTGTGGAACTCATAGGCGAAGCGGCGCTCGTGGAGGAGCGCCGCAAATCGTCGATTGGGTTCGAGTAAGGCTTCCTGTTCGCCGGCAGTCAGATAAAGATAAGGTGTCCGCGCCGGATCGGCGGTTCGAACCAGAACGAAAGGATCGTCCCTCCGCCGCGGCTCGCTGCCGTCCGGTCCGAAGATGGAGCGAAACCTCATACTTTGCTGCCAGCGCCGCCAGCTGAAACGCCGGCTGGGCACATCGACAGCAGGGCTGAGAGCACCCGCGAAGACAAAGAGATCGGGTCGGCTGAGCGCCAGCTTCACGGCTGCAAATCCACCCATGGAAACTCCTACTATTGCGCGGCTCCCGCGTCCGCGCGCCGCCGGAAAGCGAGTCTCCACGTCGGCGATCAGGTCGTCGGCGAGATAGTCTTCGTACTTGTCCTCCGGCTTCCCGGCAGCGTTCACGAAGTACGACGAGTCGCCCTCCGGCATGACCAGAATCAGGCCCCCGGACTTCGCCGGATCGGCGTAGCCGGCGACATCGGAGTCGTTCGACCAGCTCTGGTAGCTTTCCCCGGCGCCGTGCAGCAGATAAACAACGGGTAGCTTTTGGCCGGGGATGATTGTTGCGGGAAGGAAGACGCGGTAAGGCATCGGGCGTTGGAGTGACCTTGAGAAAAAAGTCACATCCCGCAGGGCGGCACCGGGAGCGAGCCGGGGATGGTCAAGCAGCGTCTGTGCTGTTTTGCGGCAGCAAACCACGGCCAGCGCGGCCAGACCCAGTACCGAAAACGCAGTCCACCAGATTTGTCGGCTTTTCATCGGAAGACCGATTCTAACTCTCGATCCTACCCGGGCAAGCAAACTGGGAGCGAAACTCTCGGTAAAGGCCCGGACCCGCCTCCAGCTAACCGACTGTCACCTTATTGCCGCCCGACTGTTTGGCCTTATACATCGCCCGATCCGCCTCATTGAGCAAGGTGTCGAAGTCAATCACGCGCCTCGCCAGTTGTGTGGGTCCAATCGAGACGGTGACCTGGACGCTTCCTCCTCCTGGGAGAGCGATCACCGCATGCGCCACGGTAGTACAAACTCTTTGCGCAACCTCGAATGCGTCGTTGCCCTCCGACTCAACGATCACGGCGGCAAACTCCTCTCCGCCGGTGCGGCCAAGAATGTCCTCGTCGCGCAGCGACTTGCGAATCAGGTGCGCCACATCCTTCAGAACCTCGTCGCCAACGCTGTGCCCCCAGGTGTCGTTGACAGCTTTGAAGCGGTCGATGTCGATCATCAGCATCGTCAACGGCCTCTTGAAGCGGATTGAGCGCGCCAGTTCGCGCTTGGCCAATTCAACGAACCGGCGGCGGCTCAACAGCCCGGTCAGGTAGTCCGTCTGCGCTTCAACCTCCGCCCGCTCTTTGAGCTCCTGCTCGATCTCGAACTTCTTCTGCACCAGCACCAGTTCCATTGCCGCCTGTTGCCCCTCCCGCTGCATCTGGCGCGCGCGCGTGTGCAGGATAATTGCGAACAAGCCGCCGATCACCAGGCCATCGACGATCAGGACCTGGATGGCGCTCAGATTGATATTCGAAGCGATCCGGATGTTGCGACCGGCCAACCAGAACACTGCATTGTTCAGCAGGATCGAGACGAAGAATATCTGCAGCAGACGCCTGCTCGGCGTGTTTTCCACGCGAAGGGAAAAGGCGATAACCACAAGATACAGCCAGGTGATCTTGATGAGTGCCGCGTTGGCGTTTACAGCCTGCGAGTCGTAACCCAGTGCGATGGCCGCAAGCAGCACGGGAAACGTAAACAGGAGCAGGTCAAGCCCGCGCATCAGCTTGCGCGGCGGTTCATAGGGTTTGAACAGCGCACGGCAGAACAGCACGGGCGTGAAATTGATTGCGCAGTAGAGGACGATGTCCGCCCAATCCCCGAGTTGAGGAAAGCGGGCGGGAACCCAGGGCGCCAAATAGCCGGTAACGACGATGCCGAACAGGGTGTAAACGGCCTGGTGAATGGCAAACAGGCCTACCACGGGCTGCCGGTCGAGGAGATAGCTGAGCATCGCCCCGACCAGCAGGCACAGCATGGCGGTGACAAAGAAGACCATCACCAGGTCGCGCTGGTGATCCTTGCGCTCCGCCTCGGCCGGCTCCAGGGCTTCGACATCCATCGACGAGGGGCTTCTGGTTTTGAGGCGAAGATAGTAGGTTGCCTCGGGCGAGGTGACGTCAACAACAAATCCCAGGGAGATGCTGGCGCGATCCCGCGCACTGTAGGCGTAATGGTTGCCGGTCACGCGCGTCGGCCAGGCGAGAGGATTGCCAGGACCGGCTTCATAGAGGCGAATGTCATTGAGAAAAGTGGGGCGAATGTAGAGCACCACCCTGGTGCCGTGGGCTGGCGCCTGCACCCGCACGCGCATCCAATGCACCGTATCGGTACTGGTTACGGGAAGCGAGGGTCCAGTCGGGGTGAAGACGCGTCCAGCCACATCGGCAATGGTCAGGGTCCCGGATCTGTCTTCCAGCACGCTGCGCGCAATAACCAGATCGCTCGCATGAGCCTGCAGGGCCAGGGCGAACCCAACCATCGGGGCAAAGATGCAGGCAAGGAGCTTCATTCGATCTCTACTCGCAAAGGGGCGGTCAGTCAGTGCACGCGGCGTCAGCCAGAGCTCCAGCGGCAGAAAAGATGAATCGATTCCTTTTCGTCCTCACCGAAAATGCATCGCTTGGTCCTTAGGATATCGCCTTGATCGGCCGCAACCAAGTCGATTCGATGCCCGCGTGGTACGGAAGGGTCGTCAGGGCGCGCTCCGGCCTCCGGGCGGGTACACTGTTTCCTGACAGGAGACCACCCATGCAAACCCGAATTCAGGGCACCACCATGCCCGTGCTCGATGTGCAGCTTGACCCCAACGAGAGTGTATTTTCAGAGAGCGGCGAGCTCTCCTGGATGACGGCTTCGATCCAGATGACCACGCACACCCAGATGGGCGGAGGCGGCGGACTGTTCGGCGTGCTCAAGCGCGTTGCCGGCGGCGGCAGCCTGTTCATGACCGAGTATCGCGCCTATCAATATCCTGGCGAGGTCTCGTTCGCCACCAAGGTGCCGGGCCACATCGTGCCCGTCCAGGTCTCCCCGGGCAATGAGTACCTGGTACACCGCCATGGGTTTCTCTGCGCCACCACCCAGGTCACCATCGGCGTTGGCTTCCAGCAGTCGCTGGGCGCGGGCGTGTTTGGCGGCGACGGGTTTCTGCTCCAGAAAGTGGGCGGCCAGGGAACGGCGTGGCTGGAGCTTTCGGGTGAGTTAATTGTGAAAAATCTGGCTCCGGGTGAAGTGCTGCGCGTGCACCCGGGCCATGTGGGCGCGTTCCAGGCGTCGGTAGGATTCCAGATCACCACGGTGCCGGGCATCCGGAACATGATCTTCGGCGGCGACGGTATCTTTCTGGCCGTGCTCGAAGGCCCCGGGACGGTCTGGCTGCAGACATTGCCCATCTCGCGTCTCGCGCACCAGATTGCGGAATACCTGCCGCACAACGACAGCCGTCAGGTAGGACCGGCCGCCGGCGGCGCGCTGCTGGGCGGGATCGTCGGCTCCATTCTCGGCGGAGACCAGTAGGGACTGACGGTCTCCGGGCTGCTGGCCAGGAATGCCGAATTCCTCCCATAATTCGCAAAAAAGGTGTCCGTTCAAGGACACCTCTTTGCGTCGAATGGGAAGCAGGTTATCGCTATTTGCGGTGGTAAAAGCAGCCCGGATTACCGTGTCGGCCACTCTTCAACCACGATGCCCAGGTCGTTGAGCTGCTGGATAGCGGCTTCCACATTGCGGCGAACCTTGGGGCGGTCCTTGGCGGCGGCCACGGGAGACTCGGCGACGGCGATCACGCGGCCATAGCGCCAGGCGCCGGGGGGCAGAGCGATCAGGGCCTGTGCCAGGTCAGCGGGCCGCAGTTGAATCTCCTGGCGGCGAGCCGCTTCCGGGCGCAGCATGGTTCCCTGGCCCACGGGGCTGGGGTTGGCGTCGGCCATGGTGATGCGCAGATTCAGCGTGTCGGCATTGACGGAGAGAAACGGGTTGGCCCATGCCCCCGGTTCGCGCACATCCACATACATGCTCTTGGTGGGCAGCGGAATGACGGCCAAAGCCGCCCGCTGCCGGTCCCGTTCTGTCTCGGCTGCCTGGGCGGCGGCCTGAGCGTGGTGCTCGGCGTCAACCGCGTTTTTGGCAACCCCAACAACTTCCTGTTCTTCCTTGTGGCAGGCGACCATGGCCACGGCCAAAAGCATGGCCATTGCCGCAAATCCCTTGATCTTTGAGAGTTCAATCACCCTCCAAGGATAACAGGCCCTCGACTCCAAGCCTGTTGGTGCACGCATTTTCGCCCCCGGACGTTCCTGGTTTCTTCGCCTTTGACAGCCATTGACCGTCGGGTTGCGGCAACCATCCTGGCCCCAGCGGCATCACACCTTTGCAAATCGCGAATATCCTGTAGCGGCTTTGCGCTCTCTTGGGATCGAGGGTGCTGAATGGCGAAGGGAGTTTTCGTGGTGGATGGCCGCGTTCGAAGGACGGACGACAGGTACCCCGCCTGAAGCCGTTCTGGAGGAAACGGTGGTACGGGAATCCTCCTTACCTACCGTATATTCACAAACTTGGAACTGTTCACTCAAAGTTGCCGGCGCCCCGGGAGCCTGGATCGGAGCGCGGCAAGGGACCACACCAGCACGGCATCCGGCGGAGTTTGGCCGCGTTTCAAGCTCAGGCTTGAGCAGATGCGTTCTGTAAAACAGGAAAGCGGGAAAGGTCATGGAGGAGTGACATGGGACGCGTAATCGAGAAGAACGAGAAGAAGATGTCTCCGCCTTCATCGGGGGTGGTTGTCCTCGGATTTGTTTTCGCTGGAGGTTGTGGCACGAACAATGCACGCCGCTTCATGGCAAGCTTTTCGCCGGATGAATTCCCCTACCTTTTCATCCTGGTGGTGAATACGGATGGCCCCCAACTGAAAGAGTTCTTCGACTCCGCGGCTGTCAACTACGATCTGGACGACGAGGAACGGTCCAATCTGGGCAAATGGATCGCCTCCATGGAAACCACCAGGCAACTCACGATCTTCGAGCTGGGCGAGTCGGGAAGCGGCGCCGGCGGTGATCCCGAGATTGGCAAGAAGGCCACGGAAGCCAGGAGAGAAGACATCGAGCAGTGGATGAGACCGCTGCGCACGGTCATCATTTCCGGAGGAGCCGGCAAGGGAACCGGCAGCGGCGCATTGCCAATTCTCCAGAAGATCGCCAGCGGTCTGGACAAGAGCCCGCTGACCATTGTGACCATGCCGTTCGCCTATGAGGGCCGCGGGCGCATGAAGAAAGCGATCTCATGCCTGAAGACCCTGTACGAACAGGGCCCGACCATGCCCATTTACAACGAAAATGTGCCCAAGGAGTTTTCTCAGGGCAAGGGCTTCAAGGTGGTCTTCGACGAGATCAACAATGCCTCACTGTTGCCGGTCTTTTTCGGCATTCGCGAGGTCACGCAGGTAGTTGGCGATATGCAGAACGTCGATATCGCTGACTGGAGAAGAGTCCTGAGCGTCGGCAATTACGTGACCTGCGACTACACAAAACTCAACCTGGTGAAGGCCGGCGACGATGAAGTGCTGGAGGAAGACCTCAAGGTCTTCATCCAGCGCCTGCTCCGCCAGGATCCGTATCAGGATCATCGCACGCGCCGAAATGCCACGGGGATGCTGACCTGGGCTCACGGGTCGTGGAATCCGGACGAAGTCAAGACCGTCATCAAGGTCGCCACGGACGAACTCAGCCCGGATGTTGCCGACGATCTTGAGGTGTTCCCCGGGATTCATGTCGGGACCGATGGGGCGAAATGGATGATGATCTTGTCGGTCGCAGCCCAGGGGCCAGATCCCGATGCGTTGTTCTTCGAGAATGCTGCGGGCTCGTCGGAAGGCAGGACTGCGACAATTTACATCTCCGTTGAAGGACAGACCGCTCCCGCGGAAGTAAAGGTTCGTCCTGAAGTGGCTGAGCGCTGGAAGCTTCTCTATCGACGCCGGTATGGCGAGCTCACGGTGGCCGAGCGCCAGGAATATGGCAGGCTGGCGGTGGCCATCAGCTCACAGACCGGCAAGACAGTGTTCCTGCCCAAGGAATGACATCGTCAAGGTTCGCATGAAGGAAAGTTGAGCCGGCCCGCTTCCCCCGCCGGCTCTTTTTTTGGATTTGTTCGACTAGAGCGCTCTCGATTCAAGTCTTAACAAAATCTTGGGGGTGCCCCATCCATTCGCGCACCTTGCGAATGGGTGGGAGAGCATAGACGATCGCTTCGGTTGTGAACAGTAGAGCCGAAAACGCTTTACAGGAATTGGCGTTACTTGGGGATCAGGCTGCGCGCAATGGCGTCCAGCATGCCGTTGAGGAAGTTGATTGATTCCGGGGCGGAGAAGCGGCGGCCGATCTCCAGCGCCTCGTTGATGACAATGGGGAACGGCGTGCCTTTGAACCCCAGCATTTCGCCCACGGCCATGCGCAGCAGGTTGCGGTCTACCGCGGGCATGCGCTCCAGACGCCAGTGTTTGGAGTTGGCCACAATCAGCTCGTCGATCTGTTCCTGGTGAGCGATAGCCACGCGGAACAGGTCCTCGGCAAAGCCGCGGACTTCGGGCTCGACCTCATCGCCGGCCTTCCAAAACGTGGCCCGCACCTGGTCCGGCGTCTGCTTGCCGATGTCGGCCTGGAACAGCATCTGCATGGCGAGCTCGCGCGATTTACGGCGCGTACCGGCGGTCAAGCAGGGCCGCCTTGCAGTGCGGAGCCGAGCTTGATTTTGCGGCTCACGCTGACCATCTCAATGGCCGCCGTAGCGGCCTCAAATCCCTTGTTGCCGGCCTTGATGCCGGCGCGGTTGAGCGCCTGCTCCAGGGTTTCGCAGGTAAGTACACCAAAGCTGTGGGGAATACCGGTCTCCTGCTGCGACTGGCCAATGCCGCGCGCTACTTCATTGTAGATGGCCTCGTAATGGGCAGTTTCGCCGCGCAACAGGCAGCCAAGCGTCACAATGGCGTCCACTTCGCCCAGATTGGCGAGGGTCCGCGCCGCGGCGGGAATTTCCCATGCGCCGGGAACGCGAACCACTTCAATGTCGCTGCGATTTGCGCCGCTTCGCAGCAATGCGTCCAGCGCGCCTTCCAGCAGCCGCTCGGTAATGACCGCATTCCAGCGAGCCACCACGATGGCGAACTTCATGCTCGCCGCGGAGAGATCGCCTTCGACGCCAACCGGCTTGCCTTTGACGGGGTCGGTCCAGGCCCAGAAGCTGAAGGCGAACCCCGGCTCCGGCTCGACGGTAAAGAGATGCGACTTCCAGCGGGTTTCCGCGATGGCTCCGAGCCGCGCCACCGCCGCGTCGCCGCCCTCAACCCGCAGCCAGGTTTCGGCGGCCTGGTAGACGGCGTCCAGCGCCGTCACCTCCACCAGCACATCGGCGGTCGAAGGAAACTGGCCATCGACAAACTCCAGATTGCCCAGCGGGGCAAGAAACGACGCGCCACGGCTCTTGTCTTCCTGCCATCCCTTGCCGGACGCAAACCCCAGCGCAGAAAAGAAGCTGGCCAGCCGGTCATAAACCACGGCGCTGCCTGCGGGACGAAGAAAGGAAATCCCCTTGATCATGTCTTGATTCTATCGTGCGCGGGCGGGTAACAGACGTGCCGCCGGGCGGCTATACCGAAACCCGGGAGGCCGTAAAAAACGCCCGGCGCAATCCCGTCGGAAAGCGAATGAGCCGCTCCAGCACCACAACCCAAAAAGCAGAAAGGCCGGCACAAGGCCGGCCTTTCTGACTGCTGTTTTCAGGACCCGGTGTTTACGTGGTGGAGCGCGGCTTGACGGCGATCACCGTTGTCGGAACGATGGTCCCATTGCCCGAGTATGTGCAGCCGAGATCGTTTCCGCCCGCGGAGACGGGCGTGCAGGCCGGCAGGTTGGGGCTGATCTGCTGCGTGTCGGCCGTTGCCGGATTGGTGGTGACAAGCGGCACGCTGATGTAGTGGATCATGTTGTCGCCTGCGGTGGAGACGAAGAACAACTGATCGTCCGGGGTGAAGGCGCCGGCAAGGGGGGCGGTCACTGCCGTTCCTCCAGCGAGCGTCAGATAGTTCACCGCGCCTGAGCCCGGCACATAGTAGGGCAGGGGAGCGCCCGGCGTGGAACCGGAGTAGGTGATGAAAGCCAGGTTGGATGCCGGAGACGGAATCACCTGGTTCACCGCGGTTGCGCTCGTCACATTGGCAACATTGAGCGGTGCGCTGAACGTGGGGTTGGTGGACAGGGCGGAGAGCGTTTGCACGCCAGTAGTCGGGTTGGTCGTTACCGAACACTCGGTATTGGGAATCGAGACGCCAATGTCGGCCAGCGTCATTGTCCCGTCGGCCAAAGCCGCGCCCAGAATGTGCTTGCCGTCGGTGGTGGCTGCCAGAACGTCGGTCGGGGTAGTCACCGAATCGCTCTGCGGATAGAAGCTCATGCTGGCGTAGTTGCCAACCGTGCCGGTGGGGCACCAGGTATGGGCCACCGTATCGAATCCGGCGCTGCCGCTCAGATAAGCGCCCACGCCGGGGATGGTGATCGCCAGACTCTCTGAACCGCCGGTGCTCTTGGTCAAATCGTAAGTGGTCCAGCCGGTATTCACGTTGTAGACATACAGGGTGTCGGTGTGGCCCGCGCCCAGAGATGCCTTGTCGGTGATGTAGAGCGTCTTTGAATCCGGCGTCCAGGCTGCTGAGCTGCCCAAACCGCCAAAGGTTGTCGAGGTGCCGGCGGACGCGCTGTAGATATAGAACAGTTGGCGGACTTGGTCATTGATCAGCAGGGTCGCGTTATTCGGCGAAACCGCCAGGACCACGCCCGGAACGGAAGGGTCCTGCTTGGTGAGGCTGGCCGATGTGGTGCTGAAAACCATCAACTCGTGGGGCGATCCGAAGTAGAGATTGGAGGCGGTGCGATCCATGACCATGGAGTTGGGCACGTAGGGCAGGCGCACTGTCGAGCTCATCGTGCCGGTCAGCAACTCCACCGGGACGAAGTACTGCGACTGGCCGGGAGCCCCGAAATATACGTAGTCGCTGGCGGTTCCGGGGGTGGTGATCTTTACCGGATTCGAGGAGATGGAGAGTCCGGTCCCGTTCAAGCCCACTTCGTTGATGGGGGAGGGATTGCAGGTTGTCGGCTGGCAGACGGCATAAATCGAAGCCACGCCAGGGAAGGCTGTGCTGACGGCTCCGGCTGCGCCCGCCGTGATGTCGACCGGGTCAGTGGATTGATAGTCCAGGGTCAGACCGGTGATGGGGCATCCGGTTCCAGGGCATTGATCCAGATTGTTGTCGTAAACGGTGGTGACCAGGTTCTGCGTCGTCCCCTGGGTAATGGTGCCGGCCTTGCTGCCGTTGGCCAGGGTCACGTTGATCGTCTGCGGCGGGCAGGTGGAGAAATAACCGGCTGAGGAGCCCGAACCAGCCACCGAGGCCGTGATCACCGTGGTGCCCGGCTGCTCGGCGGTAATTTGATTGGTTTCGCTGTTGATGGAGGCGATGGCCGCGGTTCCGACAGAGAAGCTGAGCACGCCGATGGCTGCTGAGCAGGTGGGGACCGAGGACACCCCGGGTGCTACCCCGCCGCTGCATGCATAGCCCGTGCTGCTGTTCACCGTGGACGGCGCACAGAGCTCGTACTGCTTGTTATTGCTGCTATAGCAGGCCTGCACGTCCAGCGGTGTCGGCCACAGAGTTCCCTGCGACAAGCAGGCTTGCGGCCCGACAAGGGAAAGCGACGTCACCGGGGCGTGTACATAAACCTCCACAGGATTGGAGGTAACCGCATCGGCGGAGGCGGTGATATAGGCCGTGGTATAGGGCAGGCCGGCGGTATTGGGCGCCGGATTCGGCGGGGTGCAGATGGTGTAATTGGCGATGCCGCCGCCGGTGTTCCGATTCCAGTTCCCAGCGCAAATATTGCCGGTGGGCGAGATATCCACGTACTGGCGAGACGAGTCGGTGGTGCCGTAGGTATAGGAACCGGCGCTGGCCGCGGTGCCTTTGCAGGTCAGCGCGGAGGGCGAGGCCACCTGGCGCGTCTGCCCGTAGGCCATCGAGATGCCCGTGGTCGCGGGCTGCAGCGAGATCGAAGCCACATCCGTGATCTTCAGTCCGTAACCCTGGCCATTGCAGTAGTTGGCCTGCGGGTTGCGTGTGCAGCCGGAGAACGAAATCCCGGCTGGTATGGCCAGGCACAAAAAGCAAACAAGCGTCAAAAACCGCCGCATGAATCCTCCCCGCCCCGCCTTGTCGAACTGCGGAACGGTCTCTCCCGATTACGTCAGAAAAATTGGGTTATAGCGAACTTCCCATTGCCGCTGCCTGTGGCTGCCGGTCCCGAGTGGCTCTTTCTACGCGAAAAAGCCCTCTTGCACGGCATCCGAAAAGAACGCGGAAATCGAAAGGGCGCTCTCTGGAGCGGCCCGTCAACACGCCATTGTTGGCCTGCCACCGGTGGAACCCGCTCAAACGACCGGCTCCCGGCGCCACGCTCTTCCATGCAGCCGGTTGACGAAACACGCTCTTGAAACTCCAAGGAAAAGTGTATCAGGACGGAGCGACCACCGGCAGACTGCTCCCCGCCGCGCGTCTCCAGCCCTTCTTCCATAGACTCCGCAGGCCCCGGTTGGCGAGCAGAATCCCGCCTACATTCCCGGCGCCAGGTAGCGGGCAAACCACTCGATTGCGCGCTCGGTCACGTCCCGGCGATGGGCTGGGTCGCTGAATCCATGCCCTTCGTTGGGGTAGACCACCAGTTGTGTGGGCACGTGGTTCGCGCGCAGGGCGTGCCAGAACTCGAACGACTGGGGTGCTGGGCATTCCCCGTCCCGGTCGCCGACGACAATCAACGTGGGCGTCCTGGCCTGCTTGATAAAGTTGATGGCCGAGCTTTTGGCGTACACCGCCGGGTCGTCGTAGACCGATGCGCCGAAGTAGGGCGTCATCCACTGGTCGATTGAGTTCTCGCCATAGTAGCTCTGCCAGTCCGAGATGCCAGCACCCGCAACCGCGGCCTTGAACCGCTGCGTCTGGGTGACGGCGAACATGGCCATGAACCCGCCGTAGCTCCAGCCGGTAATCCCCACCCGTGCCGGGTCGACCGGGTATTTCGCCTCCACCAGGTCCACTCCGGCCAGAATGTCGCCGAGGTCGCCATAGCCGAAGTCCTTCACGTTGGCCTGGGTGAACGCCTCGCCCTGCCCGAAGCTGCCGCGCGGGTTGGGATGCAGCACGAAATAGCCCAGCGCCGAGAACGCCGCGTCGCCGAGGCCGCTTCCGCCCCAGCGCCCCACCACTGCCGAGGCCGGGCCCCCGTGCACCTCCACAATCAGCGGATATTTCTTCGCCGGATCGTAGTTCTTGGGCAGCATCAGCCAGCCCTGCACATGAAACTTGCCGCTTCTCCAACCCAGCGAAACCGATTTGCCCCAGGCCGGCTCCACGCCGTCATTCACGTGCGTCAGTTGCATCACCCCTTCCAAACCGGAGGACATCACCGTTCCCGGTTTGGCGGCATAAATCTCCATGGGGTGGTCGAAAGTGCTGGCGTGGAAGACAAACAGCGAGTGGTCCGCCGTGGACGATAAGCTCAACTCCAGCCGCCCATCGCCCACGCTGCCGGGAATGCTGAAGATTGCGGAGCCAAAGTTGATTTGCCCGCCGGGGCTGAAGCGGTCGCCCTGCAGGTGATAGCGGATCAGTTGGCAGTTTCCGCCCGCCAACTCGCTCACAAACAGGTGGTCGTTCGATTCCCATTCGAGCCACGCCGCCGATGTGGGCCGCCCCTGGCTCAGGTTGCGCGGCGCGCCGCCCTCGGCGGAGACAATCCACACGTCGCCGCCGGTCGAACCCTGATCGCTCATCAGCCCGCCGATCAACGCGATGGCCTTCCCGTCCGGCGACCAGCGCGGCACGGCAATCTGCAGCCCGTGCAGCGGACCGGCGACTTCAGCAGGCGCCAGAATCGCCCTGGGTGCTCCATCCAACTCCTGGGTATAGAGTTTCGCCACCCACCAGTTGTTCTCTCCGGGCGGATCGGCGGCCACGTAGGCGAGCGCCTTGCTGTCCGGCCGCCAGTCGAACTCATAGACATGGAGATTTGCGGGAGTGGCGAACGCCGGAGCCGCCGGCTTGGGCGCGTCTGCCTGCGCCACAGCCACGCGCTGAATCTCGATGCCGTCCTCGCCGATCACGCCCGACGGCGGCTTCATCGCCGCCAGCGCCCCGGCCGGCCGCGTCGCTCCCTCAACATATAAGAAGGCCACCCGCGTCCCGTCCGGAGAAAACGCCGGAGCTTCCGCGTCGCCCTTCAACTCAGTCAGCCGGGTCGTGCTGCCATTTTGCCGCGCCAGATAAAGGTCGGTCTGTCCGCTTTGGCTTGCGCAATCGGAGAAGAACGCCAGCGCTTTCGCGTCCGGCGCCCACGCAATCTCGCCCTCGCGGCAATGTTCATCGGGCTTGGCGGCCGCTGTTATCCGCTGGCTCTTCTTCAGGTCGTCGAACGGTGCCAGGCGAATCTCGACGCCGTCCTTTGTCCACTCAATCCAAGCCAGCCGCTTGCCGTCCGGGGAGATTGCAACCTGCCCAAAGGAGCGCCCGCGATTCAGACCGCGCAGAACCTCTTCGATATGGTCGCGTTCCGGCGTCGAGGCAATTGGGGTCCCCTGCGCGAGCGCTGCGGAGAACGAGAGAATCGCGCCCAGAACGAGGCCAACTCCAGCAAGCAATGCGGCGCGGAGACAGAGGCGAAGCGGCTGCAGAATCATAGCGAAATGCTATCAGGCTGAATCCAGCACGGGCGGGTGGCCCACCTTGGACTCTCCACCAGTTTGGGGTGTCCCATCCTTCGCGTTTTTTGCGAAGGGTGGGAATGCATGAACCTCAACCAACTTCGGTCTGAACTACAAGCACCGTCG
>JBEKTB010000098.1:0-14185 GCA_049516495.1 Occallatibacter sp.
GCCAGGAGCGCGGCACGCGAGGCGACTGAAATCTCCATTGCGGGATCGAAGAAGCATAACTCATCTCTGCCTTGTGCTTTCGCTCGATACATCGCCAGGTCCGCACGCTTCAACAAATCGTCCGCGCTGTCTTGCCTTACTTTGAACAGCGTGACGCCAATGCTGGTGGTGCCCTCGTACTCGTAGTTCTCAAGGAGATAGGGTTGACGGCAAGCGTGGAGTATTCCTTCCCCAACCATCTTTGCATCCGCCGCAGCTTTGTCAGCATCTGCGCTGAGACCGTTGAGGATCACAACAAATTCGTCCCCGCCGAAGCGGGCCACGCAATCGCTCTTGCGCACGCTCGAGGTCAAGCGCTCTGCTACCTCCTGGAGGAGCAGGTCCCCTATGTGGTGACCGGAGGTATCGTTCAGAGTCTTGAAGTCGTCCAGGTCGATGAGCAGGATCGCGCCACTGCTCTCCTGGTGAGGATCCGCTTCTAAAGCGCTTTCCAGACGCTCCTGCAAGAACACACGGTTGGGAAGCCCGGTAAGAACGTCGTAGAACGCAAGATTTTGGATCCGGGCGTCCGCAGCTTTGCGGTCAGTAATGTCAGTATTGATGGCAAGAATCGAACGCGGATTGCCGTTGTCATGCCGTAACAAGGTGCAGCGGCTCTCTACGACGAGAGCTCTGCCATTCTTGTGACGTTTCGGGAGTTCGATAGCGCATTCTCCATCCTGCACAACGGCAGAAAACGCTCGTTTCACCTCCGCGCGACTCTGAAAGAAGATATCTCCCACATACCGTCCCACGACCTCGGCCGAAGTCCACCCGAAGAGACGCTCCGCACCCATGTTCCAGTAGAGAACTTTGCTGTCCATGTCCTGAAGGAATATTGCGTCCTGCGCCTTGTCGAGGAGTTCGGACTGCTCGCGCAAGCGGGCGTTGGCTGCTTCCAGTTTGCGCTGCGATAACACAGACTCGGTGATATTCCGAAAGAAAACGGACATATGCCCCGGCCTCGGATAGCAGCGTAGTCCATACCATCGGCCCTGATTTTCGATCTGCGACTCGAACACACTTGTCGAGGCCTGCCTGGACTCTGCCCGCAATTCGGCCATCATTGCCGGAGGAAAAAATCCGGGGATTGCGTTCGGAACCCTTTCGTTCAAGACCGCGTTCCGGTTGACGCCGAACTCAGCGCATGCGGCGTCGTTCAAGTAGTCAAGCCGGAATTCGGAATCGAGGGAAATGAAACAATCCGAGATACTCTCCAGAATCTCCGATTCGATCCTCAGGGATTCGGCACGTTCCCGCTCCACGATGTACGCTTCCCTATATCGGGTGACCGCGTTCAGCATCAAACCGAAAAAGAGATAGCTAATACAAAAGGCCACGACCAGGAACTTTAGATCAAGGGGAAGGTCGGCCATTAATCTAGGGAAGAGGCAGCCGACAAGTACCAGTGGCGCGATGAGCAGAAATCTCGCAAGGACACGTCCCACAGCGGGGGAATTCACCAGCTTGTTGAACACCAGGAGAGGAAAGAACCACATAAGAAATACGAATAGACTTCCGTTTCCTCCCTTGCTTGAGACCGACCCCATTGTGCCAGCGCAAAGATAGAACGTATAGAACAAAGTCGACGCCGCGGCCAACATCTGCACCGAAGCTCTGCGATAAAAGAGAAGCGTGATAAGAAGTCCCACGTTATATAGGGCGCCCGAAAGCACGAGCGCCTCTTCGAATCCATCCAGTATCCCATTCCGGATGGCGAGGATTCCCAGCCCGGATCCGGCCGAAGCGAGGATTGACGCCATCAGCAGCGCACTGCGAGCCACGGCGTTGGAAGACCCGTCAACATTCTCTACTTCCCGCATTCCGGCCCCATCAGGCTACCCGGTTTCGTTCCCTCGATGTCCCGGTATCGGAACCAACAACAAGAAGCCGCTCGCATCGAAGGACTTGATTGCGTTCGAGTGACGCGTGCGGCGCGTAAGCGCAGCGGCCATCAAGCGAGCGCACTTGGGTCCCCTGCTGGCTATCGGCCGAAGACCGGGATTCGTACAGACGGAGGACGACCACGATCCCATGAATTCGTGAAATTCCGCGACGGGCCAGCGCTCAGACGGGAGGAGAAGTTCGGCGAGGATTCAGTCCGCCGGGAGGGCGATGGGCATCTGCCAATTGGCCCCAAATCCAGTCACAACTTCAAGATAATGAATTCGCAACAGTTCCAGGCTTGCGCTGCACCGAGCCGTTACCGGCTTCCCGCGATCATCTGGGCGGCGTGTTGCATGCTGGTTTCGGTGACCGTGGCGCCGGATAGCATGCGGGCCACTTCGTGGGTGCGGGCGCGATCATCGAGCAGGCGAATCTGGGTCCTCGTGCGGCCATCGGACTCGCGCTTGTCGATAAGGAAGTGCTGATCGGCAAACGAGGCGATCTGGGGCAGATGGGTGACGCACAAAACCTGCTGACCGCGGCTGAGGGATTTGAGCTTCTGGCCCACAGCTTCCGCAGCGCGGCCACCGATGCCGATGTCGATCTCGTCGAAAACCAGGGTACGCGGAGTCGGCGTTTTCCGCTTCGGCTTGGCCGCACCTTCTTCGACGCTGACTTTCAGGGCCAGCATGACGCGGCTCATCTCGCCCCCGGAGGCGATTTCGTCGAGGGGCTTAAGCGGCTCGCCGGGGTTGGTGGCAATACGGTACTCGACTTGGTCCCAGCCGGCCGAGGTCCAATGGGCGCGATCCTCGCCGGGTATTACAGCAACCTCGAAGTGGACCTTCATGGCCAGTGAGTTGATCTGCGCCTCGGCCAGCTTGGCCAGCTTTTGCGCCGCTGTCCTGCGCTCCGCGCTAAGCGCGCCGGCGGCTTTTCGATAAGCGGACTCCGTGTCCCCGAGAGAGGCACGAAGCGTCTTGATAATCTCGTCGCGGTCCTCGACTTCGGACAGTTTGCGGGCGACCTCTTCGCCAAAAGCGATCACCTCGGCGACGGTTTTGCCATATTTGCGCTTGAGGCGGTCGAGCAGCGCGAGACGGTCTTCGATTTCGGCCAGGCGTTCGGGGGAAGCATTGATGCTCTCTGCGTAATCGCGGAGGCTCGAACTCACGTCGCCCAGGATGGCGCGGACGGAGCCAAGCTGCTGAACCGCCTCATTGAAGCGATTGTCGTAACGCGCCAGTTCCTCGACGTTGCGCAGGGCCGCGCGCAGGGCGACTTCGGCGGAGGCGCCATCCTCGTAAAGCTGATCGAAAGCTCCCATGGCGGCCGAGTAGAGCTTTTCGGCGTTGGCCAGAACACGCTTTTCGGTCTCCAACGCCTCGTCTTCGGCGGCTTCGAGGCGGCCGGCGTTGATCTCCTTGAGTTGGTAGCTCCACAGGTCGACCATGCGCAGGCGGTCCTGCTCGCCGTGGAGCAGTTCGTCGAGCTTTTCGGAGGCATCGCGCCAGCGGGCGTACGCTTCGGCAACAGAATCCGTCGAAGTGCCACCAAAACGGTCCAGAAGGGCGCGCTGCTGGCCCTGGTCGAAGCTCGACAGGGTCTCGCTTTGGGCGTGAACCAGGGCTAATTCCGGGGCCAGTTGCTTGAGCACAGCCACAGTGGCCGGTTGGTTGTTGATGAAGACGCGGCCTTTGCCCGTGGACAGAACCTCGCGACGCAGGATCACGTCGTTCCCACCCGAGTCGATGCCGTTTTCTTCCAGAATTGTCTCCGCGGCTGCAGTGGACTCGAAGACGCAGGAAACCACGGCCTTATCTGCGCCGTGGCGAACGACTTCGGCGGAGGATTTGCCGCCCATCAACAGGGCCAGGGCGTCCACCAGGATGGACTTGCCTGCGCCGGTTTCGCCCGTGAGCAGGTTGAGACCCGGACCAAAAACAGCGATGGCGTGATCGATAACGGCATAGTTTTCAGCGCGCAGTTCGACGAGCATGGTTAGCGAACCTCTTCAAAATCCGTTCAATCACCAGGGCACTGCCAACCGGATTTTGCTCCTGACAATCCGAGCGCAGCATAGCATGGACGGCGGCCTCGCGGGCCTGTTGATCGTCCCAAAAACGGCCCTGGGGATCAGATCGATAACTTGGAGCGGGGTACGCCGTCTGATACGGTTAGAGGTGAGGTGAACGCCGATTCTTATTGCTGCCTTCGTCTTTCAACTGCAGCCTGACAGCGGCGCGGCCCAGGGAACGCCGTCGCTGGCCCAGGGTTCGAGCGCACTGGTTGAGATGATTTCCAATAGCGGCCCGGTGGCGATGGCGGTGCTGGTGCTGCTGCTGATCGCAAGCTTCTACTCCTGGACTGTGATTCTGGGCAAAATTTCCACCTTTGGCAAGGCTACCAAAGAGAGCCGGCGGTTTATCCGCGCTTTCCGCAAAGCCAGCCGCCTGCAGGAGATTGCGTCGCTTGCCGTGGAATGCAAGCTCAGCCCGCTGGCACAGGTCTTTGAGGATGTCTACGAGACCTACAAGCGGCAGACGGGTGGCTCTGGGCCGCCGCGCAACCTGGCGCCGCTGGAGCGCTCGGCACAAACCGCCGCAAGCGAAGCCGTGACCACCCTGGAGCGGCGGATGACCTGGTTGGCGACCATTGCGGCCGTCGCCCCGTTCGTGGGGCTGTTCGGCACGGTTATGGGCATCGTGGACGCATTTCACGGACTGGGCACAGCCGGAGCGGCTACGTTGAGGGCGGTTGCGCCGGGTATTTCCGAGGCGCTGATCACCACGGCGGCAGGCCTGTTTGTGGCCATTCCGGCAGTGGTCGCTTACAACCAGTTCACGGCGCGGATCAGGGTGTTCGCGTCAGCCATCGACGACTTTTGCCGCGAGTTGTTGAATTCGCTGGAAGAGATTCCGGCGCGCGTAGCGCCGCCGCGTCCGCCAAGCCCCGAGCCCACCCGGGAGGTGGAACGTGGCCTTTACAAGTAGCAGCGGCCAAACCCGCACCTCGCTGGCGGACATCAACATTACGCCGCTGGTGGACGTGGTCCTGGTGCTGCTGATCATTTTCATGATTACCGCACCGGTGCTGCAGTCGGGGATTGAAGTGGCAGTGCCCAAGACGCGCACCGTCAAGGAGATCACCGAGCAGCGGGTGGTGGTGACCATCGACCGCGACCAGCAGGTGTTCCTGGGCGATCAACCGGTCAATGTTCACGAACTGGCGCAGAAACTGCATCAGTCGGGGACCGATCCGGCGCACCAAGTGATCTACCTGCGGGCCGATGAACGGGTTCCGTTTGGAGCGTTTGCTTCCGTGATGGACTCGGTAAAGCAGGCCGGAATCACCAACATCTCCATTGTTACCCAGCCGCTGGACACCAAGGCCTCGGCGGCGGGCGGGAACTAAGGCCTTTCAACAGAGGCACATGAAGAAAGAGTCTCAGCCAAGCGCATGATGGATCTGTTGAATGACGGCGAGCGACTGGAGCGTGAACTGACACCGGAGCCGATCGCGGCGCCGGCGATGGGATCGTTGTTGCTGCACGGCATTCTGGCCGGTGGCCTGTTCGCTTACGCGATCATCGGCGGGCTGTTTCATCACAACTTGTGGGGCAGTGCGGGAGCGGGCGGAGCGATCCAGGTAAACCTCGTCAGCAGTGCGCTGCCCCTGCCGTCCGATCACCCGCCCAACGAGAATGTGCTGTCGACGGAAACACCCAGCGAAGCCCCGGCGGCCCCTAGCCCCAAGGCCAAGCAGGCGGTGGATGAGACCGCTATTCCGATCGCCGGCAAGCAGAAAAAGCCGCAGCAACAAACCGCACCCAAAACGCAGCAGCACCAGCCGCAGCCCAAGCAGGAGAACCGGGCTCAGTATGGCGAGCAGGCGGGATCGTCGATGCCGCGCTCAATGCAATCGCAAACCGGATCGAACGGGCCCACGGCGGTAAGCAACGGAGATTTCGGCAGCCGCTTCGGCTGGTACGTGGATGGCATCACGCGCAAGATGGATGCGAACTGGTATCGGCAGGAGGTGGACCCGCGCACGCCCAAGGGCACCCGTTGCTACATCATCTTCGTCATCCACCGCGACGGCAGCGTTTCGAACGTGCAGATGGACCGCTCCAGCGGAAGTCCGACGCTAGACCGCTCCTGCATCCGTGCCGCACAGCGTGTCGACACCTTCGGGGCGCTCCCCTCGCAATACAACATGAGTACGGTAAATGTCTCGCATTATTGCGAATACTAGGAGGCCGCGCGGAAGCGGAAGTAAAATAGAGTGAGAAGGGGGTTGCCTTCAGGTCATGAAGCACATGTGGCCGGCGACACGACTGGCAGCATCCTAAAGATTCCACCGACCGTCCACTCTTCAACGAGGAAGGATTGCGCGCCGCATGAAGTCTTCTATTCGACTGTTTTTCCCCGCACTGCTCATTCTGACAAACTTCGCATCTCTGCCCTCCATGGCGCAGGACTGGGTCCACGAGGGCTCCAATCTCGGCGCGCGCATCCGCATTGCCGCCGCGGACTTCAAGCCTGTCGGCCAGGATCCGCAGACGCCGGCCTTGAAAGCAGCCTTTGACGCCACGCTTTTCAGCGATCTGAACAGCGCCGGAATCTTCGACCTGGTGTCGAAGAGCCTCATCCCTCAGGTGACGCCGGGCTCCCCGCAGGAGATCAACCTGCCGCAGTGGGCGGCTGCGCCGGCGAACGCGGCCATGGTGGCCTTCGGAGCGCTCTCGGCCACCAACGGTAGGCTGGTCGTTTACGGCTGGCTGTTCGACACGCGCAACGCCGAAAACCCGCAGGTGCTGGGCAAGCAGTACAACGAGATTGCCAGCCAGGACATGGCGCGGACCGTTGCGCATCGATTTGCCGATGAGATCATCCTGCGGCTGGGCGGCGGCATCAACGGCATTGCCGAAACGAAAATCTTCTTTGTCAGCTCCCGCAGCGGCACCAAAGAGATTTGGGAGATGGACTACGACGGGCAGAACGAGCATGCCGTCACGCACCTGGGCACCATCTCCATTTCGCCGCGCGTATCTCCGGACAACTCGCGCGTCGCCTTCGCTTCCCTGGGACGCGACGGATGGGACGTCCGCATGTTCTCCCTGGAACTGGGGCGCATGGTCAGCTTTTCCGCGGGCACGGCGGGCGGCAGCAACCAGTCTCCGGCCTGGTCGGGCGACGGAACAAAAGTTGCCTTCTCGTCGTCACGATCGGGCGATCCGGAAATTTACATTGCCGACGCAAGCGGCGGTAACCTGCGCAGAGTCACCAACTTCCGCGGGCCCGATGTGGCGCCCTGCTGGAACCCGCGTACTAACGCGCAAATTGCGTGGGTGAGCGGGCGCACCGGGCTGCCGCAGATCTACACCATGGATCAGGATGGGGCGAATATCCAGCGCATGACCGACGGCGGCTATGCCATCTCGCCCTCGTGGTCGCCCAACGGACAGTTCCTCACGTTCAGCTGGAATCGGAAATATGGTCCCGGCGCACCAGGCGGGCAGGACATCTACGTCATGGACATTGCCAGCAAGCGCTGGCTGCAACTGACCCACGATGCCGGCAGCAACGACTTCCCTTCCTGGGCGCCGGACGGCCGTCACATCGTTTTCGAACGCGCCATTGGAGGCCACAGCCAGATCTGGTCCATGCTGGCGGACGGAACAGAGCAGCATCAACTGACGCACACGGGCAACAACTTCATGCCCAACTGGAGCTGGAAGTGATCCCCGGATGCGAAATCACCGGCTTTAGCTGCCACCGCTGCGTGAAACATCCCGGCTTTCTGAACTATCATGTGTACGTTGCCGAAGCCCAGGGGCGCATTGCGCTGAACGGTTGAGGCGAATTGGACTGGCGGCTCCGCGTGGTCTCGCAAAGAGAGATGCATTGCTCGCCAAAACGATAACGTTTACCGAGCGGATGCAGGCCGTATTCATTGCACCTCAGCCCGTCACCGGAGCCATTCGCAGACCAGCAAGCCGGCTTGCTGTAATGGCAGGAAAGAGCCGTTCGGTGCAGGGACACAAAGGGCCGAATCGCCCGGACGATACGCTTGAATTTGTGGAAGGAGTAACCCGTTGAATCGACTTAATCGCATTCTGGTACCCGTTGCCCTGCTTGCAGCTCTGGTCGCCGTTGCAGGTTGCGCGAAAAAGAAGCCACTGCCACAGCCAGCACCGCCCCCACCTCCGGTGGCCGCACCCGCGCCAACCGCGCAAATCACAGCAACTCCCACGTTGATCTCCGCCGGAGATCAGGTCCAGCTGAGCTGGCGCACCACGGATGCTTCATCGGTTTCGATTGATGGCATCGGCGATGTACCCACTTCGGGCGTCAAGACTGTGACTCCCTCGGCCTCCACCAGCTACCACCTGGTAGCTCGCGGCGAGGGCGGTACGGCCGAAGCCTCGGCGCGGGTAACCGTGAACGCTCCGCCAGCCGTGGTGGTTCCCACCAACACCATGAGCGCGGAAGAGGAGTTCAAGGCCAACGTCCAGGACATCTTCTATGACTACGACACCTACGACATCCGCACGGACGCGCAGGGCACGCTGTCGAAGGATGCTTCCTACCTGGTGAGCCATCCGGACGTGAAGGTTGTCATCGGCGGCTACTGCGACGAGCGCGGCTCCAACGAGTACAAC
Organism: Occallatibacter sp.; assembly: GCA_049516495.1. GTDB lineage: Bacteria > Acidobacteriota > Terriglobia > Terriglobales > Acidobacteriaceae > Telmatobacter. Next base: position 8,591 of record JBEKTB010000098.1, read on the forward strand.
CTGGCGCTGGGCCAGAACCGCGCCGACGCGGCCAAAAATGCACTGGTGACTGCCGGAGTGGCGGCCAGCCGCATCCGCGTAGTCAGCTACGGCAAGGAGAAGCCGTTCTGCTCCGAGTCGACCGAGGAGTGCTGGCAGCAGAACCGCCGGGCCGGTTTCACGCTGGATCGGTAGAATGCAGTTGATAGCCAAAAGCTGACAGCCGACAGGAAACAGTGCACAGTGGCCAAAACGCTGTTCCGGGTCTCGAAATCGAGGCCTGGGACAGCGGTTTTTGGCGTAACCTGTCACCTGTTGACTTCCGGCTGCGTCTCAAGTTCATGGGTGAACAATGCAAAGAGCACACACATTTCGCAATCGTCTCCTGGCAGGGGCAGCCTTTGCCCTGCTTCTGGCCACCGCGCCAGCACCCGCGCACGCCACATCCAAGGAGATCATCGAGTTGCAGACGCAGGTGCAGCAACTGCTGGACATGGTGCAGCGCATCCAGTCCACGCTGGACACGCGCTTCGGCGTGCTGCAGCACCTTGCCGAGCAGACCGCAGACGATGCCAACCGGATGACCGCAACCGTCTCTGCTCTGCAGCAAAAGATCAATGCGCAGAGCGATGCGGCCAACGGCAAGCTAGACACGACTTCCGGACAGGTGCAGTCGCTCAACGACTCGGTGGATGAGCTGAAGTCGCGCATCGCCAAGCTCGATAAGTCGATCCAGGACTTGCAGGCGCAGTTGCAGAACGTTCAGAACGCATCTCCGGGAGGGGTGCCAGCTGCCGGAAATTCGGCAGCACCGGGCGCTGGACCGGCTGGGCCAACTGGACCCGCCGCGAACCAGACGCCGCCGTTGCAGGAGACCTTCCAGGCTGGCGTGCGCGACTATAACGCCGCCAAATACGAAGTGGCCGCCGGGGAGTTTCAGGACGTTCTGCACTACTATCCCATGGACGATCTTGCCGGCACAGCGCAGTTTTACTTGGGCGAAATCGCCTACCGGCAGCAGAACTATGCGGACGCGATCAAGAGCTATAACGCTGTGCTGGAAGGGTTCAGCGGCAACTCCAAGGCGCCCGCCGCACAACTGCGCAAGGGGCTGGCGCTCTTGCAAATGAACAAGAAGGACGCAGGCATTCACGAGTTGCGCCTGCTCATCCAGCGCCATCCGCAGACCCCCGAAGCCGCGCAGGCGCGCACCAAGCTGAATGGAATGGGTGTGCGGGCTACTGCGAGCCACTGAAACAATTCAGCGATGCAGCGACGATCCGCAGCAATCAGCAATATCAGAAAAGCCCCGCACCATGCGGGGCTTTTCTGATATTTCCGGCTGACAATCGGCGGTTACTTCAAGTTGGCCATCAGCGCTTCAAGTGCCGCTTTCGGAGGCCGGGTGATCGACTCGGGAAGCGTGGCCAGCGGCTCATCGACGACGTTCAGCAGGTCAATGAAGGTCGGCTTTTCAGTATTGATGTAGAAGACGCCGGTGAGAATCTCATCGTTCGCCTCCGACTCCATCAGAGTGCGCACTGCGTTGGCTTTGTCGGTGGGATCGTAGTCCTCGCGCAGCTTGCGCAAATGCAGGTTGGAGCCGTCGTGCATCTCCACGTCGTAGACCTCACCGGACCCGTAATCGACGTCGATGTCGTCAAAACTGGCGACGAAGCCGATCTCGTTGATCGGCTCGTCATTCTCCTGCATGAACTTGTAGCTCTTGGTCGAGCCCTCGTGGTCATTGAACGTCACGCACGGGCTGATGACGTCGAGCATTACCGTGCCCTTGTGGGCGATGGCGGCCTTGAGCATTGTGAGCAACTGCCTCTTGTCGCCGGAGAACGAGCGGCCCACAAAGGTTGCGCCCAACTGAATGGCCAGGGCGCAGGTGTCAATGGCGGGCAGGTCGTTGACCACCCCGGTCTTGAGCTTGGAGCCGAGGTCGGCGGTGGCCGAAAACTGGCCCTTGGTGAGTCCGTAAACTCCGTTGTCCTCGATGATGTAGATCATGGGAAGGTTGCGGCGCAAGAGATGCACGAACTGGCCCATGCCGATGGACGCCGTGTCTCCGTCGCCGGAGACGCCGATGGTGGTCATGGTGTGGTTTGCCAGGATGGCGCCGGTAGAGACCGAGGGCATGCGCCCATGCACGCTGTTGAAGGCGTGCGAGCGATTCATGAAGTAAGCCGGGCTCTTGGACGAGCAGCCGATGCCGCTCATCTTCATCACCCGCTCCGGCTGAATGCCCATCTCGAACATGGCGTCGATGATGCGCTCGGAGATGGCGTTGTGACCGCATCCTGCGCAAAGCGTGCTCTTGTTGCCCCGATACTCCAGAATGGGAAGGCCGATGTGATTGACTTTGGGCGTTGGCGTTGCGGTTGCCATTTAGAGGCCCTCCTTGGTCGCGAACTCTTCAGTAATGGTGCGAGCGTCCACCGGCAATCCGTTGTAGTGCAGAATGCTGCGCAGTTTGGTCACCTGGCCGGCGGGAAGGTCGAGCTTGAGCAGGCTGACCAACTGCGCGTCGCGGTCCTGTTCGACCACGTAGATGCGCTCGTGGGAGGCAACAAAGTCGTGAATTTCGTGCGCGAACGGGTAAGCCCGGATGCGCATGTAATCCGCGTCCCGGCCATATTCGTTCTTGATCTGATCCAGGCTCTCGCGCAGCGCAAAGTCAGTGCTGCCGTAGGCCAGAAAGCCGATCTTCGAGCTTCCGTCCTTCATCGTGACCGGGGCCGGAACAAGCTTGCGCGCATTTTCGAACTTGCGCGTCAGGCGATCCATCACTTCCTGATATTCGTCCGGCTTCTCGGTATAAACCGCCGCATCGTTGTGCCCCGACCCCCGGGTGAAATAGGCAGCCTTGGGGTGATCGGTTCCGGGCAGGGTGCGCCAGCCGATCGCATCGCCATCCACGTCGCGGTAGCGGGCGAATCCACCCAGACGATCCAGATCCTCTTTGGTCAACACTTTGCCGCGATCCAGGGGCGTCGACGGATACTCGAACTGATCCGACATCCAATTGTTCATGCCCAAATCCAGGTCCGAGAGGACAAAGACCGGTGTCTGAAACCGTTCAGCAAGATCGAAGGCCGCGTAGCCCAGTTCGAAGCACTCCTTCACCGAACCCGGCAGCAGGACAATCTGCTTGGTGTCGCCGTGAGAGAGAAATGCGGCGAAGAGCAGGTCAGCCTGCGAGGTACGCGTGGGCATGCCCGTGGCCGGTCCTGAGCGTTGCACGTCAAAGATGACCCCGGGAATCTCGGCAAAGTAGCCCAGGCCTGCAAACTCGGTCATGAGCGAGAGACCGGGGCCCGAGGTTGCAGTCATCGACCGTGCGCCGGCCCAGCCCGCGCCCAGAACCATGCCGATGGCGGCCAGTTCGTCCTCGGCCTGCACCACGGCGTAAGTAGCCTTGCCGTCGGGGGTGACTCGCAACTTCTTGAGCAGGTCGGTGGTGGCCTCGATCACCGAAGTCGAAGGAGTAATTGGATACCAGGCAACCACGGTCACGCCGGCAAAGACCGCGCCCATGCCGCAGGCCGCGTTGCCGTCGATGATGATCTTGCCCGCGGTCTGATCCATGTGCTCAATGAAGAACGGATCCTGCTTGGTCAGCTTTTCCGTGGCATAGTCGAAGCCCGCCTTCACCGCGCCAAAGTTCAGGTCAAAGACCTTCTGTTTTTTCGCGAATTGTTTGCGCAGGCCACCTTCGACCACATTCAGGTCGATTGAAAGCAAATGCGAGACCACCCCCACGTAGACCATGTTCTTGACCAGCTTGCGCAGCTTGGCTTCGGGGCAGATAGCTGCTGTCAGCTTGTCGAATGGCACCGGGTAGCAGACCACGTCGTCGCGGTATTGCTTGAGATTGAAGCTTTCCTCGTAGATGGCCACGCCGCCCGGGGGAAGAGCGAGCATATCCTGCCTGGCTGTTTCCGGATTGAGCGCCACCAGGACCTCCGCGTCGCGCTTGCGGGCAACGTACCCGTCCTTGCTGGCGCGAATGGTGTACCAGGTGGGTAGTCCGGCGATGTTTGAGGGGAAGAGGTTTTTTCCGCTGACGGGAACGCCCATTCCGAAGATGCTTTTCAGCAGAACGCTATTGGCGGATTGCGAGCCGGACCCGTTCACCGTTGCTACGTTGATGCTGAAATCGTTGGAGACGCGCTTACGCGCGCTGAATGCGCCCTGTTCTTCACCCAGGGCAAGGTCGCCTGTCGCCATTTGGCGGAATTCCCTTCCGATGAATTCTTAAAAGCGTCTGTCTTCCGTCCGCTCAAATGTGATTATAGTCACGTACTATCAAGATCGTCTTGCTGTAGATGCGAACAGTAACCGGTTTTAGTCCTATGAATGAGGACCCGGTTGCGCATAGGCAAGGCTTGCTCAATGAGCGCGCCGAAAACCCCGGACATTTCAGCCTGCAAGCGCCACCCGAGTCGAATCCCGGTGCCAGCGCAGGAGCAAGGTCGAAGCGATGACGATCAAGGCCAGCGTCAGCCCGACCCACAGGCCGTAAATGCCCCAGTGCAGTACAAAACACAAGAACAACCCCAGCGGGAGCCCCAGCACCCAATAGCCCACCAGGTTGGCCAGCATGGGTGCCCGCGTTTCGCCCAGCCCCCGCAGGGACCCGGTCGAAACCGTCTGGATGCCATCGAAAATCTGAAAGGCCGCCACCACACCGAGCAGGCCCGGACCCACGGCCATCACCCGCGGATCGTTCGTATACAAGGCGATCAGAGGCCCGGGCGCCACCAGGAAAACCACCGCCGCCATCAGCATGAAGCTGGTTCCCAATCCCAGCGCCATCCATCCGGCCCGGCGTGCCCGCGCTCCATCTCCCGCGCCCACCGCGTGGCCCACGCTCACTGCGGCGGCAGCCGAGACGCCCAGTGGCACCATAAAAGTGACGCTGGCATAGTTGAGCACGATCTGGTGGGTCGCCAGCGCCACCGGAGTCAACCAGCCGGCCGACAGAGTTGCAAGGTTCCAGGCCCCCACTTCGAGCAGTATCTGACCTGCCGCCGGCGCGCCCAGCCGGACCAGTTCCCGAAGCTTCGCAAGGCTGGGGCCCGGCCAGTGGCGGAAGAGCGGATGGCCGCGCTTGCGCTCATAGCGCCAGGCAAACCCCAGCAGCGCCGCCGCCATGAAGACGCGAGACACCACCGTCGAGATGGCCGAGCCGTTGACGCCCAGCGCCGGCAGCCCGAGTTTGCCGTAGATCAGCACCCAGTTGCCGAACCAGTTCAACAGGTTGGCGCCCACATAAGTCACTGTAATTACACGAACATCGCCCACGCCCTGCAGGTAGCGCCGCGTGCCGCCATAGAGCAAAAGCGGCAGGGTGCCCCAGTTGAGGATGCGCAGGTAGCTCGACGCTGGCCCGGCAACCTGTGGGTTGATCCCAAATTGCGAAAATCCGAAGCTGCCCAGGAAGATCAGCAGCATCAAGGCGGGCGCAACCAGGCAGGCCAGGTACACCCCCTGCGCAAGCCAGCGATGGCAGCCGTCATGGTCCTTGCGCCCGAAGGCCTGCGCCACCAGAGTGTCCAGCCCAAGCAGCAGTCCGATGCCGAACAGCGACGGCGTGTTGCAGACGGC
>JBEKTB010000099.1:0-21060 GCA_049516495.1 Occallatibacter sp.
CCCAGCTCTAAAACTTCCGCGACCACTCGCGAGGCCAGCGCTCCACAATCACCTTCTTGTCGGTGAAGAACTCCACCGCGTCGCGGCCCTGAGCGTGCATCACGCCGAAGAAGCTGCCCTTCCAGCCGGAAAACGGGAAATAGGCCATGGGCGCCGGCACGCCGATGTTGACCCCCACGTTGCCCGTGGAAACGGAGTTGCGGAACTTGCGCGCCGAAGCGCCAGAGGAAGTGAAGATGGAACTGGCGTTGCCATAGGCGGAGCGATCGATCAATTCCACGGCCTCCTCCACTGAGTTGGCGTGCACCACGGAAAGCACCGGGCCGAAGATTTCGGTCTCCATCAACTTGCTCGTTGCCGGCAGGCCGTCCAGCACAGTGGGGCCGACAAAGGAGCCGGTCCGACCTCCTGCAAGGACGCGTCCATCCGCCACGAGTTGTGCGCCGTCCTGCGCGCCCTGGCCGATCAGCGAGACTACGCGGTCCCGGCTGGCCGGCGTGATCACCGGCCCCATCTGCGTGGCCGGGTCCAGGCCGTTGCCCACCTTCAGCGCCGCTGCCGCCGCGGAAATCGACTCCCGGAACCACCCCTGCGCCTCGCCGATGGCGACCGTCACGCTGACCGCAAGGCAACGCTGCCCTGCGCAACCGAAGGCCGAGTCGGCGACGATCTTGGTGGTCGTCTCCGGATCGGCGTCCGGAAGCACCACTACGTGATTCTTGGCTCCGCCCTGGCACTGCACCCGCTTGCCGCTGGCAGACCCGCGCGTATAAACGTATTGGGCCACTGGCGTCGACCCGACAAAGCTGATGGCCCTGACCAGCGGATGGTCGAGCAGCGCGTCCACTGCCGCCTTGCCGCCCTGCACAAGATTCACAACCCCAGCAGGCAGCCCTGTCTCCCTGATCAACTCCACCAGCCGCGCTATCCCGAACGGCACGCGGTCGCTGGGCTTCAGCACAAAGGTGTTGCCGGTGGCGATGGCGTAAGGCAGAAACCACAGCGGGACCATCACCGGAAAATTGAAGGGCGTAATGGCGGCCACCACACCCAGCGGCTGGCGCACCATGATTTCGTCGATACCCGGCGCCACATCTTCAAGAGAGTAGCCCTGCATCAGCACCGGAATGCCGCAGGCGACCTCGATATTCTCGATTCCCCGGCGCACCTCGGCCTTCGCCTCCGCAAACGTCTTTCCGTTCTCCACGGTGATCAGGCCGGCCACCTCGTCCAGGTGCTCTTCAAGCAGGTTCTTGAGCTTGAAAAGGTACTGCACGCGGTCCCCGGCCGGAGTTGCGCGCCAGGCAGGGAAGGCGGCGTGCGCGGCCTGGACGGCTGCGTCCACCTCCGCAGCCGAGCCGGCCGGCGCCTGGCCAAGGGATTCGCCGGTTGCCGGGTTCAAGAGTTCCAGGCCGTCCTGGCTCGCAGGCTTGAGCCAGTTGCCGCCGATCAGGTTGCGAATCTCGCTGGTGGTAGTCGTGGTCATGGGAATTTCAATGTACCGCAGACGACGGACAAAAGGCAGCAGAAAACCGCATTTGAATCGGGCCCCCAAATAGAAGCGCCGTGCCCCATCCACTTCGCAGGTTTTATCGCGAAATGGGTGGGAAAGCGCAACACTCTTGAAGGGCCGGATCAATAAAGTGCCCACGATTCTCTGCTATTGTGGACACGTTCCGCGCTTCCATGCCGGGACGCCCCTCAGAACCCATCCTTTTTCTCGAGGAGACTCATTCCATGAACCGCAAGCCCTGTCCCGCCGTCCTTCTTGTCCTGCTCGCCACGGCCGCTCTCGGTGCGCAGCAGCCCGCCGACCCCCACCCCACCACCGCGGCCGAGGCGCCCACCCGCGATAGCAGCTTCATCGACGCCCAGGGCACGGCGCATGTTACCCGCGTGGTTCCCGTCCCGACCACCATCAGTGCCCAGGCGCAGCTTGTCGTAGGCCATCCCGCGCCCGACCAGGGACCGCCGGAATCGCTGGCTCAGCGCCGCGCCGGAACTGACGCCTATACCGCGCGCGCTCGAGTTGCCTGGAGCCGGCTGTGCCCCAATGAGCTGGTCGAAGACAAGATCGCCGGCGTTCCGGTTCGCATCGTCACTCCCGAAGGGCTGCCCGACACCAACCGCGACAAGGTGCTCCTGAACCTGCACGGGGGCGGTTTCAACTCCGACTCCGGCTCCTACACCGAGTCCATCCCCATCGCCAGCTACACCAAAATCAAGGTCGTCGCCGTGCTTTACCGGCTTGCGCCCGAAAGTCCGTTTCCCGCTGCGGTGGACGATTCGGTGGCCGTCTACAAGGAACTGCTCAAGACCTACAAGCCCGACCACATCGTCATCTACGGCACCTCGGCCGGGGCCATTCTGACCGCCGAAGTGGCCGCGAAGCTGAAGCAACTCAACCTGCCGATGCCGGCGGCCCTGGGCATCTTCAGCGGCTTTGGCGACTTTGCGCGGGACGGCGACTCCATCGCCATGTACGCCCTGCGCGGCCTTACCGGCCATCTCGACCCGCCCGGCACAACCCCGCATCTCTCAGAATATGTGGCCAGGACAGATCCCAAGAACCCGGTGCTTTCGCCCATCTACTCTGACCTCCACGGCCTGCCGCCAACGCTGTTTATCACCAGCGGCCGCGACCTGCTGCTCAGCGGCACAGTGAACCTGCATCGCGCCTACCTGAATGCCGGCGTGGATGCGCGCCTGGTAGTTTACGACGCTCTGCCCCACGCCTTCTGGTACGACCCGATGCTGCCCGAAGCCCAGGAGGCCAACCACCTGATGGCGGACTTTTTTGTGAAGGAGTTGGGCAAGTAGGACACATTGTCTCCCGGGTTTCCAAATCAAGACCCACCGGCAGACCTTGGGCGCCGAGCTTGTCTCCTCATTCTCGGAATCGAAACCGGGATACCCGGAAAGCAAGGACAAACGCGTGAATTTTTTCAGGAAAAGCCGTCATGCTCTTTTTATTTATGGAATGGCGATCCTCTGTGCAGGTTTGGCCGCCGTAGCCGCGGCGCAACAACCGTCGCCAGCCATTCCCCCGGATGCTCCCTACAGACAGGCCGGACTTCCCGTCGAAGATCGCGTTCGCGATCTGTTGGGCCGGATGACCGTGGAAGAAAAAGCGCGCCAGCTCGATATGTACCGCGGAGTCTCGCCGTCGGTCCAGGATGACGCGCAAGAGGCCGCCAACGAGATCAAGGCCCACGGCTTCAGACCGGAGGAGGCGGAGAAGACCTGGGGACGCCTGGGCGTCGGCAGCATTCACGACCTCTATGGGGCTCCTGCGCTGAACAACGCCATCCAGACCTGGGTGATGAAGAACAACCGCCTGGGCATTCCGGCGCTCTTTGCCGAAGAGGGCTTGCACGCATTTGCCAACGGCACAATATTTCCGGCGCAGATCAACCTGGCCGCTACCTGGAACCCGCAGCTAGCGAAGAAGACGGGAGCCGCCATTGCCGCCGAAGCGCGCGCAACAGGCGTGGGCATGCTCTTTGCGCCGGTGCTGGATCTCGCTCGGGAGCCGCGCTGGGGCAGGGTCGAGGAGGATTTTGGCGAGGACCCCTACCTGACCGGGCAGATGGGACTGGCCTACGTCGAGGGGTACCAGGGCGATTCACTGGCCAGCGATCACACCGTCATTGCCGAGCCCAAGCACTTTGCCGGCCACGGTTCACCGGAGTCCGGGACCAACACCTCCCCGGGACACTACGGTGAACGGGAACTCCGTTCCGTGATGCTGAAGTCCTTCGAGCCGGCGTTCCGTCAGGGTCATGCGATGGGTGCCATGGCCGCCTACCACGAGATCGACGGAATCCCGGTAACGGCCGACCCTTTTCTGCTCAAGACCATTCTTCGCCAGGAATGGGGATTCAAGGGCTTTGTGCTGTCAGACCTCGGCGCGATCCAGCGGCTCTACGGCGCGCATCGGGTTGCCGCCACCCCCAAGGATGCGGTGGTAATGGCCATCAATTCCGGAGTCGATATGCAGTTTTACGACTTCGACCACCAGACCTTTCAGAACGCCATCATCGACGGCACTCGGGACGGCTCGCTCTCTTCCGCATCTCTGGACCGCGCGGTTTCCGACGTCCTGCGGGTGAAGTTTGAGCTGGGCCTCTTCGATCATCCTCTGGTCGACCCGGCTCTCAACGACAAGGTGCATCGCGCCCAGGAGCATCTGGATATTTCACTGCAATCCGCACTGCAATCGATGACCCTGCTGAAGAACGAGAATCACCTTTTGCCCCTCTCGAAGAAACTGAGGCGCATCGTGGTCATTGGACCCAATGCAACGATCGCGCGCTATGGCGACTACGCGCCCGAGCCAGACCCGGCAATCCATAACGACCTCTTTTCGGAGTTGCAACAGCTGCTCCCCAAGGCCGGCTTGAGTTACGCGGACGGCAAGAATATTCCCCAGGCTGTGGCGCAGGCGACCACTGCGGATGCGGTAATTCTCGCTCTGGGTGAACGTCCCGGCATCTCCGGCGAAGGTTCCGACCGCTCCAATCTCGATCTCCCCGACAACCAGGAGGCCCTGCTTGAAGCCATCGTTGCCACCGGCAAGCCTGTGGTTCTTGTGCTCCAGAACGGTCGTCCCCTCGCCATCGGCTGGGCCAGGGAACACGCCCCAGCCATCCTCGAGGCCTGGTACCCAGGCGAGTTCGGCGGCAAGGCCATCGCCATGACGCTGTTCGGCGAAAACAACCCGGCAGGCCACCTGACGGTCAGCTTCCCGCGCAGCACAGGCACTCTGCCGGATTACTACAACTTCGATCCGTCAAAGAATCACCGCTACGTGGACGGCGACGACAAGCCCGTCTTTCCTTTCGGTTTCGGCCTGAGCTACACCACCTTCCGCTTCGACAGCCCCAAGGTCCAGGCGCCTGCCCTCGGAAAAGGAAGCATCGCCGTCGCGGTGAACGTGACCAACACGGGAACAATCGCGGGCGACGAGGTCGCGCAGCTTTACGTTCGGCAGGACGTGACCAGCGTAGAAACCCCGGAGCGGGCTCTCAAGGGCTTCTCCCGCATCCACCTCCAGCCCGGCGAGACAAAGACGGTCACCTTCGAGGTGCCGCAAGACGACCTTGCCATCTGGAATGCTGAAAGGAAATGGGTCGTCGAACCGGGAGCCTTCACCGTATGGGTTGGCGACTCATCGGAGGCGACTCTGGCGACGACGTTCAAGCTGCTACCGTCCTCCCCTGTCTCCAGGTGAAGAGTTCATGGCCCGGCACAAACCTGATTTCGGTCACGCCTCCGGGAGTGGCGTGACCGCTTTGCTCAGATACTTCATCCCCGTGTCACACATGATGGTCACGACAGTCGCGCCGGGCCCAAGCTCCTCGGCCAGTCGCAAAGCGGCGATTACATTGCAGCCGGTGGAAGTCCCCGCAAAGACGCCTTCCTCCCGGGCCAGCCGATGCACCATGGCCACTGCCTCCTCCGTCGAAACCCGCTCAATCCGATCCGCGATGCCCTCCTGCCACAGCGGCACCACAAACCCCGCTCCGATTCCGTCAATCTTGTGCGCGCCCGGCTTCCCGCCCGACAGCACCGCCGACTCCGCCGGCTCGACAGCAACGATTCGGATCTGTTCCTTAAAACGGCGCAGCGCTTCCCCTATGCCTCGAACAGACGCCGCCGTGCCCACACTCTGCACAAAGCCATCGATCCTGCCCCCGGTCTGATTCCAGATCTCTTCCGCTAATCGGTGATAAGCCGCGAACTGGTCCCGATTGTTCATCTGGTCGGTCCAATAGCTTCCCGTTTCTTCGGCGACCACGCGGGCCGCCTCGATCATGTCCCGGGTCAGCTTCTCCGTCATGCCGCCGCCCTCGCTGGGCACGATCTGAAGCCTGGCTCCCAGAACCCTCATGTGCTCAAGCTTCTCTTTGGCAAAGGCATCGGAAGTAACGATGTGCAGGGGATGCCGCTTCACCGCGCACACCAACGCCAGGGACACGCCGGTGCTGCCGCCGGTGTATTCGACCACCGGGCCGCCCGCTTTCAGACGCCCATCCGCCTCCGGCGCTTCAATCATGGCCAGCGCCATCCGGTCCTTCATGCTGCCGGTGGGGTTCTCGCTTTCCAATTTCAGCAAAATGCGCGCGCCGTTGGTGGGCGTAACGTTGCGCAAAGCCAATAAAGATGTGTTGCCGATGCAATGCAGAATGTCCGGCTGCAATCCGCTCATGATGCCTGTCTTCTTTCCGAATGCGGCCCTATGAAGCGACCCGCGCTTACCAAACCCTCCAAATCTAACACGGGGAGTTGTCCAGAACACGAACGTGCCGGGTGGCGCGAACAAGATGCGGCAAAACTCGTTTCGGGTGGTACGTCAGGGCTTCAGCCCCTGAGGTATGAATTGCGCACACCCCCATTTATGCGCCCCCAGTTCCAAAACCGAACCCGCAAAAAAAGGGGAAAGTTAACGCGGCAATCTGCACATCCCTCGCGTTTTCCCGTTGAGCGAAAGCGCGCGCCAGCCTAGCTTCCAGGTAAGAACACTCCTCCGGCCTGGCGCGACTCTCTTCTGAAAAGGGTGCGCAGCGCCGGCTCGATTCCCAAATCACTATGACGACGCAGGCAAGCAGAGCGCGTGTTCCCAGGACCCTGACCGGCCGGTTGACCGAGGTGGCGCTCGGCTACCAGCGCATGCTGGACGAAAACCCGCGCCTTCCGGTAGCGCTGGTGGGCATTGCCCTGGTGGCGTTGGCCAGCCGCCAGCCCGAAGGCGCAATCAGAATGGCCGAGTCCGCCGTGACCGTTGCGCCTGAAATGGGCACGGCCTGGGTGACTCTGGGTCAGGCGCTGAAAGCCGGGGGCCGAAGCGGAGAGGCCGAGCAAGCCTATCGGGAGGCCATTCGCCTGGACGGCATGGATGCGCTGGCCCGCTTGGGACTGGGCGAGTTATTGATCGCCACCGGACGGCCCGAGAAAGCGATTCAGGAGTACGAGCTCGCCCTTCGCCGCCAGCCGGCGCTGGCGCCTGCCCACCTTGGCCTGGGAAATGCCTTGGCCATGATGGGACGGAATGAAGAAGCCTTCGACCGCTACTGCCAGGCTCTCAAGCTTCGTCCGCGGCTGCCCGAGGGCGAGTTTGCCGCCGGTTTCGTCCTGGCGCGCATGGGCAAGCTGAAAGAAGCCGAATCCCGTTATCGGCGTGCGTTGGCGCTCCGTCCGGATTTTGCCGCAGCCTGGATGAATCTGGGCAGCCTGTTGCGCGAGCAGGGTCACGAAGTCTCTGCCGAGGCCGCCTTGCAGCGCGCCGTAGAGTTGCTTCCCGACCTGATTCCCGGCTGGAATAACCTGGCGCTGCTGGAGCGGGAGCGCCGACGCCCGGAAAAGGCCGAGACGTACCTGCGCAAAGCCTTCGCGCTCAACCCGGAGCAGGTGGAAACGCTGGTCTCCTGGTGCCAGTTTCGCGCCGCTGAGGACGACCTCGCCGGCGCCTGGGAATGGCTGCGCTGGGCTCTCGCGCGCCAGCCCTCCCACTCTGAAGCCATTAACATGCACGGCATTCTGCTCTACAAGGAGCGCCGCTTTGCCGAGGCGGTCGAGGTCTTCGAGCGGGCCGAGGCGCTGGGCCATCGCGCTGCCGCTTCCAACCGCGGAAACTGCCTGCTCGATCTGGGTCGCATGAGCGAGGCCCTGCGAGCACACCAGACCGCGGTCGAGCGTGAGCCTTCCAGCCATGGAGCACTCTACAATCTGGCCCTGACCCGCATCCGGCTGGGCGACTGGGAGCGCGGCTGGCCCGATTACGAGGCCCGCTGGCGCTTTCGCGACGTCCATCGCAGCCCCCGCGTTTTCCGCCAGCCGCGCTGGCAGGGCGAACCCCTTGAAGGCCGTCGCGTTCTGCTCCACGCCGAGCAGGGGTTGGGCGACACCATCCAATTCTGCCGCTACGCCACTCTTGTTGCTGCGCGCGGCGGCGTGCCCATCCTGCAGGTGCAGGCTCCTGTCGAGCGGCTCGTGCGCTCGCTGGCCCTGGCGCGCGCCGGCCTCGCGGAAACAGCCCCCCTGGGCGCAAAGCCGTCGCATTTCGATCTCGAATGCCCGCTCATGAGCCTGCCCGCCGTCTTCGGAACCAATGTAGACACCGTCCCCTGGCCTGGTGCCTACCTGGGCGCCGATCGGCAACTTGTACTCGCCAAGCGGATGCAGTTTCCCAGCGTGCGGTCTGCGCAGCCGTCTTTGCGCGTGGGCCTGGCCTGGGCCGGCAATCCCCGCTACAAGGCGGACAAGCAGCGCTCCATGCAACTCATCCAGCTTTTACCCCTGCTGCGCACTCCCGGCATCACCTGGATTTCGTTGCAAAAAGGCGCGGCCGCGCAACAGTTGCCCGCCCTTCCCGACGACGTTTTTCTGTGGGACGCCTCCAGCCGCGACCGCGATCTCTCCGAAACCGCTGCCCTGCTGGCCACGCTCGACCTGGTCATCACCACCGACACCTGCATTGCCCATCTCGCCGGGGCCATGGCCAGGCCGGTCTGGATTCTTCTGCCTCATCTCGCGGACTGGCGCTGGATGCAGCAAACAGAAACCACCCCCTGGTATCCGACTGCCCGCCTGCTGCGCCAACCCGCGCCCGGAGACTGGGCCGCCGTCGTGGCCCGCGCAACCCGGGATTTGAGCCTTGTCCTTGATCGCGAATGGAGGCCGATGCGCAGCTTTGCAAGGCCCCAGCGGCAGCCTTGGCCACCCATTCCGGCGTAGCTCGCCCAAATTCGAAAGGTCAGGCAAAAATATTTCTTGACTCGGCATACTCTATTTTGTAGAATACTCTTCATCGAGGACTGCTCTAACAGTCTCCACGGTCCTCACAGGAGGTCGCTATGACGACAAACGCTGAAGAACAGGAACTGAGAGAAAGGCTCAACCTGATCGAAACCATGATCGCCGAGGGACGGCGGAGCACCGAGAGCTGGGGCTGGACCTTTGTTCTCTGGGGCATGGCCTACTATGTCGCCATCGCCTGGGCCACCTGGGGCCACAGCGCGCTGGCTTGGCCGGTCACCATGATCGCCGCCGGCGTGCTGACCGGGATCTTCGCATCGCGCAACTCCGGCAAGAATCCGGAGACGACCATTGGGCGCGCCATCCTGGCCATCTGGATGGCCATGGGCATTTCCACGTTCCTGATCATGCTGTCCCTCAGCCTGAGCGGCAGGATGGAACTGCACGGCGCGGTCGCCTTCATCGGAGCCATGCTCGGCACGGCCAATGCCGCTTCGAGCATCGTCCTGAAATGGAAGATGCAATTCGCCTGCGCCGTGGCCTGGTGGGCGGCAGGGGTAGTCGGCGCCTTCACTTCCGACACCGTGACGAGCATCGTGTTTCTGGCCGCAATCTTCTTCTGCCAGATCGTCTTCGGAGTCTACGGCATGATTGCCGAAGCCCGCGAGCACCGGCTGCACCAGCGGAACCAGGGTGCGTCGCATGCCTGAGTTGCCGGAACTCAATCCCGTCATTCACGGGAAGCTGCGCCTGGCCCTGCTTTCTCTGCTCTCCGGGGTTGAGGAGGCGGAGTTTACCTGGCTGCGCGCGAAGACCGGCTCGACGGACGGAAACCTGGGCGCACAGCTTTTGAAGCTCGAAGAAGCCGGCTACGTGACGATCGAAAAGAAATTCGTTCAGCGCAAACCGCAGACCCTTTACCGCATGACCGAAGCCGGCCGCGAGGCGCTCACCGAGTACGTTCAGGCGTTGAAGCAGCTGCTCGGAGCCGCCATCGACGCCTGAAGCGGGCAAGCCAATCAGCCGGTTGGGGCGAGACTCTTCCGGACGCGTTCCATGATTCCCAGGTAATACGCCAGGTTATGGATGGTGTTCAGCGTCCCCGACAACGCCTCGCCGCACTGCATCAGGTGGCGCAGGTAGGCGCGGGTGTAGCGCCGGCAAACCATGCAGTTGCAGGCGGGGTCCGGCGGACCCTGGTCTTCCGCGTAGCGCGCGCCCTTGATGTTCAGCCGGCCTTCGCTGGTGAAGAGCAGACCATGCCGCGCTGCTCTGGTGGGCAGCACGCAGTCCATCATGTCCACGCCCATACGGGCGTAGAGCTCAATTTCGTCCGGATAGCCCACGCCCATCACGTAGCGGGGTTTGTCGGCGGGCAGCAGCGGCAGTACCTCGGCGATCATCTCCATCGTCAGTTCGCGCGGTTCGCCCACGCTGAGGCCGCCGATGGCGTAGCCGTCGAAATTCATCTCCACCAGCCGCTCCGCGCTTTCTCGACGCAAATCGCGGAACATGCCTCCCTGGACGATGCCGAAAAGATTCTGCGTGCGCCCTCCCAACTCGTGACCCCAACCCACCTCCTCGCGGTGCGCGCGAAAGTGGTCCAGCGAACGCCGCGCCCAGGCCATGGTAAGCCGCAAACTCTCTTCGGCGCGAGGTCGGTCAGCCGGATACTCGGTGCACTCGTCGAAGGCCATGCAGATGTCCGCGCCCAGCGCGATTTGCACGTCCATTGAATGCTCAGGCGTAAAGAAGTGGCTGCTGCCATCCAGGTGTGACCGAAAACGGACGCCCTCGTCGCTGACCTTGCGCAGTTGGCTCAAACTGAAAACCTGGAAGCCGCCGGAATCTGTCAGCATGGCCCTCGGCCAGCTGATGAACCGATGCAGCCCGCCCATGCGCCGGATGGCTTCGTGCCCCGGCCGCAGGTAGAGGTGATAGGTGTTGCCGAGGATGATCTCCGCGCCCAGGCTTTCGACCACGTCCTGGGCAACGGCTTTTACGGTTCCCGCGGTGCCGACAGGCATGAAAACCGGCGTCTGGACGGTCCGGTGAGGCAGATCGAGTTGCCCCCGCCGCCCGCCGGCTTCGGTTGTGTTGAGTACGTTGAAGTCGAGGCTCACCAGACGATTTTAGCTGTGCGCGCCTGGCTCACCTCCCCCTCCGGCCCAGCCTCACCTGCAAACCCGCCCGCGCCACTCGCGGCATGGCCAGCGTGATGGTGGGGGTTTCGGCCACTTCAATCTGCCGGTTCAGCAGGTTTTCCCCTGCCGTGAACACCTGCAGCCGCTTGCCGAAATCGTGCGACGCGTAGGCGTCCAGCCGAAAATATCCGTGCAGCAGAAACTGGTTGGCGGCGTCATCAAATTGTCGTCCGCTCAACCGCGCCTGCAGGTTGAGGGTTCCGATCGCCGGCCGGTAGGCGCGTACGTTCGTCGTGGCCAGGTTGCGCGCCACTTCGGGTATCCAGTTGCCCAGGTCCTGGGAGCCGCGCGTCACGGTGGCGTGAGCGTACTGGTAGCCGCCATCGACGGCCAGCCACCGGCGCGGGGCCAACCGGAAATCGACCGACACGCCGCGGCTCTCAATCTGGCCCAGGTTCTCCCGCTTCAGCAGGATCGGCGAGCTGTGAAGATTGACGGTCACGGCCGTGATGGGCCGGTTGACCTGGGTCAGGAAGTAGCTTGCGCGCATGCTGCCCCAGCGACCTTCGCTGGCCAGGCCCGTCTCCCAGCCCGTAGCCCGTTCGCTCGCGAGGGTGTCGTTGGGCACGGTCAACTCGTTGCCCACCTGCGTGGAGCGGTAAAGCTCGTTAGGCGTGGGCGCTCGAAAGGCGCGGAAGCCGGTTGCCGACAACGCCCAATGGTTCATGATCTTGCGCGACACGCCCATACGGGGGTCGAAAACCTGCTCGGTTTGCTGCGCCGGCTGGCCAGGAGAAAGTACCCAACTCGACCCACTCCATTGCAACTGCCGCCCGTCGTAATTGCGGAACCAGTCCACCCGGCCGCTGGCGGTCAGCGTCCATGCCTTGCGCACCCACATCGCCTCGGCATAGGCAGCCGGGTCCCTTTGGTGGTCGCTGAGATTGGTCAGCGCCGCGTGAGTCCCGTAGGTCTGCTCCCGGTCCCACACCCGCACGTCGTGGACGTCCGCCCCGGCCACCATCAGCAAACCGGCGCCCAGCGGCTGGCTCCAATGCACTGCGGCGCCCAATTCGTTGTCCGGCGTCCATGAAAACCGCGTGGGAGTTTCTCCGCAGCGATAGGTGCAGTCTGGATCCCCGAACACCGCTCGATTCGAGATGCTTGAGAACGTCTGCCGAAAGTGCTCGGCTGAGCCGTAAAACCGCGCTGCCAGCATTGCCCCGCGTGGACCTTGCCAATCGCCGCCGGTCGCATAGCGCCACAGGCGGGTTCCGTTGGTTTGGTAAGGCGTCCCGTTGCCGCGCGCCTCATTGAAACCCGTGCCGCGCGCAAACAGCCGTAGCCCTCCGCGGTCGTGCTCAATCAGCAGCAATCCATTCTGGGAGTGGACGCTGGAGGCGGTGTCCACCGGCCCCCGCTCCCAGGGAGCCTCCTGGATGTAGCCGTCCGTGCCCAGAGCGCCGCCCGCAGCCAGCAAACCCCAGGGCTCGCGCTTGGCCTGGCCCAGCAGGCTCTCGTCATACGTGCCCTCGGCTCCGTAGCTGGACCGTACTTCCGCCATGTCGGAGGTTGGCCGCGCTGAGACCAGGCTCACAACTCCACCGATGGCGCTCGATCCGTACAGGTCGCTGGCCCCGCCGCGCACCAGTTCGATCGACTTAAGGGCCAACTCCGGTTGCTCCTGCCAGTGAATCCACCCGCCCACAGGGTCGTTCAGCGGCACGTCGTCCTCGGTAATCAGCGTACGGCTGGCCGAGGTCGACCCCAGCCCGCGCAGGCTGATTCCCTGCGACGAGGGATTGGCCGCCAGGGAACTTGAACGCCGAAACAGCTCGACACCGGGGATCTGGCGCAACTGGTTGTCCAGGGTGATGGAGGCCGTGGTGCTCAAAGCGACCTGCGAAAGCACCACCGCGGTCACCGGGCTTTCCATCGCGCCCAGCGGCGTGCGATACGCGGTTACGGTCATCACTTCGGTGTTGCCCTCAGGATCGAGCCGCAGCGTTGTTCCCGAGGTCAGCGCCAGGTCTCGTGCCCAAAAGCCTTGCGCCTCAATGCGCATCTTGCAGGGAGCGACGCACTCCAGCGTCAGCCGTCCGCTCGCATCCGTCTGTCCCAGCACCCGTCCGTTTGGGTCTTTCGCCGTCGCTCCTGAGAGAGCTCCGCCGCTGCTATCCTCCACGATGACGGTCATGGTCACGGGGGCTTGCGCTGCAAGGCTAGGCGGGACCGCCAGCATCCCGGCCACTGCGCCAACTGTCGCATTGAAGCTGAACCACCGCATGGACCCGGTTAAGTCGTTTGTTCAGATTGAGCAGCAATTGTGACACGGTTTTTCCCTCAAGGGCATCAAAAATCTGCGGCGCAATCTCGTTCAGAGGCACCAGCACGAAGGCGCGCTCAGCCAGCCGGGGGTGGGGAATCTCCAATCCCGGCTCGTTGATTTCGAGGTCGTCGAACAGCAAGATATCCAGATCCAACGTCCTGGGACCGTTGGCAATCCCCGCCGACCGGTCGCGCCCGAACTCCTGCTCCAGCGCCAGCAACCCCTGCAGCAGCTCCCGAGGCTCCAGTTCCGTCTCCAGCGCCACCACGGCGTTCACAAACCGCGGCTGCTCGGCGAACCCCACCGGCTCGGTCGAGTAGAGCGACGACCGGCAAACTACGCGCCCCAGCGACTCCAGCCTTGACGCCGCTGCCGCCAGGGTAGCCTCAGGCGCCCCTGCCCAACTGGCCAGGTTGCCGCCCATTCCGATGTACGCCATGTGCATGCATCTCAGGGTATCGCGGCGGGTTGAGTCGCGCCGCCAGACAGACAGGGCAATCGCAGGAATCCATCTTGTTGACCAACCGGGTTCCTTCACGAGCCGGGTTCCGATTTCTATCGCGCCGGAGCCGCAACGGTCGTTAGCCCCGCGCTTCAGCGTGGGGAAGGAATCCAGAACTGCGTTTCAGCCCCGTAGGGGCGACGCAAAAGGCGAGATTGTCATCAAGATATCGTTCATGCGATTGCCCTGCCCAGGCGAGACGGCGCAGGGAAGAAAAGGCCCCAATCTGGTAGCATCCTCTTTGGAGATTTACTCGATGGATGCTCTGACCAGCGCGGGCCTCGGCGCCCGGCGCAACGAAGATATCGCACTCGATCTGCTCAAGTTTGTGGCCTCCACGGCCGGCGTGGGCCCGCGCCTTCCACAGGATTCAGCGGAGCCGCCGCACCCAAGCCGGAAGAGCACGTCACCCAGCTGCTCGATCTCTACAGCCGCTGCCTCAAGGCCGTCGAAGGCCTGGAGCAGAATCAAGCAGGCCAGGAACCGAAACCGGAGCCAACAGGCAAAGGGCCGCAAACAGGGGCAGCGCGATAGCTAGCCAGCCCATTTTGCGCGTTGCCGTTGCCGGCGCTGGCGCCTTTGGCAAAAACCATCTCCGCGTTTACCGCGAATTGGAGACGGCCGGCGAGGGCGTTGCCCTGGTCGCAGCCGTCGAACCCAACGCGGCCCGCGCCTCTGAAACCGCAGCCAAATACGCGATCCCCGTCTTTGCGACCGTGGATGCGCTTCTGGCCGCCGATCTCAAAATCAACGCCGCCACCGTCGCCGTTCCCACCGTGCATCACCACGCGGTCGCCTCGGTTCTGCTGGACGCCGGCCTGGATCTGCTGGTGGAAAAGCCCCTCGCCGCAAAACTCGCCGAAGCCGACGATCTGCTTGCCCTGGCCGCAAAGCATGCCCGCATTCTGCAGCCCGGCCACCTGGAGCGCTTCAATCCCGCCGTCCTGGCCGTCCAGCCCCGGCTGCGCCGCCCCATGTTTTTTGAGGCTCACCGGCTTTCCATCTTCACGCCCCGCGCCCTGGATGTGGACGTGGTGCTGGACCTGATGATTCACGACCTGGACATCGTGCTCACCTTCGCCGCTTCCCCTGTACGCGAAGTCCGCGCCGTGGGCTTGCCCATCCTGTCGCCCAAGGTGGACATCGCCAACGTTCGCGTCGAGTTCGAGTCCGGCTGCGTGGCCAACTTCACAGCCTCGCGCGTCTCCACCGAGCGCGTCCGCAAGCTGCGCTTCTTCGAACCCCGCCAGTATGTCTCCATCGACTATGCCCGCCGGGAATTGCTGGTGATTCGCCTGGATGCCGATGCCGGCTCAATGACCGCCGCCGGCCTGCCTCCGGAGATCGCCGCCGCCATCGCTGCCGGCAAAGCCGATCCGGCCCTCCTGGCCAAACTCGCCGCTACTGGAACGGGCGGTCCCGCGCCCGGCCTGTCTTTCATCAAGCCTGAGGTTGCGCCCGGCGAGCCGCTGCGGCTGGAGATTCTCTCGTTTCTCGATGCGGTGCGGACGCGCCAGCAGCCCCGCGTTACCGCCCGCCAGGGTCGCGAGGCGTTGGCTTTGGCGCTGGAGATTCAAGCCTCCATGGCCGCTCACGCACAGCGCGCCGGGCTTGGGGACTTCTTCAATCCCGGCGCGTAAAGCAGCCTCAAGCATCTTAGTTTCAATATTTTACAAAACTATGGTTGCCCCATCCTTGAATCGCTTTTCGATTCAAGGGTGTGAAACAGCAAAGATCTATCCCAGCCCCAAACAACAAGGCCAAAACGCTCTACGGCACGCTCTGCACTCCCGGCCACCATCGACTCACGCGCTGGCAATACGATTCATAGTCGGGCCCAAAGCTGCGCCGCAGCGTCGGCTCCTCGTAATACACCACAAAGCAATGAGCGATGAGCAGGAACAGGACCGCATAGATCAAAAGCGGCGCTGACACATAGAAGAGCGCAGCCCCCGCAAGAGCCAGTCCAGCGCCGAGATACATCGGGTTGCGGACAAACCGGTACGGTCCTCGAACCACCAGCCTGCGCGGCGGATCGAACGGCGCCGGGGTGCCTTTACCAATCATGACGAAAGCCCATACACAACTCAGAGCCGCCACGGCCCCGATGCTGCCGATAAGGACTCCGGCAACCTGCGGCCATCCCGCCGCCTCCGGCCTTCCAATGCCCGTCCACGACAAAAGGCGCGCCGGCAGATAGATGAACATGAACCCGATGAAGAGGGATGCATAAGTAACTGCCCTGGCAATAATCAACATCTTTGCCTCCTCGACTGAAACGGAGATGGAAACGGAGTTTTGTTCTCGAGCATCCATCGTCTTCCCATTGCTCATCGCGGTGTACGATCCTGGCGCAGAGCGGCCTCACGCAATCCCCAGCGTCCGGTTCAGGAAGCCCACAATGTATTTCCAAACCAGGTAATAGCCGGCCAGCGCGGCGAGAAAGAACACCGAAATCAGCGCATACGGCACCTCGCACGCATGGAACCAGGTCGCTCCGTGCGCGCCCAGGGTCAGAATGCCCAGGCAACTTGCCACCGTAGCCCCGATAGGCGCGCCAAAGATCGGCAACACCGCGCCATGCACCCCGATGGGCAGATGGGTCCGTTCGTGAGACGCAAGCCACAGTATGTTCCACAGGCCGAACAGGCTCGGCACCAGCGCCATGGGAAAGATGATGCCGCGCTCAATGGGAAACGGCACGTGCAGCACCAGACGCACCACGATAAATACAGTGAGAAGCAACGGCAGAACCAGCACGGGCACAAATGTGCCGGCCAAAAATGCGCGCAGATAGGGATGGGTACTCATAAGTTCCTCCAGATTTGCGGGCGTTGTTGCCCGCGGGTTCACAGGTAGTAGAGAAGCACCGGGATCGACGCCGGAAAGAGCGCGACAAGGACCACCAGGGCCGCCGCGAGAGCTCCATCGAACCACGCCCAGCCGGACTTGAGTTCTGCGTCGGGCGTCGCATTCAGGCGGCCCAGCATGGCTGGCCACAGGTCGCGGCCCGGCTCGGCTTCGCCTTCCATTGGCGGCAGCGCCTGCTGCAAAAGCGTCTTGATCCGATCTTCATCGTGAGCATTCATGGTGTGATTCCCTGCCTTTTCAGGTCGCTTCTGAGCAAGCGAAGTGCGCGAAAGACGCGCAGTTTGACGGCCGCAACGGAAATTCCCAGCGCTGCGGCCACTTCTTTTTGCGGCAGTTCCTCCACCACCGCCAGCGTGGCCGCAATCCGCAGTTTGGGCGGCAACCGCCCGAAAGCCCGCGCCGTCTTCAGCCGAATCTCCGCGCTGACAGCCGGGTCGCCAGTTGCCGGAGCCGCCAGTTCTCCGCAAATCTCCGTGGACAACTCGCTCCCCGGTCGCTGCGCACGCAGCCAGTCCAGCGCCGCATGGGTAGCGAT
Source organism: Occallatibacter sp. (assembly GCA_049516495.1). Taxonomy (GTDB): domain Bacteria; phylum Acidobacteriota; class Terriglobia; order Terriglobales; family Acidobacteriaceae; genus Telmatobacter. Next base: position 17,139 of record JBEKTB010000099.1, read on the forward strand.
TCGCCGCGCCCAGCCCTCGAATCCCTGCGCCGGCTCAAAGCGGGCGTGGGCCCTGTGGATACGCCAGAAGGTCTCAACCGTCAGGTCTTCGGCCACAGAAGGGTTGCGGACAATGCGCAGAATCCACCCGTAAACGGCGCGCTGATGCAGCCGGAAGAGCGTTTCGAAAGCGGCTTCGACGGTTGCGGAGTTGCCTTCCCGGAACAGGTTCAGGACGTCGCTCGCTGCGTTCTCCATCCGCCCTTCCCCCTTCTATCTACCCTTACGGGCCAGGCACAGGAAAGGTTACACGCATTCGGCGCAAGCGTCCGGGCACGGGGTAAATCTCGCCGAAGTCGCGCCCGAAAGAGGCCATTCAACCCGCCACGATCCCAACAATATAAAGCGATTTTCCATGGGAAATTGGCCATTCTCGCTCGCCGCTTGACAGCACATTCCCGCGCGCATTACCGTTGGCAGCCGGAGACGGACAGGAAATTTATTCCCCATAGAAAATCGGAATGCGCCCGAGTCCCCGGCACTGTCCACTGTCCACTGTTCACTGTCCACTGTCCACTGTTCACTGTTCACTGTTCACTGTCCACTGTTCACTATCCACTGTCCACTGACCACTGACCACTGACCACTGACAACTGACAACTGATCTCTGAAATGAGGATTGCGATGAAGAGCTTTGTTTTGCGGGTAACTGCAGCAGCGTTGGCGTTGAGTGCGGCAGCGTGGATGGCCGGAGCGCAGGATGCTTCAAAGCCCGCCTATCTCGACCCCGGCTTGCCCCCTGAACAGCGTGCGGCAGACCTGGTGCACCGGCTGACGCTTGAAGAAAAGGCCACCCAGCTTGTCAATCAGGCGCGCGCCATTCCCCGCCTCAATGTTCCGGCCTACGATTGGTGGAGTGAGTCTCTGCACGGCGTGGCGCGCAACGGAACTACGGAATTTCCCGAGCCCATCGGCCTGGGCGCAACCTTCGATGCGCCAGCCATCCACCAGATGGCCGAGGTCATCGGCACCGAGGGCCGCATCAAGCACGTCCAGGCGGTGCGCGCCGGCCACAGCAACATCTTTGAGGGCCTCGACTTCTGGGCGCCCAACATCAACATCTTTCGCGATCCCCGCTGGGGACGCGGCCAGGAGACCTACGGCGAAGACCCGTTCCTGACCGCACACATGGGCGTAGCCTTCGTCAGCGGCATGCAGGGCGACGACCCCCGCTATTACCGCGTTATCTCCACTCCCAAGCACTTTGCCGTACACAGCGGACCCGAGCCCACGCGCCACACATCCGACGTCAAAGTCAGCAAGCACGACGAGCTCGACACCTATCTGCCCGCCTTCCGCGCCACGGTCACCGAGGCCAAGGCCGGCTCCGTCATGTGCGCCTACAACAGCATCAACGGAGAGCCCGCCTGCGCCAACGAGTTTCTCCTTCAGGATCAGTTGCGCGGCAAGTGGGCGTTCCAGGGCTACGTGGTTTCTGACTGCGGCGCGGTCATTGACATCTTCGAAGGCCACCACTACAAGCCCACGCAGCCTGAAGCCTCGGCCATCAGTCTCAAACGTGGCATGGACAACGAGTGCGTCGACTTCACCTTCAAGGTCAACGACGACCACGACTACAAGCCCTATCTCGACGCCGTCAAGCAGGGTTTCCTCAAAGAGAGCGACATCGACGTTGCCCTCACCCGCCTCTTTACTGCGCGCATGAAGCTGGGCATGTTCGACCCTCCGGAGATGGTGCCTTACTCCAAGATCGATGAAAAGCTGCTGGACAGCGCCGAACATCGCGCTATGGCCCGCAAGATCGCCGACGAGTCCATGGTGTTGTTGAAGAACGACGGCGTCCTGCCGCTGCGCACCACGGGCGTCAAGATCGCCGTTGTCGGTCCGCTGGCCGATCAAACGCGGGTCCTGCTGGGCAACTACAACGGAATCCCCTCCCACACCGTCTCGGTGCTCGAGGGCCTGCGTGCGGAGTTTCCCGCTGCGACCATCAACTACGTGTCCGGCACCCAGTTCCTGAGCCACGACGCAGCTCCGGTGCCGGCCTCGGCTCTCACCACCGACGGCAAGCCCGGCGTCAAGGCAAGTTACACCAAGCTCGACATGTCGAACATGAACAGCCCGGCCCTGCCCAAGGCCCTGGCCGTCCGCGTCGAGCCCACCTTCGACGCCGCCTCGGCCCAGTTGCCGCCCGAACTCATCGGCGTCAAGCCGCTCGCCATCCGCTATGAGGCGATGCTGACAGCCACCGAGTCCGGCGACTACAACCTGGGCCTGGCCGCCGACGGCTTTTTCCGCATGAAGCTGGACGGCAAGGATGTCACCTCGGCCTGGGACAGCACCAACGTAGTCCCCAAGCTGGGCCGTGTGCATCTTGAAGCCGGCAAACCCGCCGCCCTGGAGGTGAATTACGCGCCCGGCGAGAACACGCTTCCCAACGCTCGCCTGGTCTGGTCAAAGGTCGATCTGAAGCCGCAGCCCGCGGCCATCGCCGCTGCCAAGGCCGCTGATGTGGTCGTCGCCGTGGTGGGCATCACCAGCGAGCTTGAAGGCGAAGAGATGCAGGTGACCGAAGAAGGCTTCAAGGGCGGCGATCGCACCAGCCTCGACCTGCCCAAACCGGAGCAGGAACTGCTGGAAGCCGTCGCCTCAACCGGCAAGCCGCTGGTCGTGGTCCTCACCAACGGCAGCGCGCTCGGCGTCAATTGGGCCAAGGCTCACGCCAACGCCATTCTCGAAGCCTGGTATCCCGGCGAAGAGGGCGGCTCGGCCGTGGCCGATACCCTTTCCGGCCGCAACAACCCCGCCGGCCGCCTGCCGGTCACCTTCTACAAGGATGTAACCCAGCTTCCGCCCTTCGAAGATTACGCCATGAAGGGACGCACCTACCGCTACTTTGAAGGAACGCCGCTCTACCCCTTCGGCTATGGCCTGAGTTACACCACCTTCTCCTACTCCGGACTCACCATTCCCACCGCCGCTGTTCAGGCGGGCAGCCCGGTAGTGGCGGAAGTTACGGTCAGCAACACCGGACGCCGCGCCGGCGACGAGGTAGCCCAGCTCTATCTCGAATTTCCTGACGTGCCGGGCGCGCCGCTGCGGGCCCTGCGAGCCTTCCAGCGCGTTCACCTTGAAGCCGGCGCATCGCAAAAAGTGCGCTTTGAACTCCAACCCCGCGATCTGAGCATGGTTACCGCGGAGGGCGAGCCCATCGTCGCCGAGGGCGCATACACGGTCTCAGTAGGCGGCGGCCAGCCGCATACCGGCGTTCAGACCCTCACGCAGACCTTCAATGTGAAGGGCAAATTGACTCTGCCCGAGTAGCCACGAACAGCCGCAAACAACCCGGGGCGCATCCGCAGTTTGGATGCGCCCCATTTTCATGTCCCAATTCTTGCAGAAATTAAAGTCTGCTCAGCGCACAATCGATCATGGAGGAAAAGGTCAATGCGGCAGCATATTTCTGAATTGCGCACATCCAACCCATCGCAGCATCCGAAATTTCCCTACCCCCCACCCCCCTATCTGGTGGTAACATTCCGGCAGCACTAAAGTTTATTTGTTAGTAAGCAGTCTGTAATCAATACCTTGCCATGAGATTTAGCGCAGGCTCCTCAGCCGTAGTGTCGCAATGGGTCCCTTGTGATCTTCACGAAGTCCTGACGGAGATCGTGAGTACCCTTCCTTCGGGATAGTACGTATCAAGCGTGATTAATTCGGGTGATACATACATGAATTTCGGGTCTGGATCGTGGATGCCTGTCTCGTCTTGATAAATCCAGTGGTAGTACGACTGCTTCTTGATGAGGTGTGCACAAGGCGTGGTGAAGTCTTCATCTCTCTGGTGCTCATCTACTGTGAAACCCTTCGCTATCAGCCATTCTTTCCATCGACCCACTGAGATGGCATTGATCGCCTGGGG
>JBEKTB010000100.1:0-14036 GCA_049516495.1 Occallatibacter sp.
TCTTCCGTATACCCCGTGGTGTTGGCGTTGGCCACATTGTTGGCCACAATATTGAGCGCTGCCTGATCGGCGTCCAGGGCCTGCGACATCATGCTGAATGCGGAGCTAATTGTCCCCATGCCGGTTCTCCGTTCCCGACCATCCCCGTCCTGGCTGTCCGCCGTACTCCAACCGCCCGGCGCGTAGTTCCCGCAGCCGGTTCATCACGCCCAGATTGGCCCGGGTCGCCTCCAGCACCCTGCGAAACACCGCCATCTCCCCCGCGGCTTCCCTGGCTTCGGCTGCCAGCGCCCTGCCCTCTTCCTCGCTCACCGGCGGCAGCGCACGATTCAATGCCTGGCACGACAGCGCCAGTTCTTCCAGCCGGTCAGCATCCAGCCGCGCCAGCGCCCGCGAAGCTTCGACGACCAATTCCTTCATCTGCGGGTTCCTGCGGCGCTCTCCTGCCAGTTCCATCGACATCATCCCTTTCGATCCTGCCGGGCCGCTTCCCTTTGACGACCGCTCGCCCATCGTCCGCCCAGTCGGCCAGAGATCCTATGGGGCCTGCTCTGCCAGGCAAACACTCCCACCTTGCGAAAACTCCCGGTTCGTCGTGAGTCAGTCCGGGATTACTTGTCCCCGTTCAGCATCGAATCCACCATCTTCGAGGCCACCGCGGATGAGGGCACACTATAGGTTCCTGACGCCAGCGCCGCCTGTATGCTGGCCACCTTGTCCATGCGGACATCCGAGCCGGCGGCGGCCTGAGAGACCTCGCTCCCCGCGCTGCTCAACGTTGCCCGGTCACTGCCCAGTGCGCTCGTCCCCGCCGTAGCGCCACTCTTCGCCGGCTGCGTGGATGCCGGCGCTGTCGCAGCCGTCCCCAAAAGCGATTTCAACCCTTCAAGACTGTTGCGAATGTCCATCTTCATTTCTCCTTGCTGGCTTCATCGGCTCGCTTACAAATCACTCTAGTCATTCAGCCCTTCTCATGACGGTATTGGCGTGCAGATTTCCGGTTACCTGTGCACTTACCGGTCTGGTGCCACTCCGGGAAAGGTCGTGGACAATGCTGTTGGCGATGCCCAGTCCCCCAGCCTCGCTTAGCGCCCGCCCCAGGGCCTCCGATGCAAACTCCCCAAGCGCTCCGCCCGACCCCTCTTCGTCCCCTGTCAGCCCGCTCCCGCTACTCAGCGGCTTCAATAATTCCTTCATCATCTGCGCCTCGAACTCGTGGGCCGCACGCACCAGCCGCGGTTGTGGAGTAGCTTGAGCGTTGCCGGCGGCCTCTGTTGTTGCTGCGATCGATTGCATCACAGCACCTCCAGGTCGGCCTCCAGAGCGCCGGCCTCTTTCATCGCCTGCAGGATCGAGATCACATCCCGCGCCCCCGCTCCTGTCCTTTGCAATTCCTGGACCAAATCCTCCACCGTCGCCCCTTCTTTCAAGTCGATGCGGTTCACCGGCTTGTCCTCTGCCTGTACGCTGGTCTGCTGGACCACCTGCGTAGTGCCCGCGGAGCCCGGATTAGGCTGCGAGACCTTGGTTTCGGAGATCACGTTGACACTCAATCCGCCGTGCAGAATCGATACCGGCTGCAGCCGCACCGTGCCCCCGATCACCACTGTACCCGTGCGCTCGTTCACCACCACCCGTGCCCGCGGGTAGACTTCGACCTCGACCGCCTCCACCTTGTCCAGCAATGCCGCCATATCTTCCTCCGGCGCTGCGCTTACCTCCACCCGGCGGCTGTCGATTGCATGGGCTCGCTTCGCGCCCAGAGCCCGGTCGATCGCCCCGGCCATTCTTTCCGCGGTATGAAAGTCAGCGTCGTTCAACACCACGCTGACCGTGTGCATCTGTTTCAGGTCAAAGGGCACCGGCCGCTCCACCAGCGCCCCGCCGGGAATCCGCGCCGTGGTGGGATGGTTCATCTGCCGGCTATTGCCTCCCGCCGTTGCCATGTATCCTCCCAGCACCAGAGCCCCCTGGGCCTGGGCGTAGATCTGGCCGTCTGGACCATACAGCGGCGTCATCAGCAGGATGCCACCCTCAAGCGAACGAGCATCGCCCGCCGAGGAGACCGTTATATCCACCTTGTAGCCAGGCCGGCTGAAGGGCGGAAGCGTGGCCACCACAAAAACCGCGGCCATATTCTTCACCTGCATGTTGCTGGCGCTGTTCGACCCGGTCTGCGGAACCGTGATTCCCATCCGTTCCAGAGCCGAAATCAGCGTCTGCGCCGGAAAGACCGTTTGCGAGCTGTCCCCCGTGCCCCGCAGGCCCACCACCAGTCCGTAGCCGACCAGTTGGTTGTCCCGAATCCCTTCAATCGTCGCCACGTCCTTGATCCGCGCCAACTGCCCCGCCGTCTCAGGACGCGCCGCCAGCAAGGCCGGCATCAGCGCCGAGGCAATCGCAATCCGCCGCCAGAAATGCCTCCCCACCGTTCTCGTGTCCCCCATGGCCCTCGTTTCGCGCATCCGCAGCTCCCGCCTGTGACCCTTGCTCCCTGTTCCCTATTCCCTGCCTCTAGAACACCAGCAGTTTCTCGATGAAGCGCACCAACGGGTTCTGCCGGTACGTCGAGTCGTTCACGATGCCCTTGCCCGTCACCTCGAGTTCAAGATCGGTCATGGCGGTCGACAAAACCTGATTCTGCGCACTCACGTCCTCCGGACGGACCAGTCCGCGCAGCTTGATCAACTGCGTCTGCTGCGAAAAGGTCAACTGCCTTGTCGCCTGCACCACCAGCATTCCGTTGGGCAGCACATCCACCACCTCGGCACCAAAGGTGGTCGCGAGACTCGAATTGGTCGTGCTCTGTCCCTGCGCAGAAAGCCCCGAAGATGCGGTCATCCCGAGCAGGTTCTGCAAGTTGTTTGAGGACTTCAGTTTGCCAAACAAGGACGTCAATCCAGAATTCGCGCTGGAGGCGCGTGAGTTCTTCACCTGCCCGTCGGTCGATGCGGCCAGGCTCTCGGTAACCACGACCGAGACCACGTCATGAACCTTCGCCGCCTTGGCATCGGTGCCCAGCCGCACCAGCCGGCCTTCCGGACTCCAGATCGAGCCCGCCGTGCGTACCTCGGCCGCATTCTGCGCCCGCACCCGTTCGATATATGCGCGCAGCGCCGCCTCCGGTGGGGTCGCCCTGGTGGTCGACGGGGCTGCCTTCTGTTGCGTCTTTGCAAACGCCTGCCCGTCTGCGCCCGTAAGCAGAGTTGCCGCGACAATCAACAGGATGCGACCCTGCATCGATCTGTAATTCATGGCTGCACCCCAGTCGCGGTTTCCATGGCTGCCCGGGCCGGACCGATGGCCACCACCCGCACCACCTTGCCGCCTATTTTCAGCCGCACATTCAAGGCCGATCCAGCCGCCGCCGGACCCATCGCCACACCTTCCAAATGCGCCTCTACAAGCCGTGTGCGCTCTTCGACAATCAGGCGGTCTCCCGCGTGAATCACCGGATGAAGTGCACTCACTCCGAATTCGGTTGCCGACCAAGCTCCAGTGCTGCTCGCTGAGTCTGAACCAGAGGCGTCCGCCGCCAACACCATCCTGCCCGGCCCGCCGGGATTTCCGGTTTCTCGCATCAGAAGCCATTGCTTTCCGGTGTGCGGGTCGACGATCTCGCGCACGATCTGCTCCCCGGTCCCCTTCCCGGGCGAATCCGGCATGGGAGAAACAACCAGAATCTGCCGACCGGAACCGGCCTCCTCCGCGGATTGAGTTCCCGCCCCCTGAGAATGTGCACAGGCCGCGGTTACTACTGCCAGCAATGCCGCGCCGAGTCTCATTCGTCGACCTGTCCCCACCCGGTCCTTCATGTCCCAACTCCTCATGTATTGCTTTCGATTTAGTGGGTCATATTGTTGACTTGGGAATACATATCGTCTGCTGCCTTGATTACCTTGGAGTTCGATTCGTAGGCTCTCTGCGCCAGCACCATCTGCACGAACATGGTGACCACGTCGACGTTCGAGTTCTCGAGGTACCCCTGCTGCAAGGTGCCCATCCCCTCCGTTCCGCCGGGATTGCCCAGCACCGGGTCTCCGGAACTGAGCGTTGCCTGCAGCAGGTTTGAGCCCATGCTCTCGAGGCCCCCGGGGTTGGGAAACGTGGCCAGTTGCATCTGCCCCAGCTGCGAGGGGTTCTGCTGCCCCGGAAGCGTCGCGTTGACCACTCCGTACTGGGTGATGGTGACCGCTGTTGCGTTAGCGGGAATGGTGATGGTGGGAATCACCGGGTCACCGTCTGTAGTCACCAGGGTTCCCTGGTTGTTCAACTGAAACTGCCCGGCCCGGGTATAAGCAATCGTCCCGTCGGGCCGCTGCACCTGAAAGAACCCGGTGCCTTCGATGGCCACATCCAGCGGGTTCGAGGTCTGATTCAGCGACCCCTGGGTCATGATGACTTCGGTGGCTGCCGATTTGGTACCCAGACCGATCTGCAGACCTGCGGAGACCGTGGACTGGCTCTGCGCCGCCCCTGGCGTCACCAGGTTCTGATAGACCATGTCCTGAAACTCCAGGCGCAACTGGCGAAATCCGGTCGTCGAAGAGTTGGCCAGGTTGTTGGCAATGGTATCCAGATTCAGTTGCTGCGCGCTCATGCCGCTGGCTGCGGTGTAAAGGGCTCGAATCATACCGCTCCTTCTTGAGGGACCAGGGACTAAAGGACCAGGGACCAGAAAGCCGTCCCCGGAGAATCCATCGCCCACTCCCTCGCTACTGCATAGTCCCTGTTCCCTAGTCCCTAGTCCCAAATCCCTGTCGCTCACACCCGGGGGAGATCCTCGGTGGCAGTCTTGTTGAACTCGGTATGGAAGATGGTCAGCGCCTTCTGCATCATCTCCGCCTGGCGCTGCATGACGATCAGGTCCATGGTTCCCTGGATCACATCCTGATTTGCCGTCTCGATGGCTCCCTGGTGGACCGAGGCGTTTTTTGAGAGCGTGGGTGCGACACCCTCGGGCGCAACGTAGCGATTGGCCCCTTCGGGGGTCAGCTGTGCGCCCTTGGGAAAAGTAAAGACGCCCACTGTGGCCACCGCGCCCCCGGCCACCGAAAGAACTCCGTCGGCGCCCACCGTAACCTCGCCGGGAGGGATGGAGATCGGCTTTCCCGCCGTCGACAGCACGGTTTCGCCGGCAGCCGTCACCAGTTGCCCGTTCTGGGCCCGGTGGAAGCCGCCATCGCGGGTGTAGCGAAGTCCGTTCGGCGTTTCGACCTGAAAGAATCCCTCGCCTTCAACGGCCAGGTCCAGCGAATTGCCCGTCTGCTGTAACGCGCCCTGGCCCATGTTGAGCCGGTCGCCGCCCAGCAAGCCAAAATTGTTCACTGTTTGCCCCAGTTGCGAGTCCTCGGCGTCGGGTCCCAGAAGCACCGAGCGAAAATATTCCCGTTCCGCACGATAGCCTGGCGTCTGGGCATTGGCCAGGTTGGCCGCAGCCGTGTCCAGGGCCTGGGTCCGCGCCATCAGCCCGGTCATCGCCGCATAGTATCCACTGTCCATCGCGTCAAGCTCCTTGTTCAATTGGAGATCTTGCAGACGAAGGACCGGAAAATGTCGGATGGGATTAGAACAACATCAGAATCGGCAGGGAGGAGCGAAATCGTCGAGGAGCAAAACAGGGAAAAATGGAGGACTGGCTGACCGGCAGGAACTCCTCTGGACGGTTGAACATGCACAGCCCGGCGGGTCGTGCCGCAGATGGAATCCCGCATTGAAGCCCTGTGCGTTGCCGATCGGGTCCGGTGCGGATCGCGGGCAAAGAAAATCGGCTCTCTCGCATGAGACGTTTCGCGGAGAAAGTCGGGAAAAGATCAGCAACCCGTAACCGGGTCCTGACCGTTGGGAGGAATGAGGCTCGCGCTGAAATGCACGGGAGCGATGCTTACGGCCACGCCGGCTGCGGCCCCACTTTGAGCGACGTTGCGCCGGATCCGCAGGGACCTGAAGGTCCCGGTTCCAGCGCAACTCCCCACCTCAACCCCTGCCGCGGAGTGGCCTTACTGAATGCCGTCGCAGACGATTGTTACCTCGAAACTGGCGTCGTCGAACCGGTAGCTGTGGACCAACCGGAATTCGGGAGCCTGAACATGCAGATGGTAATCCCTGCCCGTGATGACGGCAGGCACCGACAGCCCGCAATTGGCGGCCAGATCCGGAACCTTGCCTTTCCACGCTCCGGCCAGAATATTGCACATCTCGCCGATCGCGTCCTTGACAATGTCGTCAACTTCGGTGAATTCCATGTCCGCCATGGCTGCAGCGATCTTCATGGCCGCGGAGTTGCCGCTTCTCACCACGCAGGCCCCGCTCAGCACGCCGCCAAAACCCACCACCGCGGTTACTTGCTCGGACTCCATCGCCGAAGGCTCAACCTCGCGCTGGCATTCGACTCCCAGCATCATGCGAAAGGCCTCATCCACGCTTGCATCCAGATTCTTGGGGTCCGAGATCAGGTGGATGGAGTCCCGCAATGACAGCGTTCCTTCCTGCTCCTTTGCGCCCCCGCGCATCCGTGCGATCATCGCCGCACGTCCTCCGTTCATTTGCACGTCAATCCCTCCTGGGGCTAGGCCGCTTTCAACAGCGGCAGAACCCGTTCCTTTACTTGCTCTGCCGTAAACGGCTTGCGTATATATCCCTGCGCCCCGGCCAGGATGGCCTGCTTCACATGCTCTTCGCTTGACTCGGTGGTAATCATCACCACCGGGACACCGGGAGCCAGGTTCTGTGCCTTGATCTGGCGCAGAAACTCCAGCCCGTCCATCGAAGGCATGTTGATGTCGGAGACAATCAGTTCCACCTGCTTGACCCGCAACAGCTCCAATCCCTCGATGCCGCTCCCTGCCTCGTGCACCACCAGCGGGTCCAGACCCGCCTGGCGGAGAGCGCGCTCCACAATCTTGCGCATAACCGAGGAATCATCGACGATCAGTATCCGAACTTCACTCATGCCCAGGCTCCTCCGCTTTCTCTATATCGGCCTTACATGCCAGTTCTTCAAAGACTTTTGCATTCTTCTTCTTCGGGCGAACGCCTCAGTGAGCACCGATCGTGCAGATCAGGTCCCGAACCGAGTCCCGCTCCGGCATCGGGCCGCCCTGCGCACGCCGCCACATCCGCAGCCACAGGCAATCGTGGACCCTGACCAGCCGGGACTCAGCCGGACGCGCCCGCTCGATCGATTTCGCCAGCGCTTGCACCAGAACCGGCTCCGAAACAGCCTCGATCAGCTCCACGGATGGAAACTTCGCGCTCAACATGCGGCCGTGCACGGGGCGGAAAAGCGAACCTTGCACCAGCCCGCTCTCCACCCGCAGGCCGCTCATCCGCTCCACGGCCAGGGCCACAACGGGATCCAGCCGATCCTCAAACCCCAGATAAAGAAGCTTGCCCGCGGCCACCCGCAATGGAAGCGCTCCGAATGCTTCCACAAACAGCCGGGGAAGAAGAGGCGTGAGAGCCTCCGCGTCGTGAAACTCCAGAGGCAGAACCGGGCAGCTCCACTGCAGGCTCAGCGCCCTGGTCACCAGCTGTTCGCTCACTCCCTGTTGGCGCACCAGCCAGTAACCCAGCCGTCCCGTGCCGGCCACCCTCTGCGCGTCCAGCGCCTGGCGCAGTTGCCCGGAAGTGATCCAGCCCTGTTCGAGCATCACCAGGCCCAGCGGAATGCGATGCCTGTGGTTCTCCGGCGCAGTTCCGCGTCCGTCCAGTTCCCGGCCCACCGCTAAGGCTACCCGCGCCGCCGTGCACGCCGCTGAACAACTCCAGCCGCCTTCAAACACTGGTGCTGAGCGGCTGCGCCAGAGATGCAGCCAGCCGGAGTCACAGCCGGGATTGGCGCAGGTCTCGAACAGGCCGCCCCGGTGACCGGCGCCTGCGGCCGCTTGCCGTTCAGCCGCAGCATCGTATCCAACAGCCGCTCCCGTCGATTGTTGCCGCAAAGCGGTCTCAAGGGGAGCCGGCCTTCCCCCCCAGCCCTGGTTCCGGCTCAAAATAGGCATCGTATGCTCTCCAGCCGCTTCCTGGGTGCGGCCACCTCGGTCACGCGCAGGCCAAAGTTTCCGTTCACCAGCACGACTTCCCCACGCGCCACAATCTTGTCGCCAACCACCAGGTCTACGGGGTCCGACACGTGGCGGTCCAGTTGCACCACATCGCCGGGCCCAAGGTCGAGAATCTCCTCAAGCGGCAACTCACGGCAGCCGAAGCGCAGCGTGGCTTCAAGCTCGACATCGAGCAGTAATTCAATGCCGGAGCTGGTGTTTGCGGGCAACCCGTCAGCTGTGGATGCACCCCGGGCGGCCGATGGCTGATCTGCCGTCCTCGAGTTTGCTACCCGGTCCCGCACCATAATCGCAAAGACGCGTTTGCCGCACTTCAACTGGAAGCTTCTGGAAGCCTGTATCTCTCCCGTAGCCTCTTCGAATTTCTCGACCTGGCAGTTTATGCCCGTTCCGGCCAGCAGCTCCCCTGCCGCGGCATCGGCCACTTCGCGCAGCAGCTCACCCCATCCGGCCTTCTGGTCCACACCCTCGCCCAGCAGTGGAGACTCGAGAATCGTGTCCTCGATGAGCACTTCGAAGCGGCCCTCCACGTCTCCCGACACGGTGGCGGCGAAGGCAAACATTGCCCCCGGCGGGGAGGGGAGCGGTGACTCGGCAAACTCCGGTTCTCCAGCCAGCGCCTGCGCAAACAGCGCTTTGGCGACCCCGATCCAACATTCACAATAGGTCTTCATGGCTTAGCCTCGCAGATCGGACGCTCGATGCGGGCGGCGCGGTGCGCGCCCTGGCGAATGGCCTGGGCGGTCGAAAGAGCGAGCCCTCCGACGCGCCACTCAGGCACGGCATTGGCCGCCAGGTCCAGGCGCAAAACCATCCCCGGCTTCAGGTTCTCGATGGTGCTGGCCGCCAGCCGAACCGTCGGCAGTTGCAGCGAGGCGCCAAAACGGATGCGGCGCGCCGCGGCCGCCATTCGCTCCCGGGTTTCACCGGCGTGGCGGCGCCGCCGGCCCCAGTCCGAGGTCAGCCGGCGCAGGATAGTGTTGGCCACCACGGCCGGAAACGCCAAATTGAGCAGACCCGAGCTGTGTGGCATGCGAATCTCGAAGCTCAGGCAAAGGGTCTTCTCGGTGACCGCCATGATGCGGGCCACCTGGGTCTGCATCTGGCGGCGCTCGAAGTTGAAGCTCAGCCCCACCGGCTGCCAGGCCGCAGTCAGTTCCCGGCAGACGATTTCCACCACGCTGCCCAGGATCGACTCCTCGATGTCGGTCAGTTCCCGCATGGGGCCGTCCCGGCCATCTCCGCCCAGCAGAAGGTCAATGATGGGGGGGGCCAGCGCAAGATCCAACTGCAGCACTGAAAGCGCGCCCAGCGGCTCCAGGCGCACCGAGGCCACATAGCTGATCTCGGGGATGCGCAGCAGGAACTCATTGAAGGGAATCTGCTCGGCCGAGACCAGGTTGACCTGGAAGCGGGTGCGCAGCCAGGCCGCCAGGTTGTGAGTCAGGTTGCGCGCAAACAGGTCGTTCAACATGCTGATGGCGCGCAACTGCTCGTTCGAGATCTGTCCCGACGAGGAAAAATTGTAGGGAACGACACGCGCCCGCACCTCGTTGCGCGGAGCCTCCTGGGTTGTGGTCCGGGCGGCTTCAAAGAGGGCGTCGATCTCGTCCTGCTTGAGCATCTTGTCCATCAGCCGTTCCCCCCGTGGACACAGCTGTCTGCGCCCGTTCTTTCAAAACTTTCCTGCACGTCCTACCCCCGCCCGCCACTTCGCTTCTCTCGGCCCAGCTCAACGCCGGGCCCGCTCGTGCGTTTTCGAAGCCCGCGCATGTTCGAAGGCGCCGCGCGCCGCCAGGTCCCGGAGCGAGCCCCGCAAATGCGCCACCGCCGAGGCGTGCATCTGCGAAACCCGCGACTCGACCACTCCCAGCGCGAGGCCGATTTCGCGCATGGTCATCTCCTCGTAGTAGTAGAGGCTCATCACCAGCCGTTCCCGATCCGGAAGATTCTGGATGGCCTCGCCCAGCCGCTCTTCAAGTTCGCCTCGCAGGCAGCGGAACAGCGGGTCCTCCTCGGGACGGCCCGGCACGTAGGCCAGCTCCTCTTCGCCCGAATCCTCGTTGCGCTCCATGTGCAGCGTGCCGATCTCCAGGCCTTTCAGATCCCCCAGAAGCTGCTGGTAGTCGTCCAGACCCAAAGCCATCTCCGCGGCGACTTCCGCCTCCCCCGGGGCATGGCCCAGCCGCGCCGTCAGCACCCGGATCGCTTCTTCAACCGCGCGGCCCTTGCGGCGCAACTCGCGCGGACTCCAGTCCAGCGTCCGCAAGCTGTCCAGGATGGCTCCCCGGATGCGGAACTGCGCATAGGAGCGAAACTGCACCTTCTTGGCCGGGTCAAATTTGGAGAAGGCGTCCATCAGCCCCAGGACACCTGCCGAGACCAGGTCCTCGATGTCCACATGCTGCGGCAGGCGCTCGTGGATGCGGCGTGCCAGAAACCGAACGATGGGCAGGTGCTCGAGCAGGATCCTCTCCTGCTCGACTGTGAGCGCCGCCGCCGCTGGCGGAGCCCCGGGCGGATAACCGCCCCCTCGTGCGCCCCGGCGCATTGTTGCCTGCATCCCCGCCACATTCGCTGCTTCCATCCCCATCGCCGTCCCCTTCACCCCAACTCAAAACTGCATTTCGTCCAAATTGATCACTTCAACGGTTCGTCCTTTTCCCCGTCCGCTCCATCAGCGCACCGTTCCCACCGGACGCAAGCGAACCTCGGGCGGAATCTCACCGGCCGCAACCACCGCCAGGCGAGGCAAAACAGGCTCCAGCCAGCGCTTGACGTGATAACGGGCCGGACTTGGAGCTAGGAGCACGGGAAGGGCCGCAGCCGAGGCGGCTGGGATAAGCTGCCTCAAAGAATCGGCCAGGCGGCGAACCACCGGCGTTCCCGGCGTCCCGGTGGCCAATAGCCTTTGTCCCGTCTCCGGCGACAGGGTGGCCAGTATCTCCTCTTCTAGCCCGGCATCGAGCAACAGGACCGGCAGTTGGCCCTCAGCGTCGAGCAGCGGCTGGATCAGCCTCCGGCCGAGCGCCTGGCGCGCCGCTTCGACCAGGCCGACCAGCCCCTTGTTCACCGGCGCAATCTCCAGCAAGGCCTCAAGCACGGCGCCCAGGTCACGGATCGAGACCCGCTCGCGCAGCAGTTGCTCAAGCACCCGGCCCACCTCGCCCAGGGTCAGCAGCTTGGGCACCAGTTCCTCCATCAATTTCGGATGGCTCTCGTTCAGCGAGTCCACCAGCCGCTTGGTCTCCGCCCGGCCCAGCAGTTCATACCCATGCTGGCGAATCAGTTCTCCCAAATGGGTGGTGATCACCGTAACCGCGTCCACTACCGAGTAACCGGCGGCAATGGCCTGGTCTTCGAGAGCGGGCGCGATCCAGATGGCGGGTACGCCGAAGGCCGGCTCCCGCGTCTCCTTGCCGGGGAGCGTACGCCTTCCTGGGTCACCCGAAACGGCGAGCAGTTGCGGACCCTCGGTCTGCCAGCGGCCAATTTCTATTCCGCGCAGCGAGAACAGGTACTCGCGCGGCTTGAGCCTCAGGTTGTCTGAAATATGCACCGGCGGCACCAGAAATCCCATCTCCGCGGAGAGATGGCGGCGCAGGGTGCGCACCCGGCTGAGCAACTGGCCGCCCTGCTTCTCGTCCACCAGCGGAATCAACTGAAAGCCGATCTCCAGGGTCAGCTCTTCCAGGCGCAGCAACTGGGCCAGGTCGGATCCCTGGGCCTGCTCGGCCTTCTTCTTCTCGACGCTGCCCGGCTCGGCCGACGGAGCAAGAGTGATGCGGGCTGCCACCCGGCGTCCGCCCCAGAAGAGCGCGCTCGCCACGGCCAGAAAGGCCAGCTTCGGAAGCCCCGGAATCAGGCACATGGCAGCCGAGACCAGGCTCGCCAGATAGAGCGTGGCCGGCTTGGCCAAGAGCTGCTGGCGAATCTCGCCGCCCAGCAGCCCCGCCGAGTTGGCGCGGGTTAATGTGATTCCCCCGGCCACTGAGACCAGCAGCGACGGAATCAGGGTGACCAGCCCGTCGCCGACGGTCAGCACCGTGTAGGTGCGCGCGGCTTCCGAAAGCTCAATTCCCTGCTGCAATGTCCCGATCAACAAGCCGGCGACAATGTTGATGGCGGTAATCAGAATCGTGGCCAGCGAATCGCGCTGGTTGAAACGCGCCGCCCCGTCCATCGCCCCATAGAACTCGGCCTCGCGGGCAATCGCCTGGCGGCGTCTGCGCGCCTCGGCCTCGTCGATGAGTCCGGCATTCATATCCGCGTCGATGGCCATCTGCTTGCCCGGCAGGGCATCGAGCGTGAAGCGGGCGGTCACCTCGGCGGTGCGCACCGCACCGTGCGAGACCACCAGGAATTGAATGGCGATCAGGGCCAGAAACAGCACAAAACCGACGACGTAGTTGCCTCCCACCACAAACTGCCCAAAAGCCTCGATCACCTTGCCGGCCGCCGCGGTGCCTTCGGAGCCGTGCAGCAGAATGCGGCGGCTGGAGGCTATATTCAAAGCCAGCCGAAAGAGCGTCAACAACAGCAGCAGGGTGGGAAAAACGCTCAGTTCCACCGCCCGCCGAATCTGCACGGCGGAAAGAAAGACAATGATCGACGCAGCCATCGAAATCGCCAGCAGAAAGTCCAGCGCCGCGGCCGGCAGCGGCACCAGCATCACGAAGATCACGCTGATGGCGACCAGCGGCAGCACGTATTCGCGCAGCCGCTGCAGGATCGATTGCGCGGGCAATACTCCGGTCGCCAGGGCTGTCGTGCTCATTGCGGACCTCCTCGATGTGGTGGAATGCCGTTGACCGGAGGGCGGGACTGGGTCGCCGCACGCGCTTGCTCCCGAGCTTTGGCGGCGGCCTCGCGTGTGCGGCGCTCACGCAACTCGGCCTCCACGCGCTGCCGGTAGAGATAGGCCAGAATCGCGGCCACCGCGGCATAAAGATCGACGGGGATCGTCTGCCCCACCTCGACCGAGCGATAAAGCGAACGGGCCAGCGGCGGGTTTTCGATGATCGGCACTCCCGCCCAGCGGGCCTCGGCCTTGATCTCCTCGGCCAGCAGGTTGCGCCCCTTGGCCAGCACCCTGGGCGCCTCCATGGTGGAGAAATCGAATCCCAGGGCCACCGCGTAGTGAGTCGGATTAACCAGCACCACGGCCGCCCGCGAAACGTCGGCCTTCACCCGGCGGCGGCGCATCTGGCGCTGCAGGCCGCGAATGCGCCCGCGAATCTGCGGATTGCCCTCGGTCTGCTTCATCTCGTCGCGCATATCCTGGCGGCTCATCTTCAGCCTGGACTCGCGGCTCTGCCACTCGACCAGGTAGTCGATGGCCGACCAGCCGAACAGCAGCCAGGCGGCAGCCAGCAGCAGGCCATACACGTCCGAGCCCAGCATTTCCAGCCGCGCGGTCGAAAAAGGAGGCACGGTCAACTGCCTGGCGATGCGCTGCACCGCGAAAACCGCCAGAAGACCCGCCGGCAGCAGAGACTTGGCCAGTCGGCTCGCGGCCCGCAGCGAGAACAGATTTTTGATGTTCGATACCGGGTTGATGCGGTCCGGCTTGAAGCCAGCCGCCCCGGGATGAAAGTTGACTCCGCCAGTCTGCGCTACCCCCACCCCAAGAGCGGTCACCGCCACTGCGGCCATTACCACCCCCGGCGGCCCCAGAATGCCAAGCGCCAGGCGACGCAAGGCGGAAAGCGTCGGTTCAATCTGGGAAGGCTCCCAGTGCGCGGGCCGGCCCAGTTCGAGAAAGGCGGAAAAGGCTCCACGCCAGGCGACCAGGACCCGGCTGCCCAGCATCCCCAGCACCATCACTCCGGCCAGAGTTCCGGCGGCAGCCGACAGTTCGCGGCTGTGCAGGATGTCGCCTTCCTTGCGCGCCTGCTCGCGGCGATGCTGGGTTGCCTGCTCTGTGCGCTCTCCAGCCATCGGCTATCCTCCCAGGCCCAAGCCAAGACC
>JBEKTB010000101.1:0-13944 GCA_049516495.1 Occallatibacter sp.
GCTCATCGTCATCTCTCCACCTGCGCACCGCTCTTTCGGCCGCAAAGTCCATACTGCAACAGTCGGGCGCGCGGGGCAAGCCACCTGCGGTGGGGCCAGCCGCCTTCGGCCCGTTTTCCCAAGGAACCTCCGCCCCAGCGAACGCTTGTTCTACTTCAAATCTTCATTCGCCCTGCAACCAATCAGGCAGTCGATCGTTTTTTCGATGTGGTCCGCGTCGACAGCTCCGATTGAGATCAGCGCTACCTCGCCGTCAGGGCGAATGAGCACAAGCCCTGGAATCTGACCGGTCCAAAGATTCGTAGCAATGCCAAAGTCAATCGGCAGTTGCCCCATAGGGTCCATCATTGCGATGGGCGATCCAATGTCATAGCTCTGCCGCATGTGGCGTACCGCCTGCACCTTATCTCTGAGCGCCACGATAAGCAAGTTCACTTTATCCTGATCGGCGCTTTTCAGCACCTTTGGCAGCGTTTCCATGCAAGGCGTACACCATGTGCCCATAAAGTCAATGAGTAGCCACTTGCCTTTGAACTGTTCGAGAGTTAGGGGCTGATTATCAATATCGCTAAACTCCGCATCCGGAGCGCTGAAGCCACTTGCCACATGCCTAAACGGATTGGACCCCACTGGCGAGTAATCCTGCGTTCGAATCTCGCGGAGTTCAGTCTCCATTCGGAGGCCGCCGCGCTCTATAAATAGATCGACATTTCGGCGGTATCCCGCGTTAAATAAGCCCGCCACTAACATCGGCCCGGTTTCCGCAGCGTTTTTCCCGTCGATGCGGACGATCAGATCGCCTTTGATCAGGTTGAAATGGACCGGGACTGTCGACGCGCTGATCACGCGCCACCCCTTATGCTCGTGGGTGACAGCAATATTGTCGACTGCGACTATGGGTTCGGATTGCGAATAAGCAAAATGCGCACATAGGGCAATACAGGCACACAGGAACAGCCTTTTCATGATGATGACTATTATATGATCGGGCGGGTGAGCTTCCATGCCTGACTCCAATCTGCCAGCCCGCATCGTTCTCACCACCGCCGCTGACCCCGACGAGGCCGCGCGGCTGGGCCGCACGCTGGTCGAGGAGCGGCTGGTTGCCTGCGCTACGCTTGTCCCGGCAGTCCAATCCATCTATCGCTGGCAGGGCCAGGTCGAGTCCTCTACGGAAACCCTGCTGCTGCTGAAGACCGGACCGGAGCAGCTTGCCGCGCTTGAAGCCCGGCTGCACGAACTGCACTCCTACCAGACACCCGAGTTCCTGGTTCTGGGGGTCGAATCCGCCAGCCAGCCCTATCTCGCGTGGCTCCATGACTCCCTGCGCCAGCCCTGACAAGTGGCTCCGGCGGCCGGCTCTTCTGGTATTCTTGGCCTAGTCTGCACCATGCGCTGGTTATTGATCGCCCTTCTCGTCTCGCTTGCGGCGCTGCTGATTGCGGCCGTGGGCAGTGCGCTTCATATTCGGCGTCAGCGGGCACGCGTACTGTCGGAAGTCGCCGCGGGCGCGGCGCGGAAACCCGATTCATCCCGCGGACAGGCTGAAGAAGCGGAAATAGAAACAGAGATCTAGGACTTTTAACCGGATCGTCCCCTGAGGAGACCCAAGTGAGCAAAGAACCCTCGGCACAGTTGGCATCCATCGCGACGCCGGCCCTTTCAGTCCCCGCCGTTGCCAGTTGGGTGCGTCCCGCCGGAATCCTTGTGGCTGGCAGCGCCCTGGTGGCGGCCTGTGCCCACGTCGCCCTGCCGCTGGTGTTCACCCCGGTTCCGCTGACCCTGGGCCCCTTGGCGGTACTGCTGCTGGGCCTGCTGCTACGGCCGCGCCTGGCCGCAGCGACCCTGGGCGCTTATCTTGCCGAAGGCGCGCTCGGATTACCCGTCTTCGCTCCCGGCCCTATGGCGTCCTCCGGCCTGGCTCATCTTGTTGGCCCCACCGGCGGCTACCTGGTCGCCTACCCCTTTGCCGTCGCCCTGATTTCGATGCTCTGGCGGCGCACAGGGCGCACCTTCACGTCAGCCCTGGCCGCGGCGGCCGTTGGCAACCTGGCAATCCTGGTCTGCGGCGCCCTCTGGCTGCGGATCCTGACGCACGCCTCGGCCTCGACGGCCTTTACCCTGGGCGTTCTCCCGTTTTTGCCCGGAGACGCACTCAAAATCGCCGCGGCGGCCGCGTTCGCAACCGGCTGGCAGCGCCTGCGCCGGAGTTTTCGTTAGCAGCATTCAAACTCGCTTTGCAGCATTTTCGTCGAAAGGACCTTTCTCCCCTGTGACTCAACAAACTTCAGCACCAAGCAGCCTTGGCACTCCGCTCGATATCTCGATCGCCCATAGCCCGGACTCCGACGACGCTTTCATGTTCTATGGCTTGGCAACAGGCAAGGTGCGCGTCCCCGGTTACCGCTTCTCGCATACCCTGTGCGACATCGAAACCCTGAACCGCCGCGCCCAGGACGAGGCCTTCTTCGACGTCACCGCCATCAGCTTCCACGCCTACCCCTACCTGCAGCAGAACTACACGCTCATGGGCTGTGGCGGAAGCGTGGGCGAGGGCTACGGCCCGATGATCGTCTCAAAGAACCCGATCTCCCTCGATGACCTGCACCGCATCAAGATCGCCGTGCCCGGCACCCTGACCACGGCATTCCTGGCGCTCAAGATTTTCAACCCGGCCATCAAGACCGAGGTCGTTCCCTTCGACCAGATCATTCCCGCCATCCTGGCTGGAACCTACGACGCCGGCCTGATCATCCACGAGGGCCAGCTCACCTATTCCACCAGCGGCCTCCACAAGGTGATCGACCTCGGCATCTGGTGGCGCGAGACGACGGGCCTGGTGCTGCCCCTGGGCGGCAACGCCATCCGCCGCTCGCTTGGCCCGGAACGCCACAAGGTGATCTCCAAGGCTCTGAGAGATAGCATCCAGCACGCTCTGGATCATCGCGAACCGGCTCTGGAATACGCCATGCAGTTTGCCCGCGAGCTGGACACCAACACGGCCAGCCGCTTTGTCAGCATGTATGTGAACGAGCGCACCCTGGACTACGGCGCCGACGGCCGCGAAGCGATCCGCAAACTCCTCGACATGGGCCATGAGCGCGGCATCATCCCCATCGCTCCCCAGGTTGATTTCGTCGACTGAGCCCGAAGCGGCTGTCGGGAGCTTCGAGCAACCATCGCCCCCTGGAGCCCGATTCGCGGCTCCAGGGAACATTCCTGCAAGCGCCTTCCACCTTGCCCCGCACGAAAATCCCCTACCGAAAGTCATTCAAAATCCCAAAGAATCTTTGTCTCCTGCCTAAGTAATTTCTAATCCTCGCCGATGCATCCCTTATCGAGGTTTATGAGGATGCTCGCCAACGACACTCCCCTGTTTCTGCTTGCGTCGCCCGAACCCGCACTGCTGGCGGCCTTCGAACCCGTTCTGGCCGAGGCCGGCGGCCGGGTCGAGGTTGTGTTATCCGCCGTCGAGGCGCTTGCTGCGCTCACCGCGGCCCCCCCCCCCACTCTCGCACTGCTCGATGTGCGCCTGCCCGGCATGCCCATGGGGCAGTTGCTGGCCGCTTCCCTGGCTGAGGCCGCCGGCAGAAGCTTTCCCATTGTCCTGATTGCGGACACGGTGACCCAGGAATGGATCGACCGGCTCGCCGAGGGGGTTGTCGACGACCTGATCCCGTCCGCCGTCGAATTGCCTTTCCTGCGGCTCCGTCTGGAAGCGGTGTTGCGCAACCACAGCCGCGCGCGCGAACTCGACCTGCTCCGCGATGCCGCCGCGCTCGACGCCCGCACCGACCGGCTGACCGGCCTCTACAACCGCGAGGCGATGCTCTCCATGCTGTTTCGCGAGACCGACCGCGTGCAGCGCATGAAGAGTTCGCTGTGCATGATCCTGTTCGACATCGACGACTTTGGGCACTGGAACTCGCGGCTGGGGTTGAGCCCTTGCGATGAACTGCTTTCGCAGGTGGCGGACCGCACCACGCGGCTGTCGCGTAGCTACGACCTGTTGGGCCGGGTCGGCAAGGACGAGTTCCTCATGGCCCTGCCCGGCTGCTCCAGCGTGAGCGGGGTGCTGCTGGCCGAGCGGGTGCGCGTCGAGGTTTTCTCGATCCCGTTCCGCGTAGGGGGCGAATCCGTCCGCCTGTCAGCCTGCTTCGGCATCGCCTCAAGCCTGGGGCGCTCGCCGGTTGTGGTGCTGCGCGACGCGGAACAGGCGCTGCTGGTGGCAAAGGCCTCGGGGCCTGAGTCCATCCAATGCGCGGGCGACTGTCCGCAGTCCACCGACGCCCCCATGGCCTTCCTCTCGCCCGATTCAGGCGACGATCTGCTCGCCTGGTAGCACTGGAGCAGGTAGGGTTGACTGTGTCGAGGGGTGTGCGCCGGCCAGGAATTTCTACCCTGTTGACTCGCATTCCGATTGGTCTATAGTGTCTAGGTGCCAAGCCGGACACCGCTCCAGAGGTAGCTTGACCCATCTCTCTCGACGGTTCCCGGCCCTGGCGGTTCCGGGCCTTGGCGGTTCCCGCACCTTTCCGCGCGGACAAATGATCTTCGCCGGGTTGACCATACTTTTCTGCATGATTTGAATTGCACTGCTGTTCCGCGACAATCAAGAACGCCGGAAAATAATGCAACGACTGACGGTTGCCGCCGAGGGCTGGGAGGGCAAATGAATACATCCGACACGATTGATATGGTGCTCAAGAGCAAAGAGGTCAACATGGTGCTGGCCATCGAACCCGAGCAGACCGTCTACGAAGCCATCCAGAAGATGGCAGAGTACGATGTGGGCGCCCTGCTGGTCCTCTCCGGGCAACGGCTGGTCGGCATCTTCTCAGAGCGCGACTATGCCCGCAAAGGCCTTTTGATGGGACACCATTCCAAGGAAACCGAGGTGCGGCAGATCATGACCAGCCCGGTTCTGTTCGTCAGCCCGCACCAAACTGTGGATGAATGCATGACCTTGATGACGAAACATCATTTTCGCCACCTCCCGGTCTTGCAGGGCGACACGGTGATGGGAATGGTCTCCATTGGCGACCTGGTGAAGTGGGTCATCTCCGGTCAGACGCGGACCATTCAAGCTCTGGAGGGATACATCACCGGGGCCTATCCAGCCTGACCCTCGCGGCACGTCGTCTCAGCGTGGGCTCCGGGGCCGGGTTCACGTGAGCTATTCTTCGACAATCGCCAAGTCCCAGGGCGCCAGGGTGATCACCGCGTCCTTGGGCACGGGCCTGCCGTCAAGCAGGTTTTCGCCAGGGGCGTAAGTGTAGGGGAATCTTGCTTCGGCGCTGGAATAGTTAAAGTAATAGTGAAGGCGCTTGCCCTGGCGGTTGACGCCGTGCTGCACGTGGACCTGGGCGGGCAACTGCTGGTCGGGGCCGGTAAGGCCGAGTTTTTCGACAACGCCGCGCAGGACGGCGGTTTGCAGCTCGTTCGAAAGATAGGTTCCCTCATAGAGCAAGGTTCCCGCACCGTACTCGTTCTCGGTGATCGCCGGCCATTTTCCGAAGAAGGGGTGGTCGTAGAAGGCGAGCGCCTTGGCGTGTTCCGGCATGAGGAATTCGGCCCAATACTTTGCCTGGTTGGCGTTGGGATCCTGCTGAGCGACGTGGAAGGGGTCGCCCTTGAGTTGGAGCGGATGCTCGAGCGAGGAAAACTCCTGATAGCTGAAACCGGCAGCTTCGCGCAGAGGGCCGGGAGCGCGCACCCAGCGGACAGCGGAGTTCTCGTTGGCGAATCCGCTCTTGAAGGTCATGACCACGTGGCCGCCGTTTTTGACGTAGTCCGAGATTCTTTGCAGCAGCGCGTCGTCGGCGATGTAGAGGGCCGGAACAATGAGCAGTTTATAGGCTGAAAAATCGCTGGTCGGAAAGACGAAGTCCGAGCCGATGTTGAGGTCATAAAGAGAGCGATGCATCTGCTGGACGAGGGTGCCGTAGTCCGCGGTGGGCGGGGCGAAGCTCCACGGTGCGCCGGAGGATGTGAAGGGCATGAAGCTGATGGCGTTGGCCGAGTCGCGACTCCAGAGAATGGCGACCTGGTTGTGGATTTTGAGGCCGACAAGATGCGGACCGATTTTCTGTAACTCGTGAGCGGTGCGGCTGACCTCGGCGTAGGCGCGGTTGGGTTCGAGATCGTGCGAGAGAATGCCCTTCCAGTACGTCTCCTGGTTGGCGGCGATCGAGGCCCAGTGCCAGTATTCGACCATGTTGGCGCCGTTGGAGAGGTGGGTATAGACGTCCTCGCGCAACTGGCCGTCGTAGGGCGGGAATTGGTAGGCCGAGGTCCAGTCGGTCGACTGCGCGTTGGTCTCCGTGACCAGGAAATTCGAGTGCTTGAGCGACCGGGTAAAGTCGCCCTGGATGGACTGGGTCGATCCGTCGTAGTGATCCTGGGCGGAGAAGTGGTAGATGTTGTCGGCGGGAATGTCGAGGGATTCGGCGATAGTCTCTTCGTTGACGTCGTGGCGCATCATGCCGCCGTAGTCGGTGGTGATGAACTGGCGGGGTGAGGCGCATTCGCGGACCAATGCGGATTGCCAGTGGAGGAAATCGGTGACGCGCATCTGGCTCCAGCGCGACCACTCAAGCTTGTAGCCGGTGCTCTGGGCGCCGTCGCGGGTGGGCAAGTCTTCCCAGGTGTGCAGATTTTCGCCCCAATAATTCAGGAACCAGGCCTTGCTGAGGGCTTCAGGGGTGGCAAATTTCTTTTCGAGATAGTGCTGGAAGCCGATGAAGACGTCGGGATTGGCAGCCTCGTAGCTGCTGGTTTCGTTGTCGAGCTGCCATCCGATGACGGTGGGGTTGTCCTTATAGTGCGCGACGATGTGGCGGATGAGGCGCTCGGCATAGAAACGATAAGCCGGCGAATCGGTGTCCATGTTCTGGCGCATGCCGTAGGTGCTTTGCACGGTGGGGCCGCCGAGGTGATTGGAAGAAAGGCGCTGGGTGAGAATCTCCGGGTGCTGGTGAGCCATCCAGGCGGGAACCGAGTAGGTGGGCGTGCCGAGAATGACATGGATGCCGGCTTTGCCCATGGCGTCGACGATATGGTCCATCCAGGCGTATTCGAACTGGCCGTCTTCCGGCTCCCAGAGGCTCCAGGTGGATTCGCCCATGCGGACGACGTTGAGGCCGGCGGCTTTCATGAGGGCGACGTCGGTGTCCAGGCGGGCTGCCTGGTCTCCGGGCATGTACTCGTTGTAGTAGGCGGCGCCGTAGAGGACGGTTGGGAAGTCGAGGGCTGGGCCGGTAGAGGTTGGCTGCGAATTCTGCGCGCCGGCTTGGGCCATTGCGAACGAAAGGGAGATTGTCAGGAGCGCCAGTAAGCGTTTGCCAAAGAAGTGCATGATCCGTCCTCTTTTCGACTGAAGAGCAAGTCTAAACCAGCGGGACAGCGTTGGCGCGCGATCAGTTCCGCAGACGGGAAACCTCGCATCGCAACCCCGCACGGTCAAACTCGTTTACTCGAACTGGAGCAACACGATTTCCGGATGGGTTCCGACGCGCATGGGAGGGCCCCAGGTTCCGGCGCCACTGGACGTATAAACCTGCAGCCCGCCGAACTGCTGCAAACCGTAGGTGAACTTGCCGAAGGCGCGCCGCGTGAACCAGGTGAAGGGGAAGACCTGTCCGCCATGGGTGTGGCCGGAAAGCTGGAGGCTGACGCCGGCGCGTTCCACGATGGGCAGTCGGTTGGGCACGTGATTGAGCAGGATGCTGGCCTGTCCGGGGACCAGGCCGAAGCTGTCCAGGGTGGCGCGCAGCCGGATGGGATAGGCGGCGTCGCCGTAGGGAACGCCGGCGATGTCGAGGCCGTCGACGGTGACTTTCTGGTTGTCGAGGACGCGAATGCCGATGCCGGTGAGGACCTCGGCGTAGTAGGCGGCGTTGCCAAATTCGTCGTGGTTGCCAGAGGTGTAGTAGGCGCCAAAAGGCGGGTCGAGGGCGCCGAGAGGCGCGGCCAGGGTGTGGGCGTCGATCTTGGATCCGTCGAAGATGTCGCCAGGCAGGAAGACGATGTCCGGGTTGAGGCGGGCGGCGTGCGCCACAATGCGGCGGCTGAAGGCGGGGCCGTTGATGTGGCCCAGGTGCAGGTCACTCAGGACCAGCGCGGTGCGTCCGCGCCAGGACTCGGGCAGGCCGGGGAGTTGAACCGGGATGCGGCGGATGCGAACCAGGCGGGCGTTGAGAAGGCCGTACAGGCCAGCCACAAGCGCCAGGCCGAAGAGCACGACGGCGAGCAGTGGCTTGTCGGGCCGCGTGCCCAGACGGGCTAGGATGAACGCGGCCGGCCAGCAGAGGACGGCGGCCAGGAAAAGGAAGTTGAGCAGGCCCAGCCAGACGGCGGCGAGCCAATAGAGGACCGTAATGAGCCGGTTTGCGAAATAGAACCCGAGCAGGGCGGCGGCGATGAAGCTGATGGACAGCAGAAAGAGCCCGGCGCTCAAGGCGAGGGTGCCCGATGGCGAGAGGTTGCCCCAGAAGGCGATCCAGGTGCGGTAGATGAGCCAGTGGGCAAGAAATAGAAGGGACTGGATGAATGCGATCGCCAGGACTGGCCAAGCTTTCAAACCGGGAACTCCTTCCCTTTAATTCTCGCATGAGCAGGGATGGGTCCGCTGTCGCTTGCCTGCCGCGTGAAACAATCTCCTTGCATGCCGATCACACACGACAACGCGCTTGGGCTCTATATCTCGATCCCGTTTTGCCGGTCGAAGTGTACCTATTGCAATTTTGCGTCCGGGGTTTATCCGGCCAGCGAACACGCGCACTATATCGACCGGCTGGATGAGGATCTGCGGGCGTCCGGCGCGTGGGCGGCGCGGACGGGCGTGGAACTGCCACGGCAAGTCGATACGGTCTACCTGGGCGGCGGAACGCCCAGCCTGCTGGAGCCGGAGCTGATTGGGCGTCTGTTTGGTGCGGTGCACGCGGAGTTCGACCTTGAGCCGGACGCGGAGATTACCGTCGAATGCGCGCCGGGCCAGATTGTGGACCAGACGCTGGAAGCGCTGTGTGCGGCGGGCGTGAACCGCGTGAGCCTGGGCGTGCAGTCGTTCATCGACCGCGAGGCGGCCACCAGCGGCAGGCTGCACAGCCGGGCGGTGGTGCTTGAGGATTTGCGCCGGCTGCGCGCGGTGGGAATCGCCAACCTGAGCCTGGACCTGATTGCGGGACTGGCCGGCCAGACTTTTGCGTCGTGGGAGGAATCGCTCGCCGTGCTTGCGGAGGCGGGAGTTCCGCACGCCAGCGTCTACATGCTGGAGGTGGACGAGGATTCGCGGCTGGGCCGGGAAGTGCTGACCCACGGTGCGCGTTACCACGCGGGGCTGGTGCCCAGCGACGATGCGATTGCGCAGATGTATGCAGTTGCGATCGACCGGCTCGCGGATGCCGGCCTGGAGCAGTACGAAATCTCGAATTTTTGCCGGCCGGGATTCGAGTCGCGGCACAACCTGCGATATTGGCGTACGCGGCCTTATCTGGGGCTGGGGCTGGATGCGTCGTCGGCATTGTTTGCAGCCGGCGGCGCGTGGCCTCGCTCCCTGATGCGCTCCACCACTAGCGACGACTTGAAGGCCTATCTTGCCGGAGCGACCGCAGCGGAGGCCGAGTGGCTTGAGGTCAAGCTCCAGCATGAGGAAGCCTGGTTCCTGGGACTGCGGCTGAATTCTGGGGTGGACGTGACTGCCGTGGAGAGTGAGTTTGGGCGGGCGATGGTCGCACCGGCGCTTGAAGTTGTTGGCCGACTGGTGGAGGACGGGCTGCTGGTTTTCGACGGGAAAACGGTGCGGCTGACCGCGCAGGGCCGGCTGCTTTCCAACGATGTGTTTCAGGAGTTTCTGGAACTCGGAGTGGAAGCCGGGGAAACCGGTGCGGGGATGCGGGCGTAGGGTTTTTGGAGTTGCAGTTCCCTGAGCCGGCAAAATCCCCAAAGCAAGGTTTTCGGGAAACCCTCCCGAATCCGCGTGATCTTCCATTTCTTCGCACCTCCATATCGATCCCTGGGCTTGAACGGCACAGCCTCCAGCCCGTACCCTGCAAAATGTGTGTTCCGGAACAGACTTCATTCCGCCGGAACACACAGGCCAAGGAGAATATTGAAGTGACCGTCCAATCCATTTCCCCGACTGAAGACAACAAAAACGTAATCCGTACCAGGCTCCATGGCTACGAGCTGATGCTGAACCCGCGGCTCAACAAGGGCACAGCTTTCACGGAAGCGGAACGCGACACCTTCGCGCTCCACGGCCTGCTGCCGCCGCACATTGGCACGCTCGAAGACCAGCGGGAACGCCGCAAGAGAGTTCTCGACAGCCGGCCCACGGCGTTTGGCAAATACAGCAACATGCGCGACCTCGAGGACAATAACGAAACCCTCTTCTACTCGCTGATTGCGCACTACACCGAAGAGTTGCTGCCGATTGTCTACACCCCGGCGGTGGGCGAGGGCTGCCAGCGCTTCAGCGAGATCTGGCGACGGCCGCGCGGTCTGTTCATCAGCTATCCCAACCGCGACCGCATCGACCAGATACTCGCCGCAACTCGCTTTGACGATGTGCGCTGCATCGTCGTCAGCGATGGGGAGCGGATTCTCGGTCTGGGCGACCAGGGCGCGGGCGGCATGGGCATCCCCATCGGCAAAATGGCCCTCTATACCGCTCTCGCCGGCATTCCTCCGGAGCACTGCCTGCCCGTGCTGCTGGACGTGGGCACCGACAACGAAGAACTGCTCAACGATCCGATTTACATCGGCTGGCAGCACAAGCGCGTCCGTGGTCAGGAGTACGACGACTTTGTCGAGGCCTTTGTCGCCGCCGTCCAGCGCCGCTGGCCGCACATTCTGCTGCAATGGGAAGACTTCGCCGGCACCAATGCGCAGCGGCTGCTGGAGCGCTACCAGGGCCGCCTCTGCACCTTCAACGACGACATCCAGGGAACCGCAGCCATCACCACGGCGACACTGCTGGCCGCAGTCCACGCCACCGGCATTCCGCTCAAAGAGCAGACCATCGCAATGTTCGGCTCCGGCTCAGCCGGCATCGGCATCATCGATCTCCTCATCACCGCCATGAAGGAAGAGGGCCTGACCGAAAGCCAAGCCCGCCAGCGCATTTACGGCTTCAACCGCTATGGCCTGCTGGTCGAAGGCGCAGAGGGCATTCGCCCCAGCCAGGTGCCGCTGGTACGCAAGAAAGAAGACGTCGCCGGCTGGAAACTCTCCAACCCCGATTTGCCGGCAATCTCTTTGCTTGACGTGGTGCGCAACGCAAAGGTCACGGTCCTGGTCGGCGTTTCGGCACAGCCCGGCTCCTTCACGGAAGAGATTGTGCGCGAGATGGCCAGCCACACGCCGCGCCCGGTGATCTTTCCGCTCTCCAATCCCACATCGAAGTCCGAAGCCACGGCCGAAGACCTGCTCCGCTGGACCGATGGCCGCGCACTGGTGGGCAGCGGCAGCCCGTTTCCGCCTGTCGAGGTCAACGGCAAGATGGTTCGCATTTCGCAGGTCAACAACTCCTACATCTTCCCCGGCCTCGCGCTGGGCATTCTCGTTTCCCGCGCTCGCCGCGTGACCCATGGAATGTTTATGGCCGCGGCGCACGCCCTGGCCGGCCTTTCGCCCACACGCGAGGACAGGAATGCGCCCCTGCTGCCTCCCATCGGCGACTCCCGCAAGGTGGGCATGGTGGTGGCTGAAGCCGTAGGGCGGCAGGCAATCGCGGACGGAGTGGCGGAGATCGCCGATCCGGAGGGCTTGCAGGCGCAACTCCGCGCATATGTCTGGGAACCTGTCTACCAGCCGTATGAGCGGATTGATTGATCTGAGCGCGCCGATGCGAACCTGCTGAAGACTGACTGTTCATGCTCTGCGTTCCCACCCTTTCCGCAAGAAACGCGGAAAGGATGGGGCACGGAGATGCACCGCATTCGCGGCGAATCTGGCCTTCTTAGCCACTCCGATGCGGAGTTCCGGGGGCATTCCAATCCTGTCCAAAGCGACTGTCGCATTTCATTGTTACTATAGGAAACGGCTAAGACAATCGTTTTACCAAGGAGCTCCCATGAAGCTTTCTGTCCGTCGCGCCGGATTCGCGGCCATTGCTCTGCTGTCCCTTTTCCTCCTGCCCGTGTCCAGCTCTTCCCAGCGCCGCCAACCGCCTCCAGCGCCCACAGGGCCGTGGATGAATGCGAGTCTCCCGCCCGACGATCGCGCCGAGCTGGTGCTGAAGGAGATGACTCTCGACGAGAAGGTCGCGCTGCTGCATGGGGTGGGCATGCCGACGGAAGATCCGCTGACGCCTGAGAACGCCGCGTCGAACCGGGGCGTGGGCTATGCGGTGGGGGTGCCGCGGCTGGGGATTCCGGGCATCGACATGAGCGATGCGGCCTATGGCGTGCGGTCCAGCGGAGCGAATGGGCGGTATTCGACGGCGCTGCCGGCCAACGTGGCTGCGGCGGCAAGCTGGGACCGCGATGCGGCGTTCGAGTATGGCGCGCTGATTGGGCGCGAGCTGCGCGCGCAGGGCTTCAACATGTCGCTGGGCGGGGGAACCAACCTGACCCGCGAACCGCGCAACGGGCGGACGTTCGAGTACCTGGGCGAAGACCCGGTGCTGGCCGGAACGCTGGTGGCCAGGCTGATTGCCGGAACCCAGTCGCAGCACGTGATCGGCGACATCAAGCACTACGCCTTCAACGACCAGGAGAGCGGGCGCAACTCCGTCAACATCCACATCGACCAGCGGGCGGCCCGGGAGAGCGACCTGCTGGCGTTTGAAATCGGCATCGCCGAAGGCCATCCGGCGGCGGTGATGTGCTCCTATAACCGGGTCAACGGCGACTTTGCCTGCGAAAACAAGTACCTGCTCACCGACGTGCTGAAGAAGGACTGGCAGTTTCCCGGCTTCGTGCTTTCCGACTGGGGCGGAACCCACAGCACTGAGAAGGCTTCGGCGGCCGGCCTCGACAACGAGGAGCCGGGAGACTTCTCGTTTGGCGAGCGCTACAAGGCGGCCGTGGAGGCGGGAAGGATTCCGCAATCGGAGCTGGACGACCACGTGCGCCGCATCCTGCGGTCGATGTTTGCCGCCGGAGTAATCGACTTTCCGCGTCAGCGCAGCGTGGTGGACCCGTTCGCCGGGTTGGAAGTGGCGCGCAAGATCGAGGAAGGCGGCATCGTTCTGCTCAAGAACGAGCGGGCCGCGCTGCCGCTGGTTCCCGCGAAGATCCGCACCATTGCCGTCATCGGCGCGCATGCCGACGTGGGCATGATCTCCGGCGGCGGGTCGGCGCAGGTGGATCCTCCGGGAGGCAATGCGATTGCCGCTCCGGGCAAGGGCGCGACGCACTGGGGAGAAGAGATCTGGTTCCCCACCTCGCCCTTGAAGGCCATTCAGGCGCGGGCTCCAAAAGCGGTGGTCAAGTACGACTCCGGCGAGGACCCGGCTGCGGCGGTTGAGGCGGCCAGGGGCGCGGACGTGGCCGTGGTTTTCGCCTACCAATGGGAGAGCGAAGGGATGGACCTGGCGAGCCTGTCGCTGGCGCACAACCAGGACCAACTGATTGCGCAGGTGTCGTCGGCCAATCCGCACACCATCGTGGTGCTGGAATCGGGCAGTCCTGTGACGATGCCCTGGGTCGCGGCACCGGCGGCCATTGTGGAAGCGTGGTACGCCGGCTCGGACGGCGCAAACGCGCTGGGCAATGTGCTGTTCGGCACGGTCAATCCCTCGGGCAAGCTGCCCAACACCTTCCCGAAGAGCGAGGCCGACCTGCCGCACCCGACCATCACCATGCCGCCGCCGGAATCAGCGCACTTCTCCGGCCCGGTTTCTCCCGAGAAGCGGGCCGAGGGTCTGCCGCCCTTCCAGGTTTCTTACGACGAGGGCGTGAAGGTTGGCTATAAGTGGTACGACGCGGAGAAGAAGCC
>JBEKTB010000102.1:0-15028 GCA_049516495.1 Occallatibacter sp.
ATCGAAAGTTCATGCATAAAAGATGGATTCTACGCTCCCGCGGTCCTGCCGCATCCCAATGTATGGAGGGTGCTCGCTCCGGACCATCCATAACTCCAGCCAATTCAACAGGCCTGAGCCGCCGGGCAAAGTCCGGGGAAGAAGACCGCGTTGAACCCGCCGCGCTTGCACGTCTATGTAAGATGAGAGCACGAGGATCTTCCCGATGCCCGATACCCTCGCAAATCTCGCCTCTGCCACCTCGCGGCTCACCCTCAGCCAGCTCGCCCCCGGCGTCATGCAGTCTGAAATCCGCGCCATGAGCGTGGAATGCGATGCCATCGGCGGCATCAATCTGGCTCAGGGCGTCTGCGACACCCCCGTCCCCGCCCCGGTTCAGGAGGGCGCGATCCAGGCCATTCACTCGGGCTTCAACATCTACACCCGCCTGGACGGCATCGCCCGCCTGCGCACCGCCATCGCCCAAAAGCAGATTCGCGACTACGGCCTGGCCTACGATGCAGACACCGAAATCCTGGTCACCTCCGGCGCTACCGGCGGACTCCACGCCGCGGCCATGGCCCTGCTGAACCCCGGCGACGAGGTTCTGGTCTTCGAGCCGTTTTACGGCTATCACGTCTCTACCCTGCAATCGATGCGCGTGACCCCGGTCATCGTCCCTTTGACCGCGCCGGACTTCGCCCTCGACACCGCGGCCGTCTACGCTGCCGTCACCCCGCGCACCCGCGCCATCATCCTCAACTCCCCCGCCAACCCCAGCGGCAAAGTCTTCACCCGCGCCGAACTCGAGACCATCGCGGCCGTCGCCCTGGAGCACGATCTCTTCGTCTTCACCGACGAAATGTACGAGTACTTCCTCTACGACGGCGTTCGCCACATCTCCCTGGCCTCCCTGCCCGGCATGAGGGAGCGGACCATCCTGATGTCCGGATTCAGCAAGACTTTCTCCATCACCGGCTGGCGCCTGGGCTTTGTCTGCGCCGACGCCCGCTGGATTCCGGCGATGTCTTACTTCCACGACCTCACCTATGTCTGCGCCCCGTCGGCCTTCCAGCACGGCGCCGCTGCAGGCCTCGAACAGCTTCCGCCCAGCTTCTACTCGCAACTGGCCGCCGACCACCAGTCCAAGCGTGGCCGACTGCTGAGCGCCCTGCACGATGCGGGTTTGGAACCCACCGTCCCCGCCGGCTCTTACTATGTGCTGGCCAGCGCCGCCCGCCTCCCCGGCAAGACCTCCGCAGAGAAAGCTCGCCATCTTCTCGCCGCCACCGGTGTAGCCTCGGTCGCCGGCTCTGCCTTCTTCCGTCCCGGCCACGGTGAAAATTTATTGAGATTCTGCTTCGCCAAAAAAGATTACGATCTGGACGACGCCTGCGCACGGCTGCGCAAACTCTGACGTCAACCGTCACTGTTCACGGAGATCCATGTTTTCGAAAGGAGAATCAAGATGCGGCCTTCTCGTTTCGGGGTTCGCACTTTCGCCCTGTTCGGCGTGGGCGCGCTGCTCGGCTTTTTGGCCCTCACCTGCGCTCTAAAGCTCCACGCACAAACCTATCCGGAAGGCATTTGGCGGGGGTATGACGGAGAATGGCAGCACGTCTCAGCGCAGTTGATTGCGCTGGCCGAAGCCACTCCGGAAGAGAAGTTCGCCTGGCGGCCAGCCCCGGGAATCCGCTCCACCAGCGAAGTTTACATGCACATCGTGATGGCCAACCTCTATCTCCTCAGCGTGGTCGGCCCAAAGATGCCCGACGACCTGAAACAAGATGCGGAGAAGACCGTCACTTCGAAAGCAGATGTCATCCGCTGGCTCAAGCGCTCGCTCGACGCTGTCAAGCAGGCGCACTTGAAGGAAACTCCCCAGGACCTGGCCCGCAAAGTGCACATCGTGGATCGCGATGCAACCGTGGACGGGATCTATTTGCGCATCATCGTGCATGCCAACGAACACATGGGACAGCTTGTGGCCTACGCTCGCATGACCGGTGTCGTTCCGCCGTGGTCCAAGTAGACCCTTGTCAGCCGTACACTGCGCCGGCGGCTTCTTGTCTTGCTCCGAGGAACTCCCGAAGCTTCTCCTACCTCACCACTGACCAGATAACCACGTCCAGCCCGACCATCAGAACTGCCGATGCGGGGATCAGCAGCAGGGCCTTCTTCAGACGCAGCGGATCGCCGCCGGCGATGGCGCCGATAAGCCGCGAGCTGACGGCGAGGCCCGCCCATCCGCAGGTGATGACAAAGCCGATGGCCGTGCCCGTCATGCGCGGAAAAGCGTTGCCGACAATCGCCAGCGTGGTGGGAAATACCGGCGCCATGGACAGGCCCGCGATAAATACCAGCGCAAAAGCAGCCGCGGGTTTGTTGGTCCGGAGCATCAGAAATGTGGTCACGGCCATGGCGACGGACGCGGCCAGCGTAACTTCAACCGCCGGGACCCGGATGAGAATCGGAGAGACGCCGACACGGCCGATCAGCAGTCCAAGAGCGAATCCCAGCGAGAGAATATTGAGCGCGCGCGATTCGGGAATGCCTTGCGCGATGAGGTGTCGCGGGAGCCAGTTCCACACGCCGACCTCGCAGGTGATGTAGAGAAACAGGAAAGCCCCCAGCAGGAAGAGCAGGGGACGCCCCAGAACAGGTCCCGCCTGGGCGAGGACAAAGCCCGCGCCGGGCGTAGGCGCAGGCATCGCGGTGACGGCTTGCACCATGAGCGTGACCACCGTGAGCGACGCAACGGTATAGCAGAGGCGAACCCAGTTCCGCTTGAAAAGATTGGCGGCAATGAAGGGAGTGGCCAGCCCGCCGAGGCCAAAGAAGAGATTGACCAGGTTCAGCGCCGTGGCGCGATGCGCCTCGCCGACGCCGCTGACCAGGGCATTGGCGCCGGTGACCACGATGCCGCCGCCCACTCCGAGCAGAAACAGCAGAAAGACAATGCTGCGGAACCCTTTCGAGCGCGGCAGCGCGAACAGCGAAATGGCAATAAACGCCAGGCCGAGAATGATGCCTGCCTTGTCGCCCTGGGTGTCCAGCAGCGGCCCCACGCCAACCGAGGCAATGATCAATCCCAGCGCCTGCGCAAAGGCGATGGTTCCGTTCTGCGTCGGAGTCAGAGAGAAGCGATCGGACAGCTCCGGCAGGGTGGTGCCCAGCATGGCGGCGATCATTCCGTAAACAAAGATGGCGAGGATGGCGGCAAATATCAACACGCGGCTAGCTTCCTTTCAACTGCCCGGTTCGGAGCGGGAGAGCGTAAATACGGCACAGATCACATTTTGAGCGCGGGTTCGTCAGAATTGTATCGCCGCCAAGTGTTGCAGGGCTAACCAGGACAACTTCACACGATACATTGATCGCATCGGGAAATGGAGCGGACCAATGGGCAATCTGTGGAATGACGTCAAGCATTCGCTGCACATGTTCATCAAGAACCCCGGCTTCACCATCGCCGCGGTCTCTGCGCTGGCCCTGGGCATCGGCGCCAACACCGCCATCTTCACCGTCGTGAATGCGGTGCTGCTCAAGCCGCTCAATTATCCCGATGCGGATCGCATTGTCGAGTTCCTACTCACCGGGCCAAATGGCAAGAATGCCATCGCTTCCATCCCCAAGTTCCACATCTGGCAGCAGCAGACCAGCGTCTTCAAGGAGGTTGCCGCATACGACTTTGCGGGCCCCGGCTTCAACATCACCGGCGACCGACCAGAGCAGGTGCACGGCATCCATGTTACCGAGGGTTATTTCCGCCTGTTCGGCGCACAGATGATGCTGGGACGCACCTTCACTCCGCAGGAGGATTTGCCCAACGGCGGCAAGGTGGTGGTGCTGAGCTACGGCCTGTGGCAGCGCAAGTTCGGCGGCAATCCAAGCATCATCGGCCGCTCGCTGTCGCTGGGCAACGAAGCCTACACGATCATCGGAGTCCTCAGCCAGCAATTTCAATCCGATCCCGCATCCGACATCTGGCTGCCATTTCAGTTCGAACCCAACAGCACCAATCAGGGCCACTATTTCCAGGCCGCCGGGCTGCTCCGGCCGGGAGTGACGCTGGAGCAGGCCAACGCGCAGATGAAGCTCGCGGCCAAGCAGTATCTCCGCACCTATCCCCTGGCAGATCCCCAGCAGGGGTTCGCCGTGGAGCCGCTGCGCGACAGCATCGTCGGGGACGTGCGCAAGTCGCTGCTGGTGCTGCTGGGCGCGGTCGCCCTGGTACTGCTGATCGCCTGCGCCAATGTCGCCAATCTCTTATTGGTTCGCGCCACGGGGCGCAAGCGCGAGTTTGCCATTCGCTCCGCTCTGGGAGCAGGCCGCGCGCGCATCATTCGCCAACTGCTTACGGAAAGCGTGCTGCTGTCCTTCTCCGGCGGCATTCTCGGACTGATTTTCGGCTTCATCGGCGTGCGCGCCCTATTGGCCGTCAGCCCCGCGGGCCTGCCGCGCATCGGCGAAGACGGAGCGGCCATCGGTCTCGATTGGCGCGTGCTGGCATTCACCCTCGGCGTCTCGCTGGTCACAGGGATTGTCTTCGGACTGTTTCCCGCGTTCGCCGCTTCGCGTACTGATCTGAACTCCTCCTTGAAAGAGAGCAGCAACCGCTCGGGCACCGGATTCCGCCAAAGCAAGACCCGGTCGCTGCTGGTCATCAGCGAAGTTTCGCTGGCGCTGGTGCTGCTGGTGGGCTCGGCGCTCCTCATTCGCACCTTCCTGGCGCTGCGCGGGGTGAATCCGGGCTTTAGTTCCCACAACGTCCTCACGCTGGAAATGTCGCTCACCGGCGATCGCTACCAGAAGACGGCCAGCGTGGCCGAGCTTTCGCGCGACGGTCGCGATCGCCTGAACTCCATCCCCGGCGTGGAGGCTTCGGCTTCCACCTGCTGCCTGCCCATCCAGGGCCAGTTTGGCCTGCCGTTCAACATTGTGGGCCGCCCCCCGGCAAACGGAAAAGACACGCCCGGCGGCGGATGGATGAGCGCCTCGCCAGGCTATTTCAGCCTGTTCAGGATTCCCATCCTGCGCGGGCGCGAGTTTACCGAAAGCGATACGGCTGCCGCTCCCGGTGTAGTCCTCATTAACCAGGCTCTGGCAAAGCAGTTTTGGCCCAAGGAGAATCCCGTCGGCCAGCAAATCATCATCGGCAAGGATGTGGGGCCGGAGTTCGACGAACCGGCGCGGCAGATTGTCGGCGTGGTGGGCGATACCCACGATGGTGGGCTTAGTCGCGATCCCTTTCCGATGATGATCGTCCCTGAAGCGCAGGTCACCGACGGCATGACCGCGCTGAATGCACGCATTGTGCCCATCCGGTGGGTGGTGCGCACCCATGGCGATCCGCGCCAGGCCATCAACGCCGTCACCGAACAACTGCGCCTGGCCAGCGGAGGCTTTGCCGTGACGCGCGTGCTGCCCATGGACGAAATCGTGGCGCGCTCCACGGCTCGCGACACCTTCAACATGCTGCTGTTGACCATCTTCGGCGCGGTGGCGCTGGTTCTGGCCGCTATCGGCATCTACGGACTGATGGCCTACTCCGTCCAGCAGCGGACCCAGGAAATGGGGATTCGCATGGCCCTTGGCGCGGACCGCTCGGCTATCCGCAATCTTGTCGTCTGGCACGGCATGAGGCTCGCCATCGCCGGAGTCGTGCTGGGTCTGGGCGCGGCGTTCGGCCTCACGCGGCTCATCGCCAGTTTTCTCTTCGGCGTCAAGTCCTGGGACCCGCTCGTATTCGTGACTGTTCCGGTGATTTTATCCGCCGTGGCTTTGCTGGCCGTATGGCTACCCGCGACCCGCGCTTCCCGGCTGGACCCCATGCGGGCGCTGCGCGTGGAGTGAAACCCGGCGGGACGCAGTATCCCTCTCAATGCTCTAGACTGATAGGCGATGAGTAAGTTACACGGAATTGTACGGGCCGCACTGCCGGCTGCCGCAGTGGCCGCTGCGCTGGTTCTGGCCGGCTGCGGAACACCGGGAGCGCCCATGCCGCCCTCGCTCAAGCTCCCTGACACGGTGGGCGATCTGGCCGCTGTCCGTACAGGCAACCAGGTTGCGCTCACCTGGACCATGCCCAGGAAGAACACCGACAAGCTGCTGCTCAAGGGCAACGTGACCGTACGCGTCTGCCGCAAGGAGGCAGCCGGTCCCTGCGCCACGGCCGGCGCTGAGCTTCAACTCGCTCCCGGCTCCGACGGAGCATTCGCTGACGCGCTGCCCGCCGCGCTGGCCTCCGGCGCACCGCGACCTCTCAGCTATTTTGTCGAGCTCAAGAACCGCAACGGCCGCTCCGCCGGGTTGTCGAATGGGGCCGTGGTTCTGGCCGGAGAAGCACCCGCGCCTGTCGCCGGTCTTGCCGCTGAAGTACGCAAGCAGGGCGTGGCCCTGCGCTGGACCGCTCTGGACACGGTCGCAAAGGAATCAGCCCCCGTGGCCATCCGTCTGCGCCGCACATTGCTCACGCCGCAGTCCAAGAAGCCGCAGCAGGGCCTGATGACGCCGCCACCCGAGCCGCTGGAGCAGAGCCTGCTGGTTGAACCCGGCGCTCACCCTGGCCGGGCTTTGGACAAGGACATCCGCTTCGGCCAGACCTATGAATACCGCGCCCAGCGCATAGCCCGCGTAACAGTCGACGGCAGAACGCTCGAACTTGCCGGAGAACTTTCCCCGCCGGTGCGCGTCCAGGCCCTGGACGTGTTTCCGCCCGCTGTACCCACCGGCCTGGCCGCCGTGGCCACCGCCGGCGAGAACGGCGCTGAGGCCGCAATCGACCTGAGCTGGCAGCCCGGCACAGAAGCCGACCTGGCGGGATACGCCGTCTATCGCCGCGAAGGCGAGGACGCATGGCAGCACATCTCGCCCGCGCAGCCGCTTCCGTTGCCCGCCTTCCACGACGCGCATGTCCTGCCCAGCCACACGTACCGTTACGCCGTCACAGCCATCGACCAGGGCGGTCACGAAAGCACCCGTTCCGCCGAGACCGAAGAGACCGTGCCCAACCCCTGACGGCCCACGCCGCACAAGGAGGATTCCCCATGAGATATTGCCGTTTCGTGCTCGATGACCAGGTCCACTACGGCGCCGTGGAAGATCGCGACGGCGAACTCTGGATTACCGGCTCCGCTCCTCCTCCTCAGGAGGATCTTCGCTTCCGGCTTGCGCACACGCTCGGGGCAGGCGTCCCGCTCAGCTTCAAGCCCATGCCCTTGAACAACGTCGATCTTCTGGCGCCGGTCACTCCATCAAAGATCGTTTGCGTCGGACGCAATTATCGCGACCACGTCGCGGAACTGGGCAACGAGGTTCCCGCCGAGCCTCTGCTGTTCCTCAAGCCGCCCTCGGCGCTGCTCAAGCCGGGCGGCAAGGTGATCATGCCCGCAGTCTCGGAGCGCGTGGACTTTGAAGGCGAACTGGCGCTGGTGATTGGCCGCCGCGTCAGCAAGCTCTCGCCCACGGCTGACTGGAGAGGCGTGATTCGCGGCTACACGCTGGCCAACGACGTGACCGCCCGCGACCTGCAAAAGAAGGACGGCCAGTGGACCCGCGCCAAGGGCTTTGACACATTCTGCCCCGTCGGCCCGCTGGTGAGCGACGAACTGGACCTCGAAGCCGGAGTGACCATCGAGACCCGTGTCAACGGCGAAGTGCGGCAGCACGGTTCGACCCTCGATTTCATCTTCCCGATCCCCGCGCTGCTCAGCTACATCACCGCCGCCATCACGCTCGAACCCGGCGACCTGGTTTTGACCGGAACCCCCTCCGGGGTTGGACCGCTGTTTGCGGGTGACCGTGTAGAAGTGACCATTCCCGGCCTGGGCATTCTGGCAAACACTTTCGCTGCGGAAGCGGACTGAGGCCGAACATCCGCCGCGAATGAATCCTGCATTCATCTCGGGAATCTGAAATGGCGGTAAACTGAAGTTGGACGCTTTTGCAGCCGGGAAACCCCTTCCCCTGGAGGAATCATGCCGCAGAACCTGCTTGAACAGTTGCGCACCTACACCGTGGTGGTCGCCGACACCGGCGACATCGAGGCGATGGAAGAGTTCCGCCCCCAGGACGCCACCACCAACCCTTCGCTGATCACCACCGCGGCGCAAATGCCGCAGTACCAGCCCATTGTGGACGGCGTGCTTCGGGACGCCCGCAAGGAACTTGGGGCAAATGCCACCGACGCCGCCATCGCCAACCTTGCCTTCCAGCGGCTGGCCATCGCCTTCGGCAAGAAAATCCTGGCCATCGTACCGGGCCGCGTCTCCACCGAAGTGGACGCGCGCCTTTCCTATGACACCCAGGCCACCATCGAGCAGGCCCGCGGCATCATCGCGCAATACGACGCCGCCGGCATCGGGCGCGACCGGGTGCTGGTCAAGATCGCCTCCACCTGGGAAGGCATCCGCGCCGGCCAGGTGCTGGAACGCGAAGGCATCCACTGCAACCTCACGCTGCTGTTCGGCCTGCACCAGGCCATCGCTGCAGCCGAGGCCGGTGTTACCCTCGTCTCTCCCTTCGTCGGCCGCATTCTCGACTGGTACAAGAAAGACACCGGCAAGGAGTACCACGGCGCCGAGGATCCCGGAGTGATCTCCGTGACCAGGGTCTACAACTACTACAAGCACTTCGGCTTCAAGACCCAGGTGATGGGCGCCAGCTTCCGCAACATCGGCGAGATCAAGGAACTTGCCGGATGCGATCTGCTCACCATCTCTCCGCAACTGCTGGCCGAGCTTGAGTCCACCCAGGGCGAACTGCCGCGCAAGCTCGATCCGGAAGCAGCCAAGACGATGCACATCGAACGGATCGTCATGGACAAGGACACGTTCGAGTTCATGCACGACGGCGACCGCATGGCCAGCGACAAGCTGAAGGAAGGCATTGAAGGCTTCTCCGCCGCGCTGGTCAAGCTGGAATCTCTGCTGGCCAAGCGCCTGGCCGAGATTGAAGCGCCGGCGCACGCTTCCGCCTGATCAAACCTCTTCACCGGTCCACGCAAAGGGCAGCCCTCAGCGGCTGCCCTTTCTGCTGCGCGCAATCGCCGTCTCGCAATCGCCGCCCCACTCTGCCAACAAATTCCACTTCCCTTGCACAAAAACAACAACTATTCCGATAAGCTCTGTGTCAAAGCAGGCAAACAGGTTGCAGAGCAGTTCCCGGGTTCACAGACCGCGGTGGAGTTCCTGCAGGTTGGCTTCTTCTTGAGAAGGCGGCCACCGAAGTGCAAAGGCCCCATCCAGTGACCCTGGAATCGCTGTAGCCGGCGAACTTTGTTCTTACGCACGAAACGTTCGGGCACTGCGGAACACAATCAATTTGTCCCACGCTCGGGTTCATCACACCGGCATGATTCGAGGGACCGCAAGAGTCGCACGATCATTCAAGGCAGGCAAGCAATCCGTGCTTCCAGGGAGGTGTGTATGCAGGCTCAAGTTCATCCGCTCGAACCATTCTTCCAACAAGTCGTCCGCAATAGTTATGAGGGCAAGCTGGGACTCAACGATACGGACGTAACCAACTACGTGGCCCGTCTGCTGTGCGAGTTCTCTGAAGCCGACAACCTTTACAAGGTGCGCGATGCAATGGGCCGCCCCATTGACGAGCTCGAAGCAATGATGGTTGCGGCTGACCCGGTTCTGGGCGATGCGCCGTCGTTTGACGCCGAACGCTCGGTGCGCAAACATATCGGGGACTACGCGCTGTTCGTCGCCGGCATGTATCCGGAGGCAACGGAAACCGCTCACGGACGCCGCCGCCATCGCCCCAGTCTTGGCGAGTTGATTCAAGCCGGCAAGGAAAGCTATTACATCGTCAGCCAGTTCAACGTTTTCGAATACGCGCAGGAAGCGCCGCTGTTTGCGCGTCTCTCCGATGGCTTCGAACGCTGCATCCTGGGATTGACGCTGGTCCGCGAAGAAATCGGACCACGCAAGCCGCTCATGCTGCCCCCGCAGGTGAATTAAGCTCTCTGGCCGCTTCTGGCTGCACCAAACTGGGTGCCCCACCCTCGCCGCGTA
Organism: Occallatibacter sp.; assembly: GCA_049516495.1. GTDB lineage: Bacteria > Acidobacteriota > Terriglobia > Terriglobales > Acidobacteriaceae > Telmatobacter. The sequence goes on from JBEKTB010000102.1 coordinate 10,005, forward strand.
TCTGTTTTTGCGGCAAGGGTGGGAAGGAACGAAACTACGCGCTCAGAGACCTTCGCGCTTACTCTGACCAGACCGCCAGCACATTGCCCACTCCATCGCTGAAATGGAAGCGCCGTCCGCCGGGAAACGCGAACGTGGGCACAACGATGCTCCCGCCCGCTGCCGCAACCGCCTTCTCGGTTGCCTCCAGGTCAGTGGAGTAGAGCACCACCAGCGGCGCAGATTTGGCCGGCGCGTCATGCGGCTCGGCTTTCGCGAAGCCACCGTCAATGCCGGCGCCGTGAAAGCCTATATACTCCGGCCCCCAGTCCTGGAAGGTCCATCCAAAGACGGTTGAATAAAACTTCTTGGTCTGCTCGATGTCGGTGCTGGAAAATTCGAGATAGGTGATCTGATGGTGCTTTGCGGGATTGCTCATCGGCTTCTCTCCTTGTGCGTTGGCTTCGGTGGAGTCGAGGGAAAAGCGGCGCGGATCAGGGGCGCTGGCACACCTTTCCCGGTGTGCTTCTGAAGCGCCTCCATCCACATTCCCTCAGAAGCAGGAGAGTGCAGGTAGAGCCCGCTGGTTGGCTTCCGAGCGCGGACTGCCGAGGTACGAGAAAAAACGTACCAGAAGCCCGCGCGGCGTGCAATCGAAAAGAACAGGCGGCGCTACAGAATATACCTGCTCAAATCCTGATCCCTCACCACGGAAGCTACCATCTGCCTGACATACTCCGCGCTGATGAGGAAGACTTTCTCCGGTCCCGATACTGTGACGCGCTCCTCATACGGCAATGGCGTGGAAGACTCGCTTTTGATGGCCTCCTTGAGGGCCGCGGCAGACTCCTCATCCGGAGCGCGGCGGGCCACGTCCGGCGCCAGGAAGCTCACGTCCTCAAGCACCCGTTCCATGATGGTGTGCAACCGGCGCGCGCCAATGTTTTCGGTCTGCTCATTCACCTTGAAGGCAAACTCCGCCATCTCGCGCAAAGCTTCGGGAGCAAACTCCAGGCGCACGCCCTCGGTCTCCAGCAATGCTGAATACTGCTTGGTCAGCGAAGCCTTGGGCTCGGTAAGAATGCGCAGGAAATCGTCCACGGTAAGCGATTGCAACTCGACCCGTATGGGAAACCGCCCCTGTAACTCGGGGATAAGATCGCTGGGCTTGGAAACATGGAACGCGCCGGCGGCGATGAACAGAATGTGGTCGGTACGCACCATGCCGTAGCGCGTATTCACCGTCGTTCCCTCCACGATGGGCAGGATGTCGCGCTGCACGCCCTCGCGCGAGACATCGGGGCCGTGGCCGCCTTCGCGCCCGGCAATCTTGTCGATCTCGTCCAGAAAAATGATGCCGTTCGACTCCACCCGCTCCGTGGCCACGCGGTTCACCTGGTCCATGTCGATCAGCCGGCTCTCTTCCTCCTGCACCAGGTAGTCGAATGCGTCGCCCACTTTCATCTTCCGCTTCTTCGACCCGCCGCCGAAAATGTTGGGCAGCATGTCCTTGAGGTTCATTTCCATGTCCTCAAGGTTCTGGTTGGAGATGATGCCGAACTGCGGCGTCCCGCGATCGCGCACATCCAGTTCCACCTGGCGGTCGTCCAGCTTGCCTTCGCGGAACTGCAGGCGCATCTTCTCGCGGGAGCGCTGGTAACTGTCGGAGTCGGGCAGCGTGAGCTGGCCCTCGGCTGCGGGCGGGGCGGGCGGAGGAGGAGGCAACAGCACGTCCAGCAGGCGCTCCTCGGCGTTCATCTCCGCCTTGTCTTCCACCTCTTCCAGGCGCTCCTCGCGCACCATGTCGATGGCGATCTCGACCAGGTCGCGAATCATCGATTCCACGTCGCGGCCCACGTAGCCCACCTCGGTAAATTTCGAGGCTTCGACCTTCAGGAACGGCGAACCCGTCAGCTTGGCCAGGCGGCGCGCAATCTCCGTTTTGCCCACGCCCGTCGGCCCGATCATGATGATGTTCTTGGGCATGATGTCGTCGGCCAGGTCGGGAGGCAGCTTTTGCCGGCGCTGGCGATTCCTCAGCGCAATGGCCACAGCGCGCTTGGCAGCCTTCTGACCTACCACGTGCTTGTCGAGCTCGGCAACGATTTCGCGCGGGGTCAACTCGTCCAGCGTGAGGTCTTGTTCTTCAGCGGATGCGGGCAGATAAATAGCCATAGATATGCAGGACTGGCGGAAACTGGCCGCTAGCCTTTCAACTCCTCAATCGTGACGTGGTCGTTGGTGTAAATGCAGATTTCTCCGGCAATCTTCATTGCCTTTTCGGCGATTTCGCGGGCGCCCAGATCGGTATTCTCCAGCAGCGCGCGGGCGGCGGCCGTGGCGTACGGACCGCCTGAGCCAATGGCGGCCAGCGGCTCGTCGGGATCGATCACGTCGCCCGAGCCGGAGATCAGGAAGGTCTGGCCCAGGTCGGCCACCACCAGCAGCGCCTCCAGGTTGCGCAGCATCTTGTCGGTGCGCCAGTCCTTGGCCAGTTCCACCGCCGCACGGTTCAGATTGCCCGCGTACTGCTCCAGCTTGGTTTCGAAGCGCGCAAACAGGCTGAATGCATCGGCCGTCGAACCGGCAAATCCCGCCAGGATCTTCTCCTGGTAGAGGCGGCGAATCTTCTTGGCCGAGTGCTTCAGCACATGGTCGCCCAGGGTGACCTGACCGTCGGCGGCCATCACCACCTGGCCGTTGCGCCGCACGCAGATGACGGTGGTCGAACGAATGCCGGAACCCCGTCTGGAACCGGCGGAAGAATCGACGGCGGGTTCAATTCGGGATTCCTGCTTCACCATGGAACTCTCTCTCAAAACCAAGGAAAAACCTCCGGAATTGGGGCTTCCGGCAGGCCGGAACTCCGTAAAGATGCAGTCACGAGTATATCGCAGCGAAAAACCGCGGACCGCCGCATCTTATGCAGCAGGAACGCCAAAGACCGGCTGCGGTATCCTCTAGTCAGGACTCCCGGGGGAAGAGTCCTGCCTCGAATGACCCATTTCAACGCAAACGTGTGGGAGATTGCCGCCGGCGCGATCCTGATTGCCGCGCTTGTCGCCATCACCCTCTGGCTCGTGCTGCGCAAACGCGCCACTCCAGAGGAGTTGGAGCGCGCCCGGCGCAAGTTTCTGGCCCAGTATGGACGCCTGGTGGACGGCATGCTGCTGGATATTCGCGAAATTCCCGGCGAGGATGGGCGCACGCTCACCATGCTCCTCTACGCATATCGCTTCGGCGGCGTGGATTACGAAGCCTCCCAGGACGTGACCACGATGAGCGATGTTCTGGATTTCACCCGGGTTTGCCCCGGATTTCCCTGCTCGGCCCGCTACCAGCCCGGCAACCCTCAGAACAGCATTGTTGTAGCTGAAGAGTGGACGGGACTCCGCATGTGCCCGCCGGTTTACCCCGCGTATGACGACCCTGAGCCGCTCGACCTGAGCCACCTGCGGCCCGGCCGCGGCTGAACGGCTTCACAGTTGGTATCTATACCCAGCCCCGGTTACACTTGATCCATGCATGTCCACGCGGCGCCCGCCGGTCCGGGCGCGAACAGGACTCAATCCGTTTTGCGCTTTTCGCTGGTCGCCACGCTGGCCTACGTCGTGGTCACCCTGGTCGCCGGGTTGCGCGCCCATTCGCTGGCCCTGTTGTCTGAGTCCGGGCACAACGTCTCCGATTTCCTGGCCTTGCTGCTCAGCTTTGCGGCCGTCTATTTCCAGTCCCGCCCTGCCGACCACACCAAGACCTTCGGTTACCAGCGAGCCGGCGTGCTGGCCGCTTTCATCAACGCAACCCAAACTCATGATGATCGTGGCCGCGGCGGGCGTGGTGATGAACGGTGTCATCGCGGCCCTGCTGTGGGGCGTGGCCCGCGACGTTAACCTGCGTTCGGCCTTCCTCCACATGGCCGGCGACACGCTGTCGACAGCCGCCGTCATCGCCGGCGGCGCGGGCATCCTCATCACCGGCCAGAACTGGATCGACCCCGTTCTCTCGCTGGTCATCGCCGCGCTCATCCTCTGGACCAGCTTCGACATCGTCCGCGAAACCCTCAATATCCTGCTCGAAGGCACGCCCCGCGGCGTCTCGCTGCCCGAGATCCGTTCCGGCATGGAGGCCGTGGAGGGCGTGGTCAACGTTCACGACCTGCACGTCTGGTGCCTCGGCTCGCACTCCAGCGCCCTGGCCTGCCACGTGACCATCGCCGACATTCCTCCGTCCGAGAGCGCCTGCATCCTGGTCAAGCTCAACCACGTGCTCAAGGACCATTTCCACATCAGCCACACCACGGTCCAGTTCGAGCATATGGGCTGCGAAGAACTGCACGGCTGCGTGGTCCCTATGGAACAGATGGCCAGCGGCTCCAGCCACACCCACCACGGGCACTCGCATTAGGAACATCTGATTCAATCGATGTTTTGAAAGGGCGTGGCTCAAGCCGTCATTGAAAACACAGAACGCATTGAATCTTCATTGTGTTCAAGGTGCAAGAAGCACGAGATGGACGGGTGAGTAGCGCAAAAGCGGCACAGAATTTGAGCCCGGGGCTGCGAATCTTCCCAATTGGCGACGATTCGCCAACCACCCCAGTCCGCCCCATGTGCTGCTACTTCGAAGCGCTGTCATCCTGAGCCGCAGGCGAAGGATCTGCGGTTGTCTTGGAGCGTCTCAAAGCGGCGTTATTTCCGGGATGGCGACGATACTCCCGCGATTCCGATTTATCCTCAATAGGCGAGGTCCCCTGTCCCATGTCCCTTGATCCTGAGCAACTTGCGGTTCTGTACTATTTTGGCGATCTGCAGTATTGGAAGCTTCCGCAAATTGCTGCCAACGCCCTCGAAGAGGGTCTTGACGGCCCTGGTTTGAGGACACTTGCTGGTCTGACGAGCCTGAGCAGTCACGACATTCGCGTCGAGGATATTCGAGCAAATGAGATTGATTCTGCCTTTTGGGAGATGGGAGTAAATGCTCCAATCACGAAGGATCAGGCGCGGCTCGTTCTGGCCAAGGAATCCGCGCAAAGGGCGCTACATGGA
>JBEKTB010000103.1:0-13418 GCA_049516495.1 Occallatibacter sp.
CGCAAGACCGTCCCCGGCCTGCGAACTCTGGAGAAATACGCCGTCCAGTGCGGCGGCGGGACCAACCACCGGCTCGACCTGGCCAGCGGAATCCTCATCAAGAACAACCACATCTCCCTGGGCGGCGGGCTGCCGGTGGTGCTGGCAAGGGCGCTCGAACAGCGCAAGAAAGGCCAGCGCGTGCAGGTCGAAGTGCGCTCGCCGCGGGAACTGGAAGAAGCCCTCGCATGCGGCGCGGAAGCCATTCTGCTCGACAACATGACGCCGGAAGAAGTGAAGCGCTCGGTGGACCGCATCAAGGAGGCCACGCAAGCGGATGCAGCCACGGGACAGGCCGCGCGCTGGATTCCTACCGAGGCTTCGGGAGGCATCGTGCTTGACAACATTCGTTCGTATGCCGAAACCGGCGTGGACTTCATCAGCGTGGGCGCGCTCACGCACTCGGCCAGGGCCGCCGACATCTCCATGCGCATCGTCGCGGAGACGCGCTAGCCCGTGTTCGACCTTGCGGCGCTGGAGGTCGCTCTGGCCGGCACCGTGTTTGCGGGCAAGCTGCATTTCTCTCCGGTTACCGGCTCAACAAACACCGACGCTCTGTCTGCCGCACGCAGTGCCGCGCCGGAGGGTTCGGTCTTCTTTGCCGATGAGCAGCGGGCCGGCCGTGGGCGCGGCGACCACCAGTGGCACTCGGCTGCAGGCGAAGGGCTCTACGTCAGCGTGCTGTTGCGTCCGAAAATTCTCGCCGTTCGCCTGCCGCTTTTGCCGCTGGCCGCAGGGTTGGCCGCGGCCGAGGCGATTCACACCGTCACCGGCATGGCGGTCGATCTGCGCTGGCCCAACGACCTTCTGATTGGCCCGCGCAAGGCCGGCGGCATTCTCGTCGAAGCCAAAACCTCCGGCGGCTCGGTCGATTTTGCCGTCGTCGGCATCGGCATCAATGTTCACCAGCGGGACTTTGATCCCCATCTGTCCACGCCTGCCACTTCGCTTGATCTAGTCGCCGGTCGTCCCATCAGCCGCCAGGCGCTGCTCGTCTCCCTGCTAAAATCGCTGGAGCATGAAGCGGCCGGGCTGCTCCATCCGGCGGCGGACACAACTATTCCCGCGCGCATCGAGCAGGCCTCCACGTGGATTCGCGGGCGTCTGGTTGATGTGCACGGGCCGCAAGCGTGCGTGGGCATTACGGCCGGGCTGGATGAGCATGGGTTCCTGCTGGTGCGCACCGCTGAGGGTTTGGTGACCGTGCAGACCGGCGGCATTCGTGCCGCGCAAACAAACTGAATCAACCTGGACTGGACGAAAATGCTGCTAGCCGTCGATGTGGGCAATACAAATACGGTACTGGGCCTCTACCGGATTGAAGGTGTTGAAAAGCCAGAACTGGCCGCGCACTGGCGCGTCACCACCCATCGCGCCCAGACAGCCGACGAGTACGGCGTGCTGTTTGTGAATCTGTTCAAGATGAACGGAATGGCCCCCAGCCAGGTTTCGCACATCATCATCTCCTCGGTGGTGCCACCGGTTGAGGGTACTCTGCGCCAGGTCTGCGAGACCTATTTCCACATTCAGCCGCTCTTCGTGGAGCCGGGCATCAAGACCGGGATGCCGGTGCTGGTGGACAACCCGACAGAACTGGGCGCGGACCGGCTGGTGAACGCCATCGCCGCCTTCGAGCGCTATGGCGGCCCGTGCGTGGTGGTGGATTTCGGCACGGCGACCACCTTCGATGTGATCTCGGCCAAGGGCGAGTACCTGGGCGGCGCCATCTCTCCCGGCCTCGGCATCAGCGCCGATGCGCTCTTTTCGCGCGCCGCGCGCCTGGGACGCGTGGACATCAAGCGCCCCGCCAAGGTCATCGGCACCAACACCGTCACGCATCTGCAGAGCGGCCTCTACTACGGCTACATCGGCCTGGTGGACGGCATCCTGGAGCGCATCGTGGCTGAACTCGGCCAGCCCGCGCGCGTCATCGCCACCGGCGGCCTGGCGCGGCAAATCTCAGAGGACTCGCGCTTCATCTCCGAGATCGACGACATGCTCACCCTCGACGGCCTGCTCATTCTCTTCGAACGCAACCGCACCGCCAGGCCGCGGGGCCGGGCGCACTGAGACGGACCGTGCTCAACTACTACAACTACTTCACCGAGATCGAAGAGCGCTTCCAGCAGCGGCGCGGGGCGCTATTGCTGCTCTCGACGCTCGATTGGGCGCTGATCGAGACCTGGCGTGACGCGGGGATTCCGCTGGAAGCGGCGCTCCGCGGCATCGATGCTGCCTTTGACAAGTACGAAGCACGGCAAAAACGCGGCCGGATGCGGCGCGTGAACGGCCTGGCCTGGTGCGCGCAGGCGGTGATGGAAGCCGCCGAGGAGTTGCGCGAAGCCGCCGCCGGCAGCAAGCGCCCGGAAAAGGACGCGGCAACCGAGCGCGAATCCGGGTTTGAAGAGGACCGCGTGGCCGCCCATCTTGAAGCCGCCGCAACCGCGTTGGACGCGGCAACGGTAGCCCTGGAAGCCTGCGCTGCAACCGCTGCCCGTTTGCGCGAACTGGCCGCCGAGGTCCGCAACGCTGGTTCAGAAAACGCTGCGGCCCATGATATGGAAGCACTGGAACGGACCCTCACCGTGCTCGAAGACAAGCTCTTTGCCGCGTTGACCGCTGCGGCCCCTGAGGAGTTGCTGGTCGGCTTGAAAGAGCACGCGGCGCGGGAACTGGCCCCTTATCGCAGCCGCATGGGCGCCGTGCAACTGCGCCAGGTGGAGCGCCAATTCGTGCAGAAGCAACTGCTGGTGCATTACAGTTTGCCCCGCCTGAGCCTGTTCTACATGAGTCAGCAATGAAGCCCCGCGCAAAACAATCCCGACAGCGCAGCCGCGCCCAGGCCAACCGTGTTTCGCCCCAGCCAGCCAACTCCCAGGCTGCCAGGCCGTTGCCTCCCCAGCCCGCAGAGCCGCAACTCGTCCAGATTGAAAAGCCCATCTACGGTGGCGCATTCCTGGCCCGTGTCGAGGGCAAAGCCGTCTTTGTGCCGCTCACGCTGCCCGGCGAGCAGGCTTGTGTGCGCATCACGCAAAGCAAAGGCAGCTACTCCACAGCCGAGGCCGAGGAGATCGTCTCCGCCGCTCCCGAGCGTGTCGTTCCCGCCTGTCCGCACTTTGGCGCCTGCGGCGGCTGCCACTATCAACACACCGGCTACGAAACGCAACTGGCCTTCAAGCGGGCCATCCTGCGCGAAACCCTGGAGCGCGCCGGCGTGGTCGTGCCTGCGGAGATTGCCGTGCTCTCCGCCGAATCCCCGTCCCAATCCTGGGCCTACCGCAACCGGATTCGTCTGGCGTTCGATGCAGCAGGGAATCCAGGCTACCGCGGCCGCCGTTCTCATGACGTCGTCCCGATGCGCGAGTGCCCCATCGCCGCGCCGCTGCTGCTTGACGCCGCTCAGGCCTTCGCGGAAATTGCCCGCCGGCTTGCTCCGGCGCTGAGGCCCACCGAGATTGCGCTGTTCTGCGATCCTGCCGAGACCGCACTGCTGGCAACCGTCTTCACGGCCAGTCCGGCCAAGTTTCGATTCGACGAACTGGCGCATGCGCTGCGTGAGCGCGTTCCCGCCCTCACCGGCGCAGAGCTGGTGGTCGAGAGCCAGCCCGGAAAACGGGGCTCCGCCCAGCCTCCGCGCACCATCGCCCGCTGGGGCGCAAATTCTCTCGCCTATCGCGCCGCCGGATTCGACTACCGCGTGGACCACGGCGCTTTCTTCCAGGTGAACCGCTGGCTGGTGGATGCGCTCGTTGAACGGGTGACCAGTGGGCATTCTGGAGCGCTGGCCTGGGACCTGTTCGCCGGCGTGGGCCTGTTTGCGCGGCGGCTCGCGGCCGGCTTTGCTCGCGTGGTCGCCGTGGAATCGGCCCCTTCGTCAACCGCGGCGCTTGAGGCAAACCTGCGCGGGACATCCAGTGCGGCTGTCAAGGCGGAAACCCTCGCATTCCTTCGCCGCAGCGGCAAGGGGCCGCGTCCCGACCTCATTGTCGTGGATCCGCCGCGCACGGGCCTGGGCGCGGAAACATGCGCACTGCTTGCCGGCATCGCGGCCCCGGCGATGGTTTACGTCTCCTGTGACCCGGCCACGCTGGCCCGCGATCTGCGCGCACTGGCCGCTTCGGGCTACGAAATCGAATCCATCACCCTCGCCGACCTCTTTCCTCAGACCTTTCATCTGGAAACGGTGGTCCAGTTGCGCCGCCCCCGGTGAGCGCGGCGGCTGCGCAAAGCGCTCTGCAGGCCGGCCTTTCTACAAGAAGAAAATCGAGATGCTTCCGCGAGCCGCCAGACGGCTCGAGCAATTGTGGATCAGGAGAGGACATTCCACATTGCGGTACTGTGGCTGGCTATTTCTGTGCGGAATTTTTGTTCACATCATTGATTATGCGCAACTTAATTAGGTAACAAACTTTAGTGTAGTCATAAAGTTACTGCCGGTAGGGGGGTAGGGGGGTCGCTTTTCTCGCGGGGAGCGGCTTCGGTGATCGGCTGCACGGTGCGCAGTTCAGGAATCATGCAGTTCGACCTCCATGGTTCATTGTGCACCGGGCGGACCTTAATTTCTGCAAGGGTTCCGTCCGTGGTTCGTCGTCGCTGTCTCTCGCCGATTCGTCCGGCAACTCCTGATAAGCTTGACGCCCAGAACAGCTTTCCAACTTGCAGGCGCGATGGAATCCGCTCCCCCCACCTTCGGGCAAGCCATCGACGGCTCCGCTACAGCGCGGACTGGCGCCATGCCGAGTGCGGTCCCGCTATTTCATGCCGCCTGGCTCTTCGCCCTTGGGATCGCGGTCACGGACGGCTTGTGGATGCGCCCTCCTTTGGTTCTTGTCGCCATGGCGCCGGTGGTCGTGCTGTGCGGCGTGGCGGCCTTTCGCGCGCAGCGCATGGTCTGGCTGCCGCTCGCGGTGCTGTGGCTGCTGCTGGGCGCGTGGTGCGCGGAGATGGAGCCGCACCCAGCGCCCCAGCCCGCGCTGTCCGCGCTGTCTGATGGCTTGCTTAGGACCGTGGAGGGCACGGTAATCGACGCGGGCACGGTGCGCGGCGAACCGGAGCCGAACCCGGAACCCGGCGACGCCGCGCAGGAACAACGGCCCACCGAGCGGCTCAGTCTGCGCGTCTCCAGCCTTGAAGTGGTCACCGACAGCGACGATGCGCAGGCTCCGGTCGCGGGCGGAGTGCGCCTGACCGTCCGCTGGCCCGAGAATCCGTCCGGCGCGGCGGCGCGGCCATTTGAGTGCGGCGAACGCATCCGCGCCGTGGCCCGGCTGCTGCCGCCGGAGGACTATCACGACCCGGGGACCTGGAGCCGCGAGGATTTCCTGGTCGACCAGGGAATCACCTCCTCGGCCTCGGTCAGCATCAACCGGATCGACCGCCTGGGCCAGGCCCCCGGCCGGTTCCTGGCCTGCCGCGTGGCCGGCCTGCAGCACGCCTCAAGCGCCCGCCTGCTGGCCCTTCCCGCGGCCATGCGCGGCTTGCCCGCCCCCTTGCGCCTCACCGAGGACGACGCCATCATGCTGGCCGCCATGGTCACCGGCGACCGCACCTACCTCAGCCACCAGTTGCGCGTGGGCTTTGAGCGCACCGGCTCGTTCCACATGCTGGTGGTCTCGGGCTTTCACCTGGCCATTGTTGCCGGCTTCCTGTTCTGGGTTGCGCGCCGCCTGCATCTGCCCCGCGTTCCGGCCACGTTCGTCACCATTCTCGCCTCTTTCGGCTACGCGCTCTTCACCGGGTTCGCCACGCCCGTGCAGCGCTCGCTCTGGATGGTCACCCTCTACCTGCTCGGCCGGCTGGTCTATCGCGAACGCAGTCCGCTGAACACCATCGGATTTGCCGCGCTGTGCCTGCTGGCCGCCAGTCCGCGCAGCCTCTTCGACTCCAGTTTCCAAATGACGCTGCTGGCCGTGGTCTCCATCGGCGGCATTGCCGCGCCGCTGTTGCAGGCCACATTCCATCCCTACATCGCGGCCGCCCGGGATCTGCGCCTCACCGCCCTCGACGCCAAGCTGGCGCCGCAACTCACCCAGTTTCGCGGCATGATGCGCATGGTGGCGGCGGCGGTTGGGGGGGCGATGCAGGCAGCGGTTCCGCAGCGTTTTGCCGCCCGCATCGCCTGGCAGTTGCTTCCCTGGGTGGTTCGCTTGCTGCTTCGTATGGGAGAACTGCTGCTCGTCTCCTGCGTGGTGGAGTTGGCAATGACCCTGCCCATGGCTCTCTACTTTCATCGCATCACCCTCTTCGCGCTGCCGGTGAACGTGTTCATTCTGCCGTTGCTGCTTGTCCTCATGCCGGCTGCGCTCGTTACCCTTCTGATTTCGCTCGTCTGGCCTGCCGCCGCGGCATTTCCAGCAATGCTGGTGGCGCTGCCACTGCACTTCGGAATCTGGCTGGTTCGTCTATTCGGATCGCTGGCCCTGGGCGACTTCCGCATTCCCGCGCCGCTGCTGGGCCAGTCGCTGGCCTTCTGCGCCCTGCTGGGGGCGGCCATGCTGCTGGCCCGCTATGCCGTTTCATCGGGAGCCCGCTGGATGCGCAGCGCCACCTGGGCCGCGCTGATTCTGGCCGCCCTGGCTGCCGTCGCGCCCCGCCCCGTCGATCACCCTCACGGTGCCCTGCTCATGGAGGCGATTGACGTGGGCCAGGGCGACTCCCTGCTGCTCATCACGCCCGACGGGAAAACCCTGCTGGTGGATGGCGGCGGCTTTGGCGGCAATCCGCACCAGGCCCCCCAGGACTTCGACATTGGCGAGGAGGTTGTGTCCCAGGCGCTCTGGGCGCGCGGCATCCGCCGCCTGGACGTGGTCGCCCTCAGCCACGCCCACTCCGACCACATGGGCGGCCTGCCCGCCGTCCTGCGCAACTTCCACCCCGCCGAACTGTGGGTGGGCAACAACCCCCGTTTCGGCGCGTACAACGCTCTGCTGGACGAGGCTGCCAGCCTGCATGTGCGGGTTCGTTCGCTGCGTGCCGGCGACGCTCTTCCGCTGGGCAGCGCACAGGTCGCCGTCCTGGCCCCGTTCCGCGACTACCAGCCGGGCGACGAGCCCACCAACAACGACTCGCTGGTGCTGCACGTGGCCTACGGGGCTACGTCCGTACTTCTCGAAGGCGATGCCGAGGCTCCCATCGAGCAGGCCATGCTCACCGAGCCGGGCCTGGCCAGCACTCTGCTCAAAGTGGGTCATCACGGCAGCGTCACCTCCACGCGGCCCGAGTTTCTGGCCCGCGTGGCGCCGCAATGGGCCGTCATCTCCTGCGGCTTGCGGAACCGTTACGGCCATCCCCGTATCGAGGTGCTGAACGAACTGGAGGCGGCCAAGGTTCGCACCCTCAGCACCGATATCAGCGGAGCCGCCTGCTTTCGCCTCGACGGCAAAACCACCACGCCGGATTTTTCCTGCGGTTGGCGCCCGGGGCTTTGAGAGCGTCGCCGCGCTTTCCCGGGCAAAATCGCCGCAAACCGCCTGAACAGCCTGCGTTTAAACTCTGCAGATGAAGTCCGTTGAGCCCAAAGCCGGCAACTTGGCCTATAATTCCTGCGAGAAAAAATCATTCAGCTGCAAGTTGCCTGTATTCGACACCTGCAACTGAGGAGGCTGCCATGTTGAAGCCGTTGCTCATTGTTTCCGCAGTTGTCTTGTTTGCCGTTAGCGCCTCGTCCGCTCCCGGGCCCACGCCGCAAGAGGCCGCACCCGCTCCCGCAGCCGGCCCCAAGAATCCGGTGAAACCCACCGCCCAATCGCAGGCGCGTGCCAAAGAGATTTATGGAGTGGATTGCGCGATTTGCCATGGCGCCAACGGGGACGGCAAAACCGACCTCGCCAAGGATATGCAGTTGTCGCTCGCGGATTGGACCGATCCCCGGGCGCTGGCCAGCAAGTCGGACGCGGACCTTTTCAAGATGATCCGCGAAGGCAAGGACAAGATGCCTCCCGAAGCTTCAGGCCGCGCCAAGGACGACGAAGTGTGGAACCTGATTCTCTACATTCGCGCCATGTCCAAGGGGCAGCCGGCCGCGCCGCCCGCCGCCAGCAACTAGGTATGTGACCGCACGATTCCGTACTTTCCCACCCTTGCGGCAAGAGCAGATACACCGCAAGGATGGGGCACCCACATTCGTACAACAACAAGCGGTCAGAGACCTGAGCCTTGTTGCATGCGCGGCCTTGTGAGGGGCAGGGAAAGCTTTCGCCCTGTGCGCAGTGAGGCTGCTTACGCCTCTGGAGCGACGATTCCCAATGGATTCGCTTCGAGTTTTGCCGGGTCCCCGACCTCATCGAGCACTTCTGCGAGCGTTTCCAGTTTGCGCTGGCTCAGATGGAGGAAGCGGATATCGATCGTGTGCTTCTCACGAACTTCCTCGGTGACGCCGGCGAGCCGGAAGGGTAGCCCGCGCATGCGAAACTCGACTTCCACGCGGATGTGAATTCCCGCGATGAACGGCTCGGCGGTTCGAACGCTGCAACCTTCCTGGTTCAGGGCGGTAACGACGCCGGCCAATTGAGAGCCGTCCTTGAGAAGGTGAAGGATGGCGGACCAATCGCCTTCTTCGAGCTTCAAACCTTCGCTCTCGCTGTCTTCGGCGGGTTCAGCAGACGCGGGAGTGGGAGTTTCGCCCGGCTTTTGATCCTCCTCGGGCGTTGCGGCGGGCGCGGGAATCTGTGACCCGGCCTGGGGAAGCTCGACTGCCAGCGCCGGAGCGGACGATCCATTCGCAGACCTCGTCCCAGCCTCCGCCGCGATTGCCTCCTTGACCACCTCGGCGGCGCTTCCGTCCGCCAGGCAGGTCAACAGGCCCGCCAGCAGGTTCTTCGACCGCGCGTCCGGATGAATGAAGCGGACGCCCACCAGGTATTGCATCTTCGTCCACTGGGTGATACCCCGGATGCGCACCATCATTCCGCAAATGGGCAGCGCGACCTCCACGGGCGCCAGCGCCCCGGCGGAGAAGGGAATGTCCGTACGCAGGCAACAGCCGCCCAGGCTGATGTCAACCACCTGGCACGCAATTCTGACGCCCCGGTAAATCAGGTTGCCGCGGTCGTCGCCGAGCTCGAAGCGCTCGTAGGCACGGAGGTCTCGATGACGCTCGCGTCTGCCGCCTTGTAGTCCGCTGTGAATCATGGTCAACACCGACTCGCCTGGCTTGGTCAGAATTTGTCGACAAGGCTGGATGCGCCCGCTTTTTCCGCGCTTTCCGGAACTTGAAACCTGCTCTATGCACTTGGTTTGCCGTGGGGAGTTGGATTTCTATTGGGTATTCTTAATTGCGCTCAATGCGGCCAGTGATTGCCTCCCGGCTGCCCGCCGGGTTCGATGGCGCATGATTTTACTTCTGCAAAGGTCGAATCTTGCCGGTGCTGGTCAGAAACCGCACCGCGGTGTGGTGGCACAGGCCGACAGCCCGTTTCAGAGACCCCTGAGCCAGTGCCGCGAGCACCGGCGCCACGCCGTCCTTCCTGCCGCGCCTGGGAAGCGTCCGCACGGCTTCCTGTTCCAGCGTCTGCCAGTCGTGCCATTCCCCGGCAGCCAGATGAATCTTCCTGAATGCCGCGGCCAGACGCTTGGCCAGAGGGTCGGTCGACGCGGAAATTTCGGCAAGATAGAGGGCCTGCTTCAGGCGCTTGCGATAGGCGTGGAGATTCGTGGCGTCCAGGGCCGGGAATTTGCTGGTCACATCGGCAAACATTTTCAGTGCCGCTTTGGCGGTGGAGAGAGGCTTTGTGGGCATTCCGGACGCGAGCGCCTCTTCCATTTCCAGGCTGAGCCGGCTGAGACGTTTGCTGTGCGCAGCCAGAACGGAGACCAGCTCTTCGGCCCCGGCCTGGCGCTCAGCCTCCAGCCGGGCCTTTAGCTTGTCGATCTCATGCAGGCAGCGCTGACTGAGTTCCGGCTTGCCGCCGTGCTCTCCGCCGGCGGGGTTGCGGAGCCCGTCCAGCCTGGCCATGTACACGTCCGCATCGCGAACCGGCCCAAGCGCCCGCCGCAGCTTCTTCGCTTCCTTTTTCCATCCTTTGAATGCGTGCGCAGCAGAGGAATCCCCGGCTGGTTCCTGAAGCCTGTGCTTCATGGCCACGTGCAGGCGCAAGGTAAGACGGCGAAGGGCGTGGACGCGTTTCCGGCTGGGCTTCCGAGCGCATCGGGTAATTAATTCGCGCCATGCCTCAACCTGATGCTGCCACTCCGGCTGGAGAGACACATCGGGCGGTACTCCGACAGGAAGAGAAGCAGGATTCATGGAAAACCAACCTTCCCTTCTCTCTTTTCTATATCACGCACGAATGGATGAAGCGGAAATATGCGTGAATGACGATTTACTGTTGATCGGGCCAATAAGTTTCCGGCTCCAGACTCCTGTCTTTCTGAAATGGAGTTAGGTCGTGTTACCTAACTCCCGGCTTCACGGGATGAACGCTCTAGAACCGGATCCGCAGCCCGACCTGAATTTGCCGTTCGCGATAGAAGTTTGTCGCGTTCACATTCAGCGGCTGGCCGAAAGCCGTGGTGTTAGCCTTCAACCCGGTGAGGAAGTTGAGCGTAGGCAGGGTGCCGTCCAGGCTGCCGGCCTCGAGATAATAGCCGGTCGTTTCCAACTCCGTCACATTCTGGTGGTTGAAGAGATTGAAGCTCTCGGCCAGCAACTCCAATTCGCGCATCTGCCCAAGGTTGAAGCGCCGGCCCAAACGCAAATCGGCTTTCCACGTGGAGGGATAGCGATAAGTGTTGCGGCCCAGGTTGTAGACGCGGCTGTCGTTGCCCACGCCGTAGACCCGGTTGTCGCCGCCGGAGCCGTTCATGCCCGGACCCAGGCCCACGATGGCCGCTCCACTGCTCGCCTCGAACTCCTCCGCCAGCGAGCCCGCGGTGCGCATGGTGAAGGGCATTCCGCTGCGGAATTGCCCCACGCCCGACAGCATCCAGCCGTTCGCCAGCCGGGCGGCCCGGCTGCTGAGCTTCCACGGCGGCTCCCAGATGACCATAGCTGTGGCTGCGTGGCGAACATCCAGATTGCTGGTCCCGTACTCCTTGCTGAAGGACGCAGGGTCCAGCACGTCGTTGCCTGCAATTTGCGAGCTCTCGTTGGGGTTCCAGTCCATGGCGTGCGCGTAGGTGTAGTGGGCATGAAGCGTGAGCCCGCGGCGTCCGTAGCGGACGATCTTGAGCGTGGCCGCCTCATAAGTCGAGTTGGCCCGGCTCATGACTTCGGAGATCTGCTGGTAGTCCGGGTTGAGCCGCCCGCCGAATCCCGTCGACGACGTCGGCGAGGGCCAGGAAGCGTAGAAGGGAACGGTGATCTGCGTTGCCTTGATGGGGCCCAGGCCGGTGCCGTCCACCACGCCGTAGGTGATGGTGCCCGGATTGACTGCCGGGTCGAAGTTGGTGTCGATCGAGACAGGCAGACGCCGGCCCAGGCTCGCCACGGCGCCGGCGGTTACGAGCAAATGGCCGGGCAGAGATTCCTCCAGCGCCGCCACGGCCTGGTGAATCTCGGGATTGCGGAAGCTGGGTGCAAACTCGACCGCTCCCGGTTTCACCACGCTGGTAGGCTGCCCGGCCAGTACATACGGAAACGGCGGAGCGTCGCTGGTGCCGGTGGGGGAGTTGTAGCCGTCCGTGGGGCGCAGGAAGAAGTTCAGATCGCCGTTGAGCGAGCCGGTATGAGTCAGCGCCGTCTCCACCGTGGCGTTCTGCGTGCGCCCGGAATACATTCCGTATCCCAGCCGCAGCACCGGCAGATGGCTCTCGCCAGTTCCCAGCGCCAAACTCACCCGCGGACCCCAACTGTTGCCCAGATCCGGCAGCTTCTCCGTCAGCGGAAGCTCCGTGTTCTTCAGCGCAGCGATCGGCGGCGGCAACTGCTCCCGCTCCCAGCGCAGGCCGAAGGAGACGGCGAGCAGCTTGCTCGCCTGTAATTGAACATTGAAGTAGCCGGCCCAGTCGTTGGTGCTCAAGCGCCAGCCTGCGGGGCCAATGGCCTGCGAATAGTACGAGTAGCAGGGAAGGTTGCCGAGGCCGCGCAGCGTCCCGCCCGAGTCGCGCCACACCTTGCCGGTCTGATCGCAGTTGTGCAGATCTTCGAGCTGGCCGCTCAATCCGAATTTCTCAAATGCCAGCGCGTCAGAGGCGAAGTTTTCCACGCTGGAGTAGTAATACGTGCCGGTCTGGTTGCGCAGCAGGCTGATGGCATCGTCGTTTCGGCCCGCCTCCAAGCCGGCCTTCACCAGCAGGTTGCCGCGGACCCAGTCCACTGTCTCCTGCCCCTGGTAGAGGTGCTCGTCCGGATAGCTGCCCGCCCCGAAGCGCGAGGGGTTGCCGATGGTGAAGCCGTAGCGCGAGTCCACCACCATCTGCGGCAACTGGCCCCACACGTTCCCGGCCAGAAAACCCTGCTCGAAGGCTGAAGGCGTCTCGGCCCGCGCCTGCTGGATGGTGCGACCGGCAGAGGCCTGGGTCACGGCCAGCAGGTTGGGCGTCAGAAAAGCCTCCCAGCGCCCCAGCAGCCATTCCTCGCTGGCCCGGCTGGACCCGAAACTGTGGTTCCCGTAAGTCTCCGAAACACGGGTCAGTCCACCGCCGGGCGAGTTCCACCGTGCGCCAATGCCCTCAAGGGTAAAGCGATGGCGCTCGGCCGCTTCCCAGTCGAGCCGCCCAAAGCCGGTCCACTGCGTGGCCGTGCGCGGAGCGGGGCCGAGCAAGCCATCCAGCGTCTCCAGCATCGGCGAGTAGGCCGCCAGTCCCACGCCCACCGGGTTCATGCTGCTCAACCCCAGGCGCGCACCCAAAGCCTGCATCTGGTCATTCGACGGCAGGGCAAAGAACTCGTCCGGCGTCCTGACCGTGGCCAGGCCCGGATCGTTGCGCCGGTAGCTGTCCACGGCGGCGAACCAGAACAGCTTGTCGCGCCGGATGCGGCTGCCCAGACCCAGGCCCCAGGTGGTTTCGTTGTCCCCAGGCGTATAGGACTCGGCCGTAAACGCCGGCGTGGTGGCCGCCGTGGCCAGCGCGGTCTCCTTCACCCATTGGGTAAAGGGATTCTGCGCATCCCAGGCGTTCTGGCGGTCATAGAGAAATCCCTGGCCGTGCAGCTTGTCGCCCCCGATCGCCGCCGCGTGTCCACCGGCCCACACCTGCCCCATGCCTGCCGGCTCCTGCCCGCCCTGTCCCAGCGGTCCCTGGCCGGCCGAGTCCTGCCCCGATCCGCCGGGCGGGACAAAAGCCAGCCCCTTGCCCATTCCGTCGATCGCGATTTCAGTTGGCTCACCGGTTCCACGCAGCGATATTTGGCCCTGGCCACCCGCTGCCGTTGCAGAGGTAGGCGTGTTGTCCAGCACAAAATCCTGCCAGCGCCGCCCGCTCACGGGCAGGGATTGCAG
>JBEKTB010000104.1:0-13097 GCA_049516495.1 Occallatibacter sp.
CGGGCAAGCCCATGGTGACGATGTTGTAGAGATTGAAGAACTCGCCGCGGAATTGGAGGTTCACGAGTTCCGCGCCGCTTTTGCGGCTGCCGAAAGGCGTGTCCTTGATGAGAGCGAAGTCGAAGTTATAGAAGGCGGGTCCGCGGAAGGAGTTACGACCGAGGGTGCCAAAGACACCGTGATTGATGCCGGTGCCGCCCGGAACGTTGATGGGGGTGTGGAAGAAATCGGCGTTCAGATCCTGACCGTTGACGTTTCCACGGCCGAAATAGTCCTGGCGGTCCTGGCGCGCAGTGGAAAGATGCGGCGTTGCGATCTGGTCGGGGCGGTCGACGCCGTTCGAGCCTGCGCCGGTCTGCTGGATGCCTGAGAAGACGGTAAAGGGCGAGCCGGAACTAATACTGGAGATACTCAGCAATTCCCAGCCATCGGTAACCCTCTTGTCCACGGGACGCAGAAAGCCCACGCTTTGCAGGTGCAAATCCTGGGCAACGCTGAGGCCGAAGCCGTGGGCAACGTCGAATGACGACGGGCCTTTCTCGGGATGGGTATCGTAGGGATTCTGCGAGAAGCCTGAGGACACGGCACCGGTCGATCCCGTGCCGCCAAGAACCACGCTGGTGTTATCGATCGACTTACCCCAGGTATAACTCGCCTGGACGCCTGGACCGCCGTGTCCCATGGTGCCGGAGAGCGAAGTTTGCAGGGCGTGATAACTGGAGTGGGCGTCCGCGACGATGACATTTTCCACGCCGAAGCCGCCGACGACATTGCCCTCGCTATCAAACTGCGTATGAGGTGCGAAGGCCGGGGTTGCGCCGGGATAAGCATTGGGGAAGCTATAGCGCGGCAGCCGGACGCCCGCCGTGCCCACATAACTCGCATCCGCGGTGAGATTGCCCAGCTTGCGCTCCAGGCCGGTGGTCCAGGTGTAGAGCCGGGCGTTCGTAAAAGAGCGATCGATGCCGCTGAGGTTAAGCGCGGCAACAGGACTGGCGGTGATGGCCGCCATATCTTTCTCGTACCGGTCCACATCCATCACGGTGTTGGGAGCGACGGACTTGGTGTTCCCCCCGGCAAGGATGTTCACGCCGGCGGGCGTGTAGGCCGTGGGGGCTTGCGCAGAAGTGATCTGGAAGCCATAGGGAATGGGGGCGTTTGAGGCAGAAAGGCGGCGCGGGTAGATGGCAAAGGGCGTGGAGCCAGTGAGGAAGTTATCCTGCCAGATGTTGGGAGGGATAATTGTGATGCCTGCGCCGGCATGGGCGGACAACTTGCTGGTAACTTGACCGGTGACCTGGGCGCGCGGACCCCAGCCCTTCCAATCGGTGCGGTAACCAGGCTGCGGATTGACCACATACTCCTGCGTGCCGTTGACAGTCAGGAAGCCGCCGGTGCGGTGGGCTCGCTCAGTGATGGGCGTGTAAAGTTCCCAGCGAACGCCGTAGTCGAGCGTGAAACGGTTGGCGATCTTCCAGGTGTCTTGCACGTACGCATTGAAATTATTGCGCGTGATGGCCGCAGGGCCCATGTGCTGTCCGCCCGAGATTTGAGGGGGTGCGATGCCTACGTTATAGGCAAAGGGGCTGCCGGTGAGAAAACTGCTGAGCGTATCCGGCAGCTTGCCTCCATAACTCACGTCATGCGTGCCGCTCTCGGAAAGGATGGTCTGGCTTCCGGAGTAGTACGCTGCGCCGCCGCCAAAGTCATATTCGCCATTGGGGCTGACGCCAAAGTATGTCGTATCGCGATTGACGCGAAGTTCCGCACCTGTTTTGAATGCGTGGCGCGCGGTGGTGAAGGCGACGTTTTGCCGGCCCTGGAAAAGGTTGCCGTAGGCCTGCATCACCGATCCGCCGGCGGAGTTGAAGGCCTCAAACAATCCATCGCTGAATTTGACCGCGGGGTCCGTTTGGTTGGGAGTAGGAAATCCCGGCGTCGAGCGGGTGATACTGATGGACGACTCGAAGATAAGCCGCGGCGAAACAGTGCGCGTGTAGGTGCCGACCACGTTGCGCTGGCGATCGATGTATTGGACACCGAAGGAGGGGTCGACGGCCGTTTGGTCGGGATTGGTGGTGGGACCGGTGAGGTTGTCGAGGTTGAAGCGCGCAAAGAACTGGTCTTTCGACGAGAACTTGTGGTCGAGGCGCAGGGAGAACTGATTGGCGTTGGTGACGACCTTGGATGCGGTTGCGTAGGTATTCGCGCCATACGATCCGGTGGGGAGATTGGGGAGCGGGTAGCGCGCCAGGACGGCTGCGATGCTGGGATCGACGGGAACGGCCAGAGTGTCGGAGATCGTCTTTTGGGGATCGTTCGGATCCGGATAAGCGACGGTGTCGTTGACGATGGAGCTGGATACCGTGGGGCGCTGATCGGCGGTAGGAAGCGGCATCACCTGCGTGGTGCCCAGCACCTGGCGAAAGCCCTGGTACTGGGTGAAGTAGAAGGTCCGCTTGCGCCCGTCGTACACATGGGGAATGAAGATCGGGCCGCCGTTGGTAAAGCCGAACTCGTTGCGGCGGAAGGGCGGAATGCGGCCGGGATAGGCCGGTGTGGCGTGGTCGAAGTAGTTGCGCGCGTCGAATGCGGAGTTGCGCACGAATTCAAAGACAGAGCCATGAAAGCCGCTGGCGCCCGAACGGGTGTGAATGTTGGTGAACCCGGCGGCGCCGCGGCCGATCTCGGCGGGCATCCAGCCGGAACTGGAATCGATGCTTTCGACGGCGTCCACATTGAAGTTGGAGAAGGTTGCGCCGCCCATTTCCGGATCGCTGATGTCGGCTCCGTCCATGGCGAAAGTAGCCTCGACGCCGCGCTGGCCGTTGATGGCGAACTGCGCGGTGAAGTTGGTTGCGCCGTTGGCGTCGGTCATGGTTCCGGCGGCGAGCAGCAGCAGCGTGCTGAAGTCGCGCTTGTTCAGGGGCAGTTCACTAACCGCCTGACTCGACAGTTCCTCGCCGCCAGTTGCGGCCTGTCCCTTGAGGGCGGCGACGGTAAGTTCGCCGCGGCCGGAAAGCGTGATCAGAACCGCGGGCGACGCGGGCGCCAAGTCGATGGGCTGAGCGTACTCAATGGTGTGACCATCGGCCACCACGGTGAGCCGGTAGGCGCCCAAGGGCAAAGCTGCCACATTGAAATGCCCATCCGCGCCCGTCACCGAGTCGGCCTGAACGCCACTGGCGGCCAGGCGGATTTTCGCGCCGGGTATGGGCGCGCCACCCGCATTGTGCAGAACTCCCTGCCAGACGGGCTGCTCCGCAGGTTGCGCCCATGCTGCCACCGCCAACAGGACCAGTAGCCAGAGGGTCAGAGTTTGGATTCCCTTCCCTTTGGGACCCGCGTTGAAAATGGCCCGAATGCGCTTATTCTGCCGCTGAGTTTTCAAGTGATTATGGCCTTGGGTGTGAGATAGATGCGGCGACAGAAAGAGCCTGAAAGGGACGGAAATCGTCCCCACCGCGTTCGACTGGATTATATCGCGCCCCCTGAACTAAACGGGTTTTGCGCCGCGCCGCAGACTCCTGGAGCAGCGCGCGGTGGGGTGAGCTTCTACACTAACTGCAGCTTATGGCCGACGCAGAAACAGTTACCGACACAATCGCCGCTGTCTCCACACCGCCGGGCCGCGGGGGCATCGGAATCGTGCGCCTGAGCGGGCCCCAGGCCGCACAGATTGCCACGCAACTTGTCCGGTTGCGGCAGCCCCTGGAACATACTCGGGCACGGCTGGCCGATGTGCTGGACGAAGGGGACACCGGCGTGGATGCAGGCCGGATAGACGAGGCCGTAGTCACGTTTTTTGCCGCGTCCCACTCCTATACCGCCGAGGACCTGGTGGAGATTGCCGCGCACGGATCGCCGGTGGTGCTGGAGCTGCTTCTTAGCCGCGCCCTCGCCCTGGGTGCGCGCCTGGCCGAACCGGGGGAGTTTACGCAGCGCGCCTTTCTGTCCGGGCGGCTGGACCTGACCCAGGCCGAGGCGGTTCGCGACCTGATTGATGCGCAGACTCTTACCCAGGCTCGCCAGGCCGCCAGCCAGATGGGCGGCGCGCTCAGCCGGCGCGTGCAGCCGGTGAAGCAGGCGCTGGTGGAACTGATCGCCCTGCTCGAAGCCGGAATCGACTTTGCCGAAGACGATGTGGATGTAACTCCGCAGACCGAAATTGCCCGGCGCATCGGCGAGTTGACGCCGCCGCTGAGGGCGCTGGAAGCTTCCTTTGCCCGCGGGCGAGTAGTCCACGACGGGCTGACGCTGGCGATTGTGGGCCGGCCCAACGCGGGAAAAAGCTCGCTCTTCAATTGCCTTGTCGAACGCGACCGGGCCATTGTGACAGCCACTCCGGGAACCACGCGGGACACGGTGACCGAGCGGATTTCTCTGGATGGGATTCCGCTGGAATTGGTGGACACGGCCGGCCTGCGCGAGGCCGCCGAGGAGGTTGAGCGGTTGGGCATTGCCCGCAGCCGCGAAGCGCTAGCTGATGCCGCGCTGGTGGTGGTGGTGCTGGATGCTACCGAGCGATTGAATGACGAAGAGCGCCGGCTGCTGGCTGCCGTCGAAGGCCGCCCCGCCGTGGTGGCGGTGAACAAGAGCGACCTGATCGGCGGCCGTGAAGCCAGCCAGTTGTTCGTCGATTGCGCCGGATTGCCCACGCTGGCCACTTCGGCGCTGACTGGCGAGGGCATTCCCGCCCTGCGCGAGTGCATCCTGTCGCTGGCCACCGGCGGAGCCGCCGCTGAGCCGGGAATGTTGACCAGCCTGCGCCACCAGCAAGCTATTGCCGCAGCACTCGCAGCACTGGCGGACGCTGCCCAGGCCAACGCCTCCTCCATCCCTCACGAGATGATTCTGCTGGATCTCTATCGCAGCCTTTCGGCTCTCGATTCTCTCACCGGCCAAACCACCGCCGACGACGTTTTGAATCTCATTTTTTCGACCTTCTGCATCGGAAAATAATTTGGCTTTCGGTGGGCTTCGACGAGATTCGATTCGAAGTTTCAAATATATGAAAACAATACTTTTAATGTTCGAAACTGTTCGGTTACGTTCGGCACTAGCGGGACAGCAATTAGTCTCCAGTTAGTCTCCAGACGAGTTGTATAATCATTTTTTGATCTGGAGACTAAAATGGACTCAACCAAAACAAAGAAAAAGAGTTCTAAGCAAAAAACCAGAAGATTCGCCCCTCTCACGGACAAGGAGCTCCAAGCCATAGGGCCAACATCGAAGCGGTATACGCTTCGTGACGGTCGAGGTCTTTTCCTCGACGTCACTCCAGGAGGCGTGCGGACCTGGGTCTTCCGGTATCAATTCAACGGCAAGCAAGAGAAATTCACCATCGGCCGTTATCCCGAGTTCAGCCTCAAGGAAGCAAGAGAGAAACGTGACGAGCTCGCCGTCGAAGTTTCAAGAGGAGTTTCGCCTGCGGAGGAAAAACAGAAAGAGCGCGCGAAATCGACCACGGGGAACTCCAAAAATCCGACCGTGATGGAATTCGGAGAACGCTATTTAAAGGAGCAGGTCGACAAGAACTGGAAAGATCCTTCGAATGAGCGTCGGAATTTGGAGAAGGGCTTTTTCCCGGAGTTCGGGGATCGCCTCTTGAAGGACGTCACGGCAGTCGATATCCAACTCGTGGTGTATCGCAAGCGAGACGGCGGCCATCCGGCGGCGGCTATTTGCCTGCGGAACACAATCAAGAGAATGTACGACTACGCCGTCGAGACGCACTGTGCCTTGATCAATCCGGCTGCCATGGTAGCCACAAAATACATTGGCAAGGCTGTGAGGCGGAAGCGCCACCTGCCTCCCAAGGAGATTCGCGAATTCCTTCAGACCATCTATCGAAGCAACATACGCCGCCAATTCAAATTGGCCTTTCATATCATCCTTCTGACCCTGGTTCGGAAATCGATGCTTCTGCTGGCGACCTGGGACGAAATCGACTATGGGACCGGCGAATGGACAATCCCGAAGGAGCATGTGAAAGCTAAGAAGGGCGAGGAGCACGAGCACGTCGTCTACATTTCCATGCAGGTCGCCGCCATGTTCCGTGAACTGAAGGCGCTGGCTGGCAGTTCCCGATTCGTGCTGCCTGGGCGCGGTAAACAGAACCAACCGTTCGCAGCGAACGCCCTGAACAAGGCACTCGAAGGCTTAACGTTCGACATGGAACCTTTCACTATCCATGACCAGCGAAGGACGGCGTCGACGCTGCTCAACGAGAATGCTTCGGGGAATGGCTGGACCAAAGACGTCATTGAGAAGGCTCTAAGCCATGAAAAGGTTGGCATCGCAGGCGTCTACAACCGGGCCGAGTACGCAAAACAGCGTAAAAAGATGCTTCAATGGTGGGCCGATTACGTGGACTCCATCATCACCGAATCCAAGGTGATCGTCGGCAACTTTGGTCGGCGGTAGATCGCTGCTGGTTATACTCACTTCTGCCACTCGATATAGTCCAATCCTGCCAGCGAATGAACTCTTTTGCTGCCAGGCGTTATACCCCAATCCTGCCACCCATCACAGCGCGGGTACCACACTTGGGCAGATGTCAACGCTAACTTGATATCGTCTCGGCCCGAAACCGCTTCTGGATTCCGCAGGGATTCTGTCCGAGTAGGCTTTTTTGCGACAATATGCATCTTTATAGGACATCATACGATGCTATAATCAGATGCGTTAAGGAGGCACAGAATGAGAACTACCATCGCGCTTGATGACGAGTTGGTCCGGAAGGCCCAGGAGTATACCGGCGTAAAAGAAAAAACGGCGTTGGTCCGAGAGGCGCTGACGGCGTTGGTGCAGCGGGAAGCTGCGCGACGGCTGGCGGCGATTGGCGGCTCAGTCCCTGATTTCCCGGACATTCCGCGGCGGAGGACACAGCGCAAATGACCGGAACCATAACGAAAGTCCTGGTAGACACGAGCATCTGGTCAAGGCACCTTCGTTCGCCAAATTCGCACCTGATGGCGCTGCTGAAGAGTGGAAGGGTGGTGATGCACCCGTTTGTGATCGCAGAGCTTTCACTGTACTCATGGCCGGACCGCATGACCGTTCTTGCAATGCTGGAAGATATGCCCACAGCTACGGTTGCCGGTCTGGAGGAAGTGCGGGATCTGATCGAGATTCGGTCACTCTACGACAAAGGCATCGGCCTGGTGGATGCCCATCTTCTTTCCTCGATAATCCTCTCTCCGATACCCACGGAATTGTGGACAGCAGACTCAAACCTCGCCGAAGCCGCCAATACTCTCGGCGTTCTATCGACCCTCCCACTCCCTCGCGTCCAATAAATACCGGTTCTGGGAGGATTCCACTTGGTTCTCGCAGTTTCTTCGCAGATGTGCAGTTTCATTCTGACTGACCGGCAGCAAAAGAATGTACTGAGTGGCAGCAAACCACTGTATCCAGCATCGCCGCAAATCTCGTTCGGTCCACATGATGCTGCAATGAACTAGCCGGTGCACCCACCCATAAGTGGGTAGAAGCAGAAAAAAGATGGGTCCCGAGAAAATTTTGTACTTTCTGATCTACCCGTCGCAACTTCATTTCCCCGACAATGATGCTGATGCTAGACCTCTACAGCATGTCGGCGGACCCGGACCCGAGTGACATCATTCGGGTAGATGAAGCCATGCAGCTGTCCGGGCTCCGCAAAACCATGTTTTACGATCTCATACGGAAGGGGCAATTCCCCGCACAAGTCGAATTGGGCGCGAGAGCGGTCGGCTGGTATAAGAGCCAAGTCTTAGAGTGGAATCGCAATCGTCCTTCTAAAAGACGTGGCCAAGGCAGCCGTTGCGCGAAGCCCAATGCCCAGGCGACGTCCGACATCCCGCGCGAGGATTTTTCGGAGGCGGCAACGAAGAATTCTTGCCGGCCGAAACAGCCCAGAACTGGAACCGCCGCTGTCTCAAGGATTCGAAACGCTGATCCCCCTCGCCCCGAACCTTCGCCCACGATCAAGAAAGCTTCTACTGTACTCGCGACGCCGACCGAACCCGAAGAACTGCGAGTCCTGCGCGACGAGAACGCCCGCTTGAAGAGGATAATCGCAGACTTGGTGCTCAAGAACGACCAGCTGAAATCAGCCATCCAAGACAACGCTGTGGCATCGTAGGACCAGAAAAGCGGAACAGGCCTCTCTTTGATGAAGACAATGCCGGACCGGCTAGGAGCAACCTGAACAAGGCTGCTGATATTCGGCATAATCTTCGGCACTGAACCTCTGGCCATATTCGACGAAGGGAAGGAGGGGTAGTTCAGTTTCAGGGTAGGCACGCAATAGTGGGACGGCTGCGGGGTCTGCCTGCCTCCCTGCACGTTCCTCCAGGAAAAGGCTCAGGCCGTTGATCCCTCGTTCGGAAACGAAATTGCTCGACTGCTTGAACAGGAACGGGATGCTAGCTAGTTGGCAGCGATCGTAGATCTCAGCAGCCCAAGCTAGGTCCATCCGGTGCTTCTTATGCAACGGACCACTCATACCTCCTACGGCAACCCAGCCGATTCCCGACAAATCGACGTTCGCTACGCTCTGCATCAGCGGCTCGATGCTCAGGAATCGAAGATCACATGGGATTGAGCGCAAGATGTTCACCCGTTGATGGGCGCTCCGGACACCGCATGTGACCCCCAACCACGCGTTGCTGTACAAATTACTATCCCAATCAGCCGGAAGACAGCGCACAATCCTCTCCGGTCTCTTCGTCAGGAGCATGAATTTCACGTTCGTGCAGTCCCGAATCACTTGCCAGGCATCGGCGCGCCAATGATCGGCTCCCTCATGGAAAAAGTCCGAAAGTGAACAGACAAAGCAAATCGCCACACTATTACGGTGTTTGGCTTCTGCATCGAGTTGATACGGCGTCATCCCAGTTTGAGTCAGAGCCAGAACTTCGAAATTGCGTCCACCACGCTTAAGAATCGCCTGAGCGTAGCAGCCAACACACTCCGGACCAGCCTTCTGGCACCCTGTCCATGGGTTCCAGGTGGCATGAGCCCATGAAATCTTTGTCTCACGCATACTTCGTCTCTCAGTTCTTCCGTTTCCGCCCGTCCAAAGTCAGGGATGACGGCCGCGGTGTGATGGTGACTGTGATCGGTTCAGTCTGGCCCCAGACCGCGAACATCTCCTCTTCGAGTGCAGCGACCAGTTCCATTAATTTTCGGGGCGTATCAATATTGTTCAAGGCCGTCCGAATCTTCATTCGTACGTTCCAACGAGCCTTTTCGTCCTGGGTCAAAGTAACAAACGGGTCATCATCGCTGGACTTCTGTTTGGGCATCTGAATCACTTTGTCGATGATTCTTCCCGCTGCCTCATCACTCAACTGTGGTGCGGAGTCGATCTCCGCATGGATGAGCTTGGTCAGCGGAGAATACTTTTTCCTCGCGAGGTCAATCCTCCGGGAGTGGGCGGCCTCGATGACGTTTTCTGGGAGCATTTTGACGCCGTGGTAGTCCCGGATGATATTTCGGACCGTGCGGCTGTCGCACCGCAAAGAGCGAGCGATCACCGCTGCAGCTTCCATCCAGCCTCGGTCTGCTTTGTAATAGGTACGATATGCTTCGAGCGCTTTACCTAGCGAGTAGCGAGTCCAATGAACGCCTTCGATTGCCGAAAGCACTTCGGTTCGTGCCTTCTCGAGCGCCCGCGATCCTAATTGCTCCTTCGAGAGGTTCGTCGCCTCAATCGACCGGAGTTCTTCGCCAGTCTCATCCAAGTTGGAAAACTTTTCCAATTCCAGTTTCGGAGCCAGTTTCAATTTCCCCTCCCGCCATATCCTCCCTATCGGCCAAGAACGAGAACTTATTGATCCGACCCAAATGTATGAGACGTTCCCGGGTGCCCCACCCTCGCCGCGCCTTTGTTTTTGCGGCCAGGGTGGGTTCGGTAAGTCTAACCTCAAAGGGCCGGATCAATAAGCAATGCCGCGGATCTACACTCCGGGGCTGGACGGACTGCCACGTAGTTTTGCAACGTCTACAGAGCCCTTTCGCCTGAGCTCTGAAGTGCGGATCACGCAATCCTTTTTGGCATCGCGGGAGGCATAACAGATTGTCAGAGTTGACCGACTAGCCTGATCTCTTGAGGCGCGTCATAGAACGCGAATGGATTGAGAAACTGTCGGCCGTACAGGAGCGCGCGGTCTGCCGCTGATACTTTTGCCTCATTGCAGATGCCTTCCCAATGTGCTCGGATGGTATTCACTTGCTGCAGAATGATGGCTCTCGCCTCCTGATCTGAAAGAAGAAACTGCGGAGCCGCCTGCAGACACAGGGCTAGCTGGCTTCTGTTGTTATTGCCAACGATCCGCATCCCCTGGCCGGCTTCTTCACCCGAGCGGGACTGCGGACACACGTCGTAAGCAGGCGTGAGATGCAGATTCTTTCCATCCCAGAAAGCGGCATGGTTGCGTGCGTGATCATCGGTGTTCCCGCACAGGATGTTAAAGGTAAGCCTCCCAAATAGTTCGCGAAGGTCTTCCCGAGGGTTTTGAAAGCGGAGCCGAATCATCTCGGCCAGCAACTCGTAGCTAGCGTGCCTGGCCATCATCTCGTCGAGTTCGAACATCGTGAGCGCCGAGACGAACGCCTTTCTACCCCATCCGCCTTTCAGACGCTCGCGGTCAAAGCGTTCGACTAGCAACACATCCTTGCCGAGGGCCATTTCCATTCGCACCCGCGCAACATTGAGCCCCGCCAAACTTGCCAGCCGCATCGCGACATACTCGGATTTCACGACGTTGTAGATGTCGGTGCTCATAGAAAACTTGGCGATGAACTCCTTGTCGTCGGATGTGAGGAGTGCCTTGGGTCTTGCCCCTCCCAAAGATGTGCCGTGCTGAAGAGCCTTGTCCAACTCTGGAGAGAGAGGAACTCCTTTCTCTACCTGCTCCGCTGCGCGCAGCAAGTCGTCCAGGGATGCCTGGCCCATACCTCGCGGCACATACTTGGAGGCCGAGATTTGAAAGTCCAAAGCGCCAGCCCTGTCCGACCCGGATTCAAGTAGGTAGGTCAATTCTCCCAGTTCACGGCTCCCGGCCTCTTCACCCTTGACGCTGAACTTCCGATTGATCAGGACGCGCCGACCCCAGGCATCAGGAGATGCATCCCGAATAGCTCCCGGCATTGAGAGATCGTCTGCGAGCGGGATTTCGCCTGACTGGAGAGGAAGTTCCGGCTCGTAGATGGAAATCGCGTTCTCTCGCGCCAGATAGCTCTGGCCATAGTTGAAAAGCAGATGTGTTTCCACGCGCTGCAGGATGCCAGCGACGACGGGTTTCGTTTCACCGGGGAGCCAAATCCAGACGTATGCCTCTTTGTATTCGTCCTTAGAAATCATCGTGGATGATCCTCCTCGGTTTGCGAGCTCTCTGGGGCAGGAGACTGAGCTTTTCCGTTAACGCGGAGCGTTGTGTCTGTAGCCGATCTGGCTCGCCCCCAAAAAGGGGAACCCCCGCGATAGCGGCAACCTCGAAGACGGATCCGATCGCGCAACTCGGATCGGCGCTTTCGATCCGGCGCAGTAGTGGTCGAGAAATGCCCGCGCGCTCGGCCATCTCCTGTGCTGTCATTTTGCGTTCGATCCTGCCGACGTGAATCATCTGGGCCAGCAGGTCGAGGGCTTCGAGGTTCTGTCGGGAATAGGTGCGACGTGCTGGTTTCGCCATAGTGTCACCTGAACATAAATATTCCAGTAAAAGGCTTAATGGAACATTTACGTCTCAATTCTGTCTCGGAAATGGCATTTCTGTCAAGGAATTAGTGGAACATAAAGATTACATTACCTTGTTTAGTGGAAGATTTATGTTTCAAATACGATGTCATAGAGGCTAAGGACTGGAAAGAACGATACCGAGTGCGCCCCGGTTCGGCTATGACACGCCGATTGCCGGATTGACACTGGGGGCCCCGTTCGAGTCGTCGCCACAGTGTAGCCCAGACGGCGGCCGTGACATGGCCGTAACCAGCCCGGCTGGGAACCGGTGCCCGAGTGCGAGGTCAGCGTGTTGCCCG
Organism: Occallatibacter sp.; assembly: GCA_049516495.1. GTDB lineage: Bacteria > Acidobacteriota > Terriglobia > Terriglobales > Acidobacteriaceae > Telmatobacter. Next base: position 12,028 of record JBEKTB010000104.1, read on the forward strand.
GCTACAAGTTCCACTCAGCTTGGATCAAGGCGCGCGGGAAGCTTTCACTTTGACCGCGCAACCCAGGCCCCACGCCTCTAGATGGAATGCCATATGAAACAACTATGACCGCCGATTTTGGGCCGCTAGGATCTATCCCGCAAAATCCGCTGGATCGCCGACGAAGAGGGCGAGGGTGCCGGTATCGGAAGCGGTCCAACGTGGGCAACTACGTCCCCTCCGCAGCTTGTCTGAAGCGATCGAGGAGCTTTCCTGATTCCTTAAGCAAGTTTTCTGTTCCATTGCTCCCGGAATGCCTCGTACTGCTGTGCGATCAGTTTCCAGTTGATCGTCTTAGACAGGGCATCCTAGCGTGTGCGAATAAAAAGCGAACATAAAGAGAAGATGTGGGAAAAATGCAAGCTTCTCATATCATAAAAGTGGCGATTTGGGAACGTCCAGGAGAGCGGAAATAACGAACTAAATTATTGAATATAAACAAGAAAGTGCTCTCCTGGCAGTTAGCAAGACGGCAAAAAAAACGTAGCGTGGTCTTAAGAAAGGCCAAATGCTATGTCTTCTTCTAATTCCACTCCCGAACAGCGCTATCCGCGGCTCTTGGAACTCCTCCAGTACAGGGAGCTCTCCTTCAAACCCATGTTTACGGTTACCGAGACGGCCGTCATCTTTGGCGTCCATCGGCGCACGGTGCTGAAGATGATCGCCGCCGGCAGGATCGTGCCGCGTGACCTCCCCGGCCGGGCCAGATTCCTGGCGGCCGATCTCGAAGCCTACCTCAACCGGACGCAGGAGGCCCGTTAGTGCCCTCCTCCTTACTCAACATTGAGACTTCGCCAGAAGCCGGATATCGGGGCCCATACATGCCTGCTGATTCCCGCCTGTGCGCGGCATGGCTCAACCGTGCGCAGATGTGTCTGAAGGGGCTCGATTTCTCTGCGTTTTTACAGGAACGTCCCGTAGTATTTCCTGGCTGAACCGGCGGTCGACCGACGCGCCGCCAAAGCCAAGACAATACTGTCCACCATCGTCATAATCTCCCTTGCAGAGATAACGCGCGTTCGTGCCACGGC
>JBEKTB010000105.1:0-17752 GCA_049516495.1 Occallatibacter sp.
GCGACTCAAGAGGCAGTACAGGCGCCGGCGGCAGTTGGCGCCAGGCGTAACGAGAAGGTTGGCCAGGTGGTTTCGACCAAGATGCAGAAGACCATTGTGGTCGAGGTCGAGATGCGCAAGGCCCATCCCAAGTACAAGCGGATCATCCGCTCGACCAAGAAGTTCTATGCCCACGACGAGCAGAGTTCGGCGCGCATGGGCGACGTGGTGCGTATCCGCGAGACCCGTCCGCTGAGCAAGTTGAAGCGGTGGGCTCTGGAAGAGATTGTCAGGCGCTCGGCCCTCGGTCAACTCGAGGACGCGGCGCCCAAGGCTGCCAACTAGCGCGAGCGCTAGGTAGCGAGCCGCTAGCTTCTAGCCTTTAGCTTCTAGCCGGTTTGCAGGTAAGTCAGGTTGGGCTGGAAGATTTCTGAACGATGAGCTAGCAGCTGGAAGCTAGAGGCTGGCAAGGAGAAGAACCCATGGCTGTGCAAATGAGAACCATGCTCGCGGTGGCCGACAACTCCGGCGCGCGCAAGCTGCAAGTAATCCTGCCCCTGGGCGGCGGATTGGGCAAGATCGCCGGCCTCGGCGACGTAGTGACCGCGGCGGTGAAGGAAGCTTCGCCCGATGGCACCGTGAAGAAGGGCAAGGTCGTCAAGGCGGTCATCGTCCGCACGCGCAAGGAACACCGCCGGCGCGACGGAACCTATATCCGCTTCGATGAGAACGCGGCCGTGGTGATCAACGAGACCAACGAGCCGGTGGGCACCCGCGTCTTCGGACCGGTAGCCCGCGAACTGCGCGAGAAGAAGTTTCTGAAGATCGTGTCGCTGGCCCCGGAAGTGGTGTAAGAACAGGGATCAGGTTTCAGGGAACAGGGATCAGCGTTCAACGGGCGTTCAACGAGTTTGGAGTCGCGGTTTTTTTCTGACCCCTGATCCCTGACTCCTGACCCCTGAATTTGGAGAAGAAATGCCGAGTTTGAATATTCATCGCAACGATACGGTCAAGGTGCTCCGGGGTGCGGATCGCAACAAGACGGGCCGCGTTCTGCGCGTCTTCCCCGACAAGGGCACGGTTCTGGTCGAGCATGTGCGCGTGGTCAAGAAGACGGTTTCCAGCAAGCAGGGACAGCGGACCAAGGGCGGCATCGCGGAACAGGAATCGCCCATCGACGTTTCCAACGTCGCGCTGGTTTGCCCCAACTGCGGCCCGGTGCGCGTGGGCTACAAGGTCGAAGGCGACACCAAGGTTCGGGTCTGCAAGAAGTGCGGGCAGACGATGCCGACCAAAAAGTAAGAGCAGCGCACAGTGAGCAGTGGACAGTAGCGTTGCTGTTCGCGCGCGAGAGAAACGAATCCAAGTTGCACGGAACGAGCCAGGCTCCGCCCGTGCGGCGAGCACTTCCGCAACGGTATACGGCCTTGAGGGCTACTCCGGGCGCCGGGAGAAAGAGAGCAGAGACATGGCAGCAAGGCTGAAAGAGAAGTATCACAGCGAGATCAAGCAGGCTCTTCAAAAGGAGCTGGGACTTGACAACCCGATGGCGGTGCCCAGGCTGGAAAAGGTCGTCATCAACATGGGGTTGGGCGAGGCTACGCAGAACACCAAGCTGCTGGATCCGCTGGTGGCCGATCTGGCCGCGATTGCCGGTCAGAAGCCGGTGACCACCAAGGCGAAGAAGTCCATCGCCGCCTTCAAGGTTCGCGAGGGCATGTCGATCGGCGCCATGGTCACACTGCGCAACGACAAGGCGTTCGAGTTTCTGGACCGGCTGATTTCGACCGCGCTGCCCAGGGTTCGCGACTTCCGCGGCGTATCTACCAAGAGTTTTGACGGGCGCGGCAACTATACTCTCGGGCTGCGCGACCAGTTGATCTTCCCTGAAATCGACTACTCCAAGGTGGAGAAGCTGAAGGGGATGAACATCACCATCGTGACCACTGCGAAGGACGACAACCAGGCGAGGGCGCTGCTGAAGCACTTTGGAATGCCGTTCCGGCAGGGCGCGTAGAGACAGCTCCTAGCTGCTAGCTTCTAGCCTTTAGCTTTTTCGAGGTAGAACGAGCAACTGAGGCAAACTGAAGTTGAGTCTGTTTCTTGCGCATGAGATGGGTTCCGGCGAGGAACAGGCTAGAAGCTAGTAGCTAGAGGCTAGTAGCTGGGGTTGAAGAGGATTTATGGCAACCACTGCAAAAAGGGTGAAAGACGCGCGGAAGCCGAAGTTCAGCTGCCGCAAGCACAACCGGTGCCAGCTTTGCGGGCGTCCGCGCGGGTTCCTGCGCAAGTTCGGCGTCTGCCGCTTGTGTTTCCGCGCACTGGCGCTCAAGGGAGAGATCCCCGGCGTCGTCAAGTCGAGCTGGTAGCAAGAGCAGTGGTCAGTGATCAGTTTTCAGTTGTCAGCGGTTCGGGGAATTGCTGACATACGGTGACGGCGCAAGCCGGCCGGTTTCTGAGAGCTGACAACTGACAACTGATAACTGCTGTACACATTCCCGCTGGTTCTCCCGCCTCAGACAGACCGGGAGCGAACGGGGAATGAAGGAGAAGGAATGAGTCTGACCGACCCAGTAGCCGATTTTCTGGCGCGAATCCGGAATGCGATCCGGGCGCGTCATCAGAAGCTGGACGTTCCAGCATCGAAGCTGAAGACCGAGATTGCCCGCATCCTCAAGGAGGAGGGCTACATTTCGAATTACAAGACCCAGGAAGAGGACGGCAAGCTGATCCTCCGCGTGTACCTGAAGTACGGCGGATCGGAAGCGGCCATCCGCGACCTGGCGCGCATCTCGCGTCCCGGCTGCCGCGTCTACATTGGCCGCGACGAGATCAAGCGCGTCCAGGGCGGACTTGGCATCTCGATCATGACCACGCCCAAGGGCGTGATGACCGGTCGCCAGGCGCGTCGTGAAGGCGTAGGCGGCGAGCTGCTCTGCGAAGTTTGGTAAAGGCAGGGAACAGGGATCAGGGAACAGGGATCAGATCCGCACCAATCTGTGAAGCGTATTTTTTCACTGAGCCCTGATCCCTGACCCCTGACCCCTGTATTACAGGCTGCAGTGGAACGATGAAGCGTTGAAACTGATCGCTGGCAACTGATCACTGACAAATGCTTTTCGGGACTCGCAAGCCATGAAGGGTTGAATCGATGTCGCGTATTGGAAAGAAGCTTATCCCGCTGCCCGCGGGCGTCAAGTACAAGGTCGAGGGCAACACGGTCCTGGTGGAAGGCCCCAAGGGCAAGGTCTCGGCGCTGATCGCCGAGGGCATTTCCCTGGAGACCAAGGACGGGGTTCTGCACGTCAATCGCGAGAGCGACAAGTATGCCGCGGTGCACGGACTGACGCGCGCCCTGGTCTTCAACGCGGTTCAAGGCGTAACCACGGGCTGGAAGAAGGAACTGGACATCGTCGGCATCGGCTATCGCGCCGAGCTGAAGGGCAAGGGCACGGTTGTGTTCACGCTGGGCTACTCGCACCAGATCGAGGTACCGCTTCCCAGTGGCATCGAAGTCGCCGTCGATCCCAAGCAGACGCACCTGGTCATCTCCGGCATCGACCGGCAGAAGGTGGGTCAGGTCGCGGCCGACATGCGTTCGCTGCGCAAGCCCGATCCGTACAAGAACAAGGGCGTGCGCTACTCCGACGAGAAGCTGAAGAAGAAGGCCGGCAAGACAGGATCCAAGTAAGGGAACAGGGAACAGGGATCAGGGATCAGTTACGAAGCGCAACGCCAACGACTGACCTCTGGTCCCTGACCCCTGACCCCTGATCAACCGAACGGGGTCGCTGGGCGGCTCCGCTGATAGGAACAAAAGACCATGATTACGCAGACCAAGAGAAACGCAATCCGCCAGCGCATTCACGACCGCATCCGCCGGAAGCTCTCCGGAACCGCGGAGCGGCCACGGCTGAATGTTTACCGCTCGCTCAACCACATCTACGCGCAGGTGATCGACGACCAGGCCGGGCAGACGCTGGTTTCGGCCTCGACCATCAAGATGAAGACCGGCGGCAACCTCGCCGCGGCCAAGGAAATCGGCAAGGCAGTCGCCGAGCTGGCCGTGAAGCAGGGCATCAGGAAAGTGGTTTTCGATCGCGGCGGCTACCTCTATCACGGACGCATCAAGGCCCTGGCCGACGCCGCCCGCGAAGCAGGTCTGGAGTTTTAAGAGCAGTGAACAGTGAACAGTGCACAGGGAACAGTGAATAGCGCTTTGCGCAGCAGGCAGTGAAAAACTGATCACTGTTCACTGACCACTGTCCACTGGAAGGACGAGAGAGCAATGACGATCTTGAAGAAGAAACTCGATGCCAACCAGTACAACCTGAAGGATCAGGTGGTGGCCATCAATCGTGTAACCAAAGTGGTGAAGGGCGGCAAGAACATGTCGTTTGCCGCGCTGGTGGTGGTGGGCGACGCCGCCGCAGGGGTGGTGGGACACGGTTCGGGCAAGGCCAAGGAAGTTCCCCAGGCGATTCGCAAGGGGATCGAGTCGGCCAAGAAGAACCTGGTCCGGGTCAACCTGACCGATACCACGATTCCGCACCAGGTGCTGGGCCGTTTCGGCTCCGGCCAGGTGCTGTTGAAGCCGGCCCCCGAAGGCACCGGCGTGATTGCCGGCGGCGCAGTGCGCGCGGTAATGACCTCGGCCGGGGTGCAGAACGTGCTCACCAAAAGCCTGGGTTCGCCCAACCCGCACAATGTCGTCAAGGCCACATTTGACGCCCTGGTGCAGTTGCGCGACAAGGCCGAAGTTGCCGCCATGCGCGGCAAGTCCGTAGAGGAGCTCTAAGCCATGGCGGAGACCAAGATGATTCGCATCGAGTACTACCGTTCGCAAAACTCCACGCCCGCCAAGCACCGGGCCGTGGTCAAGGGCCTGGGCTTCACGCGGCTCAACCAGGTTGTCGAGCGCGTGGATAACGAGTCCATCCGCGGCATGGTCAAGGCCATTCCGCACCTGGTCCGTATTCTGGAAAAGTAACAAACCAGTGGACAGTTTTCAGTTGTAAGTTCGCGGCTCCAGCAAGATCGAACTGACCCCTGATCCCTGACCCCTGATATCTGACACAACGCGAGTCGGCAGGACTTCAATCCAGCCGGCGCTACAGCGAGGAAATCATGGCAACTAGAAATCTATCGAATCTGCGCGCGCCCAGGAAAGCCAACACCGGGCGCAAGCGTGTCGGCCGCGGTATGGGATCCGGCATGGGCAAGACCTCGACCCGCGGCCACAAGGGCCAGGGCTCGCGCTCCGGCTTCAGCCTGATGCGCGGTTTTGAAGGCGGCCAGATGCCGCTGCACCGCCGTCTGCCCAAGCGCGGCTTCATCAACATCTTCCGCACCGAGTACACGGTGGTCAACCTGGACCGGATTGTGGAGCAGATCGAGGGACGCGGGATCACCGAGATCGGCCAGGACGACTACAAGAAGCTGGGCCTGTCGTCGAGCAAGAAGGCTTTGATCAAGATTCTCGGCTCGGGCGAACTTACTTCCGCGCTCACCATCCACGCGCACAAGTTTTCCAAGTCGGCCATCGAGAAGATCGAGAAAGCCGGCGGCAAGGCCGTGGTTCTGGGCGGCGACGCTCCGGCCGCACCCAAGGGAAAATTGGTTTCCAAGGCAAAACAGTAGGAACCTGCGGCACTTTGAGAGGCGGGTCCTTTGATCCGCTTCGCTCGCTCAAGTTGCCGGGCACGCATTCAGGATGACAAGGTTGATTTCTGAGCGGGACAGGCGAGGCCTTTCGCGGGTAAGATGGTCAGTGCAGAGATTCAAGTGGCGGCAAACGCCCTGAAGCGGATAATCAAAAATGCTTGAGAAGTTTCTCAATATCTTCCGGATTCCCGACCTGCGCAAGCGGGTGCTGTTCACGTTAGGCATTCTGGCCGTATACCGGCTCGGTTCGCACATTCCCACGCCGGGCGTGAACGGCAAGCTGCTGGAGCAGTTGTTCAGCTCCCAGGGCGGATCGGCTCTGGGCCTGATGGACCTGTTCGGCGGTGGCAACCTGCGCCGCATGACCATCTTCGCCCTGGGCATCATGCCCTACATCACGGCGTCGATCATTTTCCAGTTGCTCACCGTGGTTTATGAACCGCTGGCGCGCATCCAGAAGGAAGGCGAGCTGGGACGGCGCAAGATTACCCAGTGGACCCGCTACATGACGGTCGTCCTGGCCGGCTTGCAGGCCATCGGCATCGCCGCCATCCTGCAGAAACAGGGCATGGTGCTCAATCCGGGCATCAGCTTCAGCCTGATGACGGTCCTGACCCTCACTACCGGTTCAGCCTTCATCATGTGGCTGGGCGAGCAGATCACCGATCGCGGCATCGGCAACGGCATGAGCCTGCTGATCTTTGCCGGCATCATCGCCGGCCTGCCGCGCGGCGTGGGCGACCTGATCCAGAAGATCCAGACCAACGCCTGGGGCACCTTCACGTTCTTTGCGATGCTGCTGCTGGTGGCGGGCATGGCCGCGGTGGTGGCCTTTATCGTCTTCGTCGAGCGCAGCGAGCGGCGCATCCCCATCCAGAGCGCGCGGCGCATCGTCGGCCGGCGCATGATGGGCGGCCAATCCAGCCATCTGCCCCTCAAGGTAAACTCCGGCGGCGTCATGCCGGTCATCTTCGCCAGCTCCATCCTCTCGGCGCCGATGTTGTTCAGCCAGGTGGAGTGGGTGCAGAACAGCAAGTTCCTGGCCCCGGTCGTGCAGTCGCTGCAGCCCGGCTATCCGTGGTACGAGACGCTCTACGTCCTGGGCATCATCTTCTTTGCCTACTTCTACATCTCGATCATCATGAAGCCGGACGACATTGCCGACAACTTCCGCAAGTCGGGTTCGTTCATTCCCGGAATCCGCCCCGGCAAACGCACCTCGGACTTCATCAACGACATTCTCACCCGCATCACCCTGGTCGGCGCGATCTACCTGATCATCATTTCGCTCGTACCGACTTTCCTGATCTCGGGCATCCGTTTTGACAAGCTGTTTCTGGTGGGCCGATTCTTCGAGAGCTTGCCGGCCTGGGCAACGCATGGTTTGGGGGTCAATTTCTACTTTGGCGGCACCTCGCTTCTGATTGTGGTGGGTGTGGCCATGGATACCGTCAACCAGATCGAATCGCAGCTGATCATGAGGCACTATGACGGCTTTTCCCCGCGCTCCGGTCGCATTCGCGGAAGGAAAACCTGGTAATGTCTTCATCCGTAACGACTGTCGAACAGGGCCGGGAAGCGGGTCGCAAGACCCTTCCCGGCCCAATTCTTTTGTTGGGCGCACCCGGCGTGGGCAAGGGCACCCAGGCCAAGGAACTGGTCAAACTGTGGGGGATTCCGCAAATCTCCACCGGCGACCTGCTGCGCTCCAACGTGGCCAAGGGCACTTCGCTTGGACAGGTGGCCAAGGAGATCATGGGACGCGGGGAACTGGTTCCCGATTCCCTGGTCAACGAGATGGTCGCGGCGCGGCTCGATGAGCCCGACACCGCCGACGGCTACATTCTGGACGGATTTCCGCGCACCCTGCCGCAGGCCGGATGGCTGGACGGCCGCCTGGCTGCCCAGGGCAAGGGACTTCCAGTGGTTGCCGTCAGTATCCAGGTAGACTATAATCAGCTTCTGCGCCGTATTACCGGGCGCAGGAATTGTCCTGTCTGCCAGCGGATTTACAACATCTACTCGAACCCGCCGCAAAGGGCTGGTTTTTGCGATGTGGATGGCGCCGCGCTGGTTCAGCGAGCCGACGATACGGAACCGGTTTTCAAGGAGCGCATGCGCACCTACGAGAGCCTGACCGCGCCGGTTGTCGAGCACTACCGGGCCGCTGGGCGATTTGCGGAAGTGGATGGAGATCGGCCGATTGAGGCAATCGCGGCCGGAATTGTTGCCGCCGTCGAGCGGTTGCGGAAGTAGCGCAGCCGGACGGCGGGTTTGTGCGTGAAGAATACGAGTTGTCAGTGATCAGTCGTCAGTTGTCAGCTATTCCGCCCCACGGCGGCTCAACTGATCACTGACGGCTGATAACTGACCACTGAAGACTGAAAGCTGGATTGAGTGGCAGTTGTACTGAAGTCGTCCCAGGAGATCGAGAAGATGCGCCGCGCGGGCCAGGTGGTCCGCGAGGTGCTCGAGTTGTTACGCAGTCACGTGAAGCCGGGCGCGACGACTCTGGATCTGGAAAAGATAGCGGCGGACAGGCTCGCCGAACTGGGCGTCAAGGCAGCATTCAAGGGTTATCACGGTTATCCCTGCGTGTTGTGTGCTTCGGTCAATAGCGAAGTGGTGCACGGCATTCCGTCGGCCAAGCGGGTCCTCAAGGAAGGGGACATCGTTTCGCTCGACTTCGGGGTGTTTGTGGACGGTTACTGCGGCGACGCAGCCATCACCGTGCCGGTGGGCGAAAAGATTGATCCTGAGACCGTGCGCCTTCTCAAGGTGACCGAGGAATCGCTGCAGGCGGCCATCAAGGTTGTACGGCCGGGCGCGACCCTGGGCGATGTGGGCGCCGCGGTGCAAGGCGTGGTTGAGGCCGAGGGGTTCTCGGTGGTACGGGATTTTGTGGGCCATGGCATCGGCGTCCACATGCACGAAGATCCGCAGGTGCCGAACTTTGGCCAGGCGGGCCGGGGCATGAAACTGCGCGCCGGCATGGTGATCGCCATCGAGCCCATGGTGAACGCGGGCAAACCGGACGTCGTGGTTCTGGGCGACGGATGGACGGCGGTTACGGCGGATGGAAGCATGAGCGCTCACTTTGAGCACTCGGTTGCAGTGACCGCGAACGGGGCCAGGGTCTTAACCGACTAGCACGGGGCGATTGCATTTTCGGGATTGGAGCACGCTGAGGGCAGGGATCTCAAGTTGACGCAACCCGCGAGGGAGTGGCAGCCGGAAACAAACCCTGACGAGGTGCGGCAAACCTGGAAATGCCACAACAGGCCGGATGGGCAGAAGCGCGCCGGCGGAAGCAGGATACAGTTTGTCGAAGGAAGACGCGATTGAGGTAATGGCGGTGGTCACTGAGACCCTGCCCAATGCCATGTTCAAGGTCAAGCTCGAGAACAATCACGAGGTGTTGACCCATGTCTCCGGAAGGATGCGCAAGAACTTCATCCGAATTCTGCCCGGCGACCGCGTGGCCGTGGAACTGAGTCCGTACGACTTGAATCGCGGGCGGATCGTGTACCGCTACAAATGATTCAGTGAACAGAGAGCAGTCGGCAGTTGAAAGCGTAATGCGCGTGCAAGAGAACTGTTCACTGTTCACTGTCCACTGTTTTTTACTACCCGCGCCCTGAATGGATGCGCGGAGAAGGGCAGCAATTCAGCTCTTAGCTTTTAGCCTCTAGCTTCTAGCCTTTGCGGGCGCTCATGAAGTTGGCAGCCCCAAGAAGGGCTAGTAGCTAGAAGCTGGCGGCTGATAGCTGGAGGGAAGGGCAGCAACAGATGAAAGTCCGTGCATCGGTCAAGAAGATTTGCGTCAAGTGCAAGGTCATCACGCGCCGCGGTGTGGTTCGTGTGATCTGCGAAAACGCAAAGCACAAGCAGCGCCAGGGCTAATTGGGAGCCTGGCAACCGCGGAACCCTTCAACGCAGGGAACAGGTATCAGGGCTCAGGGGTCAGTAAAAAGCGCATCCACGAGGAACGCGAACTGATCCCTGATCTCTGACCCCTGATCCCTGGCAAGAGGCTAGTTAGCTTGAGTCAAGGCTTGCGAGGAACCTCTGAGGGCATTCCGCATCAACCGTGCGAACCGGCGATAGGCCGGGGGCACATAACCCGGAAGCGGCAAAGGAAACAGAATGGCACGTATTGCTGGCGTCGATCTGCCCCGCAACAAGCAGGCACGGATCGCGCTCACATACATCTTCGGCATCGGTGACCCCCGTGCCGCCAAGATCCTGGCGAAGGCGAATGTAGATCCCTTCAAGAAAATCCAGGACCTGGGCGAGGACGAGGTCAACCGCATCCGCCAGGTGATTGAAGACGAAGGGAACGTCGAGGGCGACCTGCGCAAGGACGTGCAGATGCACATCAAGCGCCTCATCGACATTCAGAGCTATCGCGGCACGCGTCACCGGCGGGGACTGCCGGTGAACGGTCAGCGTACCCACACCAACGCCCGCACTCGCAAGGGCCCGCGCAAGGGCACAGTTGCCGGCAAGAAGAAAGCGACGGGTAAAACCTAAATGGCGAAACCAGAGCAGAAAGCGGGAGCCGGCAAGGCTGGCAAGAACAAGAAGTTCAAGAAGCGTGAGCGCAAGAATGTGCCGTTCGGCATTGCGCACATTCAGGCCACGTTCAACAACACCATCGTTACCATCACCGACCAGGTGGGCAATACGCTGAGCTGGAAGAGTTCCGGTTCGCTGGGCTTCCGCGGTTCGCGCAAGGGCACTCCCTTCGCGGCGCAGCAGGCGGCCTCGAACGCGGCCAGCATGGCCCGGGATCACGGCCTGCGCGCAGTGGATGTACGCGTCTCCGGTCCGGGTTCGGGCCGCGAGTCGGCCATCCGCGCCCTGGCTGCTGCCGGAGTGGAAGTCCGCTCCATCCGCGACGTGACGCCGGTGCCGCACAACGGCTGCCGTCCGCCCAAGCGGCGCAGAGTCTAAGAAACAGGGATTAGGGGTCAGGGATCAGGGATCAGTTAAAGGCACAAGAGCCAACTGGATAACCTGCTCCCGCCCCGCTCCCTACTGAGAGGATCGTAGGTCAGAGAACAGGGTCACTGATTAGTCAAGAGTTGGTTTCAACAGGTTCTTGAACTAATCCCTGATCCCTGACCCCTGATCCCTAACATGGGCCGGGACGAAACGTCCTCCGACGTGTAAACCGGCCGTCATCCGAAATCAGGAGTAGAAATGGCACGTTATACCGGAGCAGTCTGCCGCCTTTGCCGTCGCGAAGGCACCAAGCTTTTTTTGAAGGGCACCAAGTGCGCTTCCGACCGTTGCCCGCTGGAGAAGCGCAACTTCGCCCCCGGCATGCACGGCAAAGACCGCAAGGCCAAGATCGTGGGCTACGGCCTGCAGTTGCACGAAAAGCAGAAGGCCAAGCGCATTTACTTCACGCTGGAAAGCCAGTTCCGCGAGTACTATGAGAAGGCCAATCGCGCCAGCGGAGTCACCGGCGACCTGCTTATTCAGCAGTTGGAGCGCCGCCTGGACAACGTGGTCTTCCGGCTGGGTTTTGCCATCTCCCGCCGCCAGGCCCGCCAGATCGTCCGCCACGACCATATCGAGGTGAACGGCCGCAAGGTCAACATTCCCTCCTATGAAGTGAAGGCCGGCGACGAGATCGCCATCCGCGCCGCAGCCAAGAAGTTCATCATCATTGAGCAGGCCACGCAGTACGCAGCAGCCAACCCCGTGCCCGCATGGCTCGAAGTCAACTTCGAGAACCTTTCCGGCCGCGTGCTTTCGCTGCCGCAGCGCAAGGACGTTTCGCTGCCCGTCAACGAGCAGCTCATCGTCGAACTGTACTCGAAGTAACAGGGAACAGTGGACAGGGAACAGCGGACAGTAACAAAGCCCGAACGGGCACTTACTGTCCACTGTGCACTGTCCACTGTCCACTGCATTTCAACTGAAGGAGAACTTGCGCGGCCGCCGCAAAATGCATCGCGACGTACATGCCGCGCGGGAAACAGGACACAGATATGCTTTGGAGAGGATTTCAGAAGCCGAAGCGCCTGGCAGTCGATGCCGAGACGCTCACCGACACTTTCGGCAAGTTCAGCGCCCAGCCCTTTGAGCGCGGTTTTGGCACCACGATCGGCAACGCCCTGCGCCGCACCCTTCTCAGTTCGATTGAAGGCGCCGCGGTCACCGCGATCCGCATCGAAGGCGTGCTCCACGAGTTCCAGTCCATCGGCGGCGTGGTAGAAGATGCCACCGACATCATCCTGAACCTCAAGCAGGTTCCGTTCAAGCTCGCGGGCGAAGGTCCCAAGGCGCTGTATCTGCGCGCCGATCAGCCCGGCGTGGTCACTTCGGGAATGATCGAGGCCGACGGCGACGTCGAGATCCTGGACAAGAACATCTATATCGCCACCGTTTCCGAAGGCGGCAAGCTGGACATGGAGATGCGCCTCAAGCGCGGACGCGGCTATATCTCCGCCGACAAGAACTTCGACGGCGATCTGGGCATTGGCTTCATTCCCGTGGACTCGGTCCACTCGCCGGTGCGGCGCGTCAACTACATTGTTGAAGCAGCTCGCCTGGGCCAGATCACCGACTACGACAAGCTGGGCCTTGAAGTGTGGACCAACGGGGCCGTGCTGCCCGCCGACGCCGTCGGCCTGGCCGCCAAGCTGCTCAAGGACCACATGAACATCTTCATCAACTTCGAGGAGGAAATCGAGCCCGATGCGCGTGGCGAGGCAGGCCATGCCATTCTGCGCAACGATAACCTCAACCGCTCGGTCGAAGAGCTGGAACTGTCGGTCCGCAGTTACAATTGCCTGAAGAACGCCAACATTCAGACCATCGGCGAGCTGGTGCAGAAGACCGAAGCCGAGATGCTGAAGACCAAGAATTTCGGCCGCAAGAGCCTGAACGAGATCAAGGAAATCCTGGCCCAGATGGGCCTCTCGCTGGGCATGAAGATCGACGAGCAAGGCAACGCGGTTCCCGGACCCACCAGCATTCCGCCCGCCGCCGCCCTGGCCGCCAGTTATGGCCACTACGACGACGAAGACGAACCGCTGGATTCGGTGGACCTGCAACTGCCCACTGAGACCGAGAACTTTTAAGAGCAGGGAACAGGGATCAGGGGTCAGGGATCAGTCAATCCGCGAAGTTGCCTACGGTGTCGACTCACCCATGACCTTTGAAAACCAACACTTTATTCCGACCCGGGAGCCGAGGGAAACCAGGATACTTGCATAGGCGGAAAAAGCTGGTCCCTGACCCCTGACCCCTGACCCCTGACCCCTGATACGAAAGAGAGTTTCATCATGCGCCATCGCAATGCAGGATTCAAGCTCGGACGCAACACCAGTCACCGTCGCGCCCTGTTGCGCAACCTGACCACGTCCGTCATTATCGAAGACCGTGTGGAGGCTGGTTGAAAAGATGATCACCCTGGGCAAGAAGGGCGATCTGCACTCGCGCCGTCAGGCCCTCAGCTACCTGATGACCGACAAGTCGGTCGATCGGCTGTTTGATACCGTGGCTCCGCGCTACGGCGATCGCCAGGGCGGCTATCTGCGCATCGTCCGCACCGGATTCCAGAAGGGCGACGGGGCCGAGAAGGCCTTCATCGAACTGCTGGGCGCCGAAAAGCAGCTCGATGCCAAGCGCCAGAAGCGCGACGACATCAAGGCCAAAAAGCGGGCCGAGCTCGAAAAGCAGTTGGAAGAGAGCAAGAAGGACGAAGAAAAAGGCGGCGAAGAGGCCGCGTAATCAGCGCCTCTTTCCGACGGATTTACCCCTCCATCAGAAGGGCGCACGGGCGCATCCCCTCGCGGGATGCGCCCGTGTTTGTTTTTGGATTGTGGAATGGATGGAACAGTCCGCCGCAAAGCGCACGGAAGTGCCGCCGGCTACGCCGCTCGCGCCAGCTTCTTGGGCCGAGTCACGCGCATGAAGACGTACACCACAAACTGCAGCACGATGGCGCCGCAGCAGTCCAGCAGCACATCCCAGGGTGTTCCGGTCCGGTTGGGCAGAAAGGACTGGTGCCATTCATCGGCGCTGGCCACCAGTGCGGTTCCCATCAGTGCTAGAAACGCGTCCGGGAGAAAGTGCGAGTGGGGCAGCGACATCCACCAGGCGCGCAGCCACGCAAGCCCGATGAACCCGTAGGCGAAAAAGTGCCCGGACTTGCGGATAATGTGATGCAGGTGTTCCCAGCGAGCGGCGCTCACGTGTCCGAAGAGAGCCTCGTAGATCCACCGCAGCGGCCCGCTGGTGTGGTCGGCGCCGAAAGACTCCGTGGACTCCATCACAATCACAGCCACCCCGAGCGCCACCGGCAGCCAGGCATTCACCCAGAACTGGAGATCTCTGCTGCTCGTGCGCTCTTCCAACGTTGCTGCCCTCTCTGGCATTGTAGCGGGTGCTTCTTTCACGACTTCGGCAACGGGGATATGTCGCAGGAGTGCCAAAAAAGCTCCTTCCATGAGTTCATAACCAGAGCGTCACCGGTCTTGATCTCAACGGTCGAGGTGAATTGTTGATGCCTCCCACCCCTGAATCGAATTGCGGTTCAAGGATGGGGTGACGGGAGTCCTGTAAACGCGCGAGCCGAACGCCCCCCTGGCGGCATTCGATGCGGCGCGCTACTCCACATGATAGTTGGGCGCCTCGCGTGTGATGATGACGTCGTGCACATGGCTTTCGCGCAGGCCGGCGCCGGAGATGCGCACAAACTGCGCCTTCTGCTGCAGTTCGGCGATGGTTCCGCAACCCAGGTAGCCCATGCCGGAGCGCAACCCGCCCACCAACTGGAAGACCATGGACTCCAGAGGCCCGCGGTAGGGAACGCGCCCCTCGATGCCCTCGGGAACGAACTTGGCCAGCCGGTTCTGGCTGGCGCGCTCGCGTTGCACCACACCCTCCGAGCCAAGCTCCGCGCTGGCCAGGTCGTCAGTGCTCTGGAAGTAGCGTTCGCCCGAACCCTGGCTCATGGCGGTCAACGAGCCCATGCCGCGATAGGTCTTGAAGCTGCGGCCCTGGTAAAGAATCGTTTCGCCCGGGCTCTCGTCCACGCCGGCAAACAGCGACCCGATCATCACCGAACTGGCCCCGGCCGCAATGGCCTTGGTAATCTCGCCCGAGTACTTGATGCCGCCGTCGGCAATCACCGGAATTCCGTGTTCATTGGCTGCCCGCGCGGCTTCGGCAATGGCCGTAATCTGCGGCATGCCCGCGCCAGTGACCATGCGCGTGGTGCAGATGGAGCCGGGCCCGATGCCAACCTTGATGGCGTCGGCGCCAGCCTCGATCAAGGCCAGAGCGCCCTCGTAGGTGGCCACGTTGCCGGCCAGCAGGCCGACCTGGGGAAAGAGCTTCTTCACTTCCCGCACCGCTTCGAGCACCCGCGACGAGTGCCCGTGCGCCGAGTCGATGGCCAGCACGTCCGCGCGCGCCCGAACCAGTTCGGCCGCCCGCTCCAGGTAATCGCCCGTCGCTCCAATCGCTCCGCCCACCCTGAGCCGGCCCTTTTCGTCCTTGCTGGCGTTCGGGTACTTCAACTTCTTCTGGATGTCCTTGACCGTGATCAAGCCCTTCAGATTGTATTGATCGTCCACCACCAGCAGCTTTTCCACGCGGTGCTCGTGCAGAATCAGCTCGGCCTCTTCGAGGGTGGTGCCTACCGGAACGGTGATCAGGTCCTTCTTGGTCATCACGTCGCCCACCGGCACATCGGTGCGCGTCTCGAAGCGCAGGTCGCGGTTGGTCAGGATGCCCACCAGCCGCTTGCCCTGCGTCACCGGCACGCCGGAGATTTTGTAGCGCCGCATCACGTCCAGCGCATCGCCGATCATCTGGTCCGGGCCAATGGTTACCGGATCCACGATCATGCCGCTCTCCGAACGCTTCACCTTGTCGATCTCGCCGGCCTGGTCGGAGATGGTCAGGTTGCGGTGCACAATGCCGATGCCGCCCGCCTGCGCCATGGCGATGGCCATGCGCGACTCGGTCACCGTGTCCATGGCCGAAGACAGCAGCGGGGTATTCAGCGTGATTTCGCGTGTCAACTGGGTTTGCGTGCTGACCTGCACAGGTACTACGTCGCTGTAAGCGGGAACCAGCAACACGTCGTCGAATGTAAGAGCTTCCGGTAGGTTTTTGGTGAGCATAATGTTGGTATGCGCCTGGCAGGCCGGGAATCCAGTCCCGGCGCGGCAGGCGCTTCCATCTATTGTACCGGAGGGGATTCGGGGGCCGCGGAGAGCGCGGCGATGCGGGCCACGACGTGCTCCCTGATCAAGCGCACGGTTTCGATCAATTCGGTGACGCTCGGAGCTGCGTGCTGAAACAGGAGATCGTACCTGTACTCAACAGCAAAATCGTTCAGATCGGCGAGCGAAACAGGCGTGACCGGAAAGACTTCTCCCAGGTTCTGAAGCGCCGTGGCAAGGCGCAGAAGATTGTGCGTCAACTCAAACCGGGTTGATCGGGCAGAGATGAGCGCCTTCATCAGCTTCTCTACAGCCTGCTGGGCGTGAAATCCGAGAACTGCGTCCGGATTCCCCGTTGCCTGGAGTGCGGACTCATCTTCAGACGCTTTGATCAGAAGAATCTCTGCTTGGGTGTAGGGGCCGCTGCTCATAGACTACCTGTCCATCCTGGAGAATGCGGTAATAGATCGAATTGACTTCGCGGCGAAAGCGGTCGGCAAAGCCCTCTGTTGTCATGACCAGATCGACGCTCATCGGCACCTCGTCCAGCTTGCGCCGCAAGGCGCGGCGAATTGCAACCAGTTCGGCCTCGGCCGAGTCCGGCATCAGCACGGCAAGGTCCAGATCGCTATCCCACTTCGCCTCGCCGCGCGCCCAGGAGCCAAACAGAATAACGCGGGAAGGCTGCGCGATCTCCACGGCCGTCTTCACGGCCAGATCGACCTTCTCCTGCGTCGGGCTCAAAGCTTCAAGAGCGGCGCGAACCTTGTCGGCGGTCTGCATCATTGCCTCACAGACAGTTTAGTTCGGTTTCTTTACTGAAGGATTGGGAAAGTCGTCGGGCAACCGGTCAAAGTTCGGTTTCACATCGAGGGAGCTGCCGCCGGGAACGCGGTCCAGAATGCCTAGTTTGCGCGCCGTGCGCTCGGAAATGCGCATGGGGATGCGCTCCTGTCCGCCCAGAACGAGAACCAAATATTTGCGCCACAGGACTTTCGTTTGGCTAACCGTGAATTCGCTCCAGGGAATGCAGAGCGGGGGATGGCCGATGCGAAAAGGGAAGATCACCGAAAGGTAGAGGGCATCTTCTTCAGCGGCAACTCGAATGATGTTGCTGTAATCTGCCCAGAACCGTAAACAAACATCTAAGCCTACTCCTCCTACGAAGGTAGTTTGGCCAAGAAACTCGGACTGTGCGCGGAAGCGCCCGGCTAATTTATGCCACCCGCATACAATGCCATTTATATAGCTAGCGAGGCACCAAGCTGCCATGAAGAGGGCGAACCAGAGAATCGGCAAGTAAGGCGAGAAACTGTTCGAACCAGCTTGCAACGTACACCTCTCGGAAATCGACCATCAGGCTGCCGGAGCCACCTTCTTCGCGGCCTTGAGCAGCACCCGCAGCGCCTCATTCACGGCTTCTGCGTTTGGAAACGCCTCTGCCACATCCGGAGCCAGCGTCACCATCACCACGTCCTTTGGGAAACGATCTGCATACTTGCCGCGAACTGCATGGGTGAAGTCATATTCCTTGCTCATATCGTCGTCCTTCGCCACTTGCTTACGGCTGCTGCTCATATCGTCTCCTTTCCCTACGCTCGGTCCTTCGGGCGCTGTTGGTGCACTTACACTCCCACCGGGAACGGCTTCGGACTCGACTCGCTCGGCTCCACTCCCGTCCGCCAGCGCTCGAACCGCCCTTGCAGCAGGCTCATCAGCCCGGTGTACCAATAGCCGATGACGAACAGAATCAAAAACGGCGCAGTGAAATAGTTGTGGTTGGTGAACGTATAAAGGATGGCGACAAAGAAGTAGCAGCCAATGAAAATCTCGATCCACGGGGCCAGCACCAGCCGCTTGCGATACTTGGCAGCCTGCGATTTCTCGCCCTTCTTGGCCACTCGGTATTTCGGCGT
>JBEKTB010000106.1:0-12941 GCA_049516495.1 Occallatibacter sp.
GTCGCCGGATCGCTCTCGCAAATTGATGAAGTCCGCAGCGGTGGCAGTTATATTTCGCAGAGTGATCTGCGCATACACTTTGGTCTTGGAGAAAGGACGAGCATAGACCTGATCGAAATTCGCTGGCCAAGCGGAGCCATCGATCAGTTGCGCAATGTCGCGGTCGACCAATTCATACGCGTGCAGGAAGGGGGCAAGCTTACGACGCTGCATCCGGCGACCTAAGTTGAAACCCATGCGAAGAGTGCAGATGAGCAGGTTGTTCAGCTTTCGCTTCTCCACCGTCATGTGGGCTGCCGTCGGTCTTCTGGCGGCGGTGAATCTGCTGTCGCTGCCGTCTTGCGGCTCTGCGGCTCAAACCGCCTCGACTGCGAGACCAGACCCCGCCGCGGTCGAGACAGCGAGCGGCATTCGGCTCCTCCAAGGCAAAGAACCAGCAGCGGCCAAACTGCATTTCAGCGCGGGCATAAGAGCCAATCCCCGGTCAGCAGATGCGCTGACATGGCGGGGAATCGCGGAGAACCAACTCAAGCAGTACACGGAGGCCGTGCGGGATTTTGAATCGGCCTTGCACATTGAGCCGGATGAACTTCCGGCGCATTACAACCTGGCGTTAAGCCTGATCCGTCTCGAACAGGCAGATCGTGCCATTGAGCAGTTGAGGATCGTGGTGAAGGCGCAGCCGGGCGTTCTGGAGCCGGAGTACAACCTTGCTGTGTTGCTTGAAGAAAAGCATGACACGGTTGAGGCTATCGAGCATTTGCAGATTGCTTACCGGGCGCAGCAGAACGACATGGGTGTGATTCAGCATTTGCTCGTCGATTTGCTTGTAGCGGGAAGGGCAGAGGAGGCGCAGCCGATTCTGGAACGAGTGCGGGCCGAAGCTCCCGCCGAAGCAAAGCAGCAAGTTGGAATAGCGCTGCTCGAAGCCGGACAGTTTCGCCAGGCCGTCCTGTTGCTTGAGAGCGTACGCGCACAAGCACAGCCAAACCGCGAGAGTGGCCTTCTCTTGGCGCGCGCATACATAGGCGCCCAGGAGGATTCCAAGGCGATCGACATCTTGAAACCGACGGAAGCGGCTGACGGAACCGGAGAAACCGCATACTTGCTGGGCATGGCTTACTCGGACACTGGGGCAAGCGAAGATGCGCGAAGTGCATTCGAGTCTGCAATCAAAGCAAACCCTCGCAACGGGCGGGCACTCTACCATCTGGGATTGCTTGAATCTGTCACGCCCGAACAATCGTCTGCCGCATTACGGCATCTGCGAGAGGCGATGCGGTTGGAGCCCGGCAATGCGGCCTACGGTATCGCATTGGGCAAGATACTGCTTCAACGGGACAATGCTCAGGAAGCCATGACGTTGCTCGAGCGCGTGCACGCGGAAGCACCGGAATCGGCGGAGCGAGACTTGTTGTTGGGAATCGCGCAAATCACTGTAAGCGGGCCGGGACAAGCGGTGCCGGTGCTACTGCGCGCAGTAGCGGAGAACCCTTCGCTTGCGCTGCCCTATAACATGCTGGGCTTCTGCTATTTTGTGCAGGGCGATCTGGCCAAAGCAGCCGATTACTACCGGCAGGCGTCGGAATTAAACCCTGAGACTCGCATTTTCGCGCACGGCGCAGCCGTGGCTTTCGAGCGCTCGAATAATACTGATCAAGCGATGATTTACGCGGCCCGGGCAGTCGCGCTCCCCGGCGCAAACGGGGACGATCATTATCTTCTTGGCAAGCTCTTGGGCAAGGCCGGCCGAACCGAGGACGCGATCCGCGAGTTGAACGAGGCAATTACTCTGAATCCGGATCTCGAAGCGCCCTATTACCTGCTGGCTCGGACCTGTTCGCAGATGGGCGAAACAGAAAAGGCGACGGAATGGATTGCCAGGCTGAAAGAGCTGAAGCAGAAGCATGAGCATTCCTATGCAGAAAACATCAGGAACGCGCAATCAGTGAAGTCCTCGGCCCTGTTGCAGGGAGCGCAGATTGCTGGTCCGGACGCACAGGCGCCGTAAGGGCTTGAACCGTCGACGGACAGGCTGTCAATGCGTGCCGCCTTCTTCCATGGGGCATGGCGCGCCGGCGCACAAGGCAGCAGTGACGCCCTTTCCCTCTGTAACTGTATAGATGCGATCGAGTGCCGTCAGCTTGATGGATTCCTGATCTCCGCTCGGCCAGCGAATTTCGATGCTGTCGATGGCGGTTGCGTCGCCCAATCCAAAGTGAACGCGCATGTCATTGGAGGAAAGATAACTTCCGCCGCTGAGCACATCGCCGCGCTGGCGAATGCCCCCCGCGGTCAGGTAGACAGTAGCTCCCACTGCGTCGCGCGGGCTCTTGGGTCCTCCGATAAGTTTCAGTTCCACCCAGTGGTGGTGGTCTGGATTTACATTGCGAAGCAGCACAGGAACCCCGTCCACGTTATTGATAATGACATCGATCTTGCCGTCGTTGAAGATGTCTCCGAACGCGGCTCCGCGGCCCACGCTGACTTCGCCAAGTCCTGTTCCTTCCACCGCGGGCACTAACTCAAACTTCCCGTTCTTCAAGTTATGGAAGAGCAGCGGACGCTGGGCGTAGCTCGTTCCCCACTCCGGATGCCGATCCACGGTCGGGTAAACATGGCCGTTCACAAGCAGCAGGTCCTTCCATCCGTCGTTATCATAGTCGAGGAATCCGTCGCCGAAGCCAACGAATGGAATTGTGGCTGACGCGATGCCTGCCTCATAGCTGACGTCGGTGAAGGAACCCGTGCCGTCGTTTCTGAAGATCACTTTATAGTCGTCTGAAAACGTGGTGTTCACCAGGTCCATGTGACCGTTGTTTTCATAGTCGCCGGCGGCGATGCCCATGTTCGCCATCTCGCGTCCGTCCGCGTTCAAAGCATAACCGCCCAGATAACTCCGGTCGTCAAATGCGCCGCTTCCCTTATTGATGTAGAGATAGTTCGGCGTGGAGTCGTTGGCGACGACGAGATCCGGTTTGCCGTCGTTGTTCACATCGACAAAAAGCGCGCCGAGTCCGTAGTATGCATCGGGATCGCTGACGCCGAGCTTCTGGCTTACATCGGTGAATGTGCCGTCTCCGTTGTTGTGAAAGAGATGGTCGTGTTCTCCTTCGAGGCCGCGGGGACCGCAAATGACGGGTGCGCCGCGATATTGGCAGGAGCTGTAATTGACACTGTTCGAGCCGGCAGCCGGAGGATGACTGACATCGTATCGGAGATACCCGGCGACAAACAGATCCAGCCGTCCGTCGCCATCGTAATCGCCAAAAGTCGCGCCCGTGGACCAGGTGCCGAGCGCCACTCCAGCCTTTTCCGCCACGTCGGTAAAAGTTCCGTCGTGGTTGTTGTGATACAAACGGTTCTTGCCAAAATTCGTTACATAGATATCAGGCCAGCCGTCGTTGTCAAAGTCTCCCACCACCACGCCAAAGCCCCACCGGTCATTGGTCACGCCGGCCTGGGCCGCCACGTTGGTGAAGGTCCCATCGTGATTGTTATGAAATAGAGCTGCCTGTGGCGGCGCTTCTTTGCCGTCGAGCGCCTTGTAGGTCGAACCGTTCACGACGTAAATGTCGAGCCAGCCATCGTTGTCGTAATCCAGCAGCGCAACACCTGCGCCTTTGGCCTCGAGAATGAAGCGCTTCTCGGCAGTGCCTGCCGTGTGATGCCAACTGGAGAGTCCAGCCTTCGCGGCGATGTTCATGAAGACTATGGGGCCTGTCTTGACTTGGCCGCCTGCCGTAATGGGTCTGTTTGCCGAGTCGTACACCGGTTTGAAAACGCCGCCGGTGGCCATACCGCCCGAACCGGTCTGCTTTTGTGGCGCCGCCTGCGCCCATCCGCAGGACGCGGTCAGGATGAGTAGAAAAATCAAGAGCCTCGAAGACGGCAGGCGATCGAACAAGGGCGCCCCTCCACTCGTGAAAAGTGTACCGCCTGTCAGGAGGAGCGGGCGTCGAGGTTGAAGCTGAATTCAGAGATCGATGGCAGGGGCGCTTCGTTCCGGTTCAGAAGATCCTGTACCCGACGCCGACGCTGGCCCCATAGGGCGAGAGGGTGGAATTGCCCCACTCCGGCCAATACTGGTACTCGACGTCCAGCGCGCGGATGCTGAGCCGCCGGGTCACCTTCACATCCATGCCGCCCCCGAATGCGAGAGCGGTGAAGCGGCCGTGGTCGCCATAGCTGTCGAAGGTCATCTTCGAAAATCCGCCCAGAACCTTGCCGTAAACCGTCGCCTTCCGGAAACGGTACACCGGAAGCCGGGGACCGGCCAGGTAGTTGTCCTCGTGAATATTCGAGTACTGATTAAAGCGCAGCCAGCGACCCTCGGCCTCCAGTTGCACCCAGCGGCTCAGGCGGAGGTCCACATAGCCGCCCGCTCCGAACAGGGCATTCGAACTGGCCTCTGCGATGGGCTGGCCGGCAGCATCCCAGTCGCCCTCAAAGTCAGGCTGAAATATGGAAACCATTCCACCGGCAGTGACGGAAAGCTGGCGTGCAGTCGCTGAAGGAGTTACTTGTGCTGAAACCGCCCCGGCGGCAAGCAGGATACACGACAGAAGAAAGGCAAATCGTCTCATTGGCGCTACGTACGTCCAGTCCGATAATAGGTTCGTCCCTGAGAGGGGGGTGGGAGAGGGTCTCGAGTCGAGTTCCCCGGCCGGAATAAACTGTGTGGCGTCTTCGGTTCCGGTCGGGGATTTTCGAGAGCGAGTTCTACTGCGGATTTGTGGTTCCCTGCGGCTGGGTCGCATCGCCTTGAGTGGGCGGCGGCGCCTGCGGAGTGGCCGCAGGATCGGCAACGGGAGCCGTCCCTTGGGCTGGCGAAGGCGCAGTATTGGACGGCGGTGCAGCCGCGGTTGGCTGAGCGCCAGGGTCGGCCGTGGCGCCGGGTCCAGGTGCGACAGCAGCCGGAGTCGGCGCCGTCAGCTTGGATGCGTCATAGCGCTGCAACTTGTAGAAGATCGGCGTAACTTCCAGCGGCATCTTGTCGCGTGCGTTCATGGGCGCATACCGCTTGGCGTTCAGCATGTGCACCTTGTCGTCCCACGGATCGGTCTTCAGCCAGCTTCCCAGCGGAAGGGCCGGCACCTGCGCCAGATCGTCCCAGTTCAGCTTGGGCGCCGCGTGGGCCAGATCGGCCATCCACGGCGTTCCGTCGGCTCTCAGCAGGGAATCGCCCAGCTTGGGGGTATTCAGCGCCTTCAGCACCTTGCCCCGGTCGGCCAACTGCGCCCAGTAGAGACCGGCGCTGGCCAGCTTGTCCTTGTACATCGAGGCTTGCAGGTAGTCCTGGGCCTTCTTCGCCGCCTCGATGTTGTCGTGCTCGGAGTGGTACATGTCGATGCGCTGGAAGGTTGATTCGTCGGGGAACATCAGCCGGTCATTAAAAGCGTAGCGGGTGTCGATGTGGTGGCCGAGGGCAATGTGCGCCAGTTCCATGGCGACCACCGAGGCAATCGACTCTTCATTGGGCAGGGAATCGACGAGTCCCTTGCTGATCAGAATCGTGTTGCCGACAGTCGTAGCTTCAATCGTGGTCGAAAGCAGAATGCGGCAATGCACCGGGTCAGTGAAGGCCAGGTTGTTGGGCACTGCCAGGTTGACGACGATCTGGTCCAGCACCGTGGTCTCGTAGCCGCCGGGATTCAAGGGCGCCACCAGACCGGCTTCCACCAGGCGGTCAATGACGTTATTTTCGGCCTGCGTAATCCAGGCGCGCGAAGCCTGCAGCGGACCCACGTCCTGCGAGTCGTCGCTCTTGTCTACCGCGTCGTCCACTTTGACGCTTACGTTCTCGCTATCCCGCGTGGGCAGCTTCAGAGAGTAGCCCCAGAAGTGGGTCTGCGCCTTCAGACCGACCGTCTTTTCGCCTTCAACACGCTGCGTCTCCTCAACGTAGACCGCCACCGGCAGCCAGATTCCCGGCTGCACGTTCATCCGCCAACTGTCAAAGTGGAAGTAATAGCGCGAATCGTCCTCGGAGCGCGGAGGAGTGAACGTGCCGTTGAAACGGACCACGTTGCCATCTTCATCCTCAATCCAGACGCGTCCGTAGAACCGGCCCATGCCAGCCACCTTGGGATGCACATCGTATACCCAGGTGCGCACCGAGCCGAGGAATTCCCGGCGCACATAACTGAACACATAGTGCTGGGTGTCGAAGCTCGAAGGGTCAAGGAACATCATTTCCGTGAAGCCGAGCGGGTTGTAAGTAAAGCGCGTGTCCAGCTTCAGTGCCTTTGACAGCCCGCTGATGGCCGAAAATGAACCCTTGAAGAACCCATGCTTGGCATTGGCGCGCACCTGGTAGGCCTTGTCGAAGAAGCCCCTGCCGAAATCCACGCGGCTCAGCATGTACTCGTCGTCGACCGGCACCTGGTAGAGCTTGATGTCCGGCTTGGTGTTCTGTATGTAGGTTTCCACCAGCGGCGTGCGCTGCTGAATGTTCTTGATCAGGACCTTTTCGCGGCCAATGGCCTTTTCCACCAGAGCAGCCTGCTCCGGTGTGAGTTGGTGCGCCTGCTCGTACTTCGGTTCCTTCTTGGCATACGCGCAAGCAGCACCCAAGAGGATGAGCGCGCAGGTAAGGGGAATCTTCCGAAACGTCATTTCAAGCTCCTAGGATGGTTTCTTCCAAGTCTTCCTCAGGCCGCTTGCGTCGTTCGGCATCCCGCGGCTGAGCGCAGCTGTTCATTCATCTTCCATTTCATGCTACGCCAATTGAAACGTAATCGTAATGTTGGTTGTCATGTCCACGGCGAGACCGTTCCGGGTGGCCGGGTGGAAGCGAATCTGTTGCGCTACGCGCCGCGCTTCTTCGTCCAGGCCGTGACCCAATCCATGTACGATGCCCTGCACCAGCACCTGGCCGCTGGCCGTAAAAGTCACCCTCAGAATCACGTCCCCCTGCACCCTGAGCTGCTTGGCTTCGCTGGTGTACTGCACCGACGGCTTGGAGACTACCTCCAGGTTGGTTGACATCGGCTTGGCCGTGATGGCCGGCGCAGCCACGGCTTTGGCGATGGCGGGAATGCCCGCAGTCGCTACCTTGACGTTGCCAGCAGCCGGCGCAGGCGCCGCGGCTGTGGCGCCCGGAATGCCGGCCGAAGCCACCCTGCCGACCACGCCGGCGTTGGAGCCGGATTTGGTTCCGTTGCCGATTCCTGTCGATCCCACAACCCCGTGCGGCGCAACCGACGGGCCGTTCATGCCGCCATAGGGGTTGCCGATGGCCGCAATGGTCGCAGGCCGGCTGGCGTTCGCATTGGGCAGCACGCCGAAGGTCTGGCCAAAATGTACCGGCGCCGTCGAAGGCTTGGCCTGCGGCACCTGCGCGGGCATGGCCGCGGCCGCCAGGGCCGCCTTGGGCTGGGGCGCCAGAATCACCGCCGGCTTCCCCGCCTTGATCACCGGCAGGTTCACCTTGGCTTCCATCTGGATCGGCTTTACCTCCGGCTTGGGCTCCGGCCGCGGCATGTTGATCTTCGGCGCCTCAAACTTCATCTCCGCGATCTTGGGCGGATCGATCTTGGGCGGAGGCGGAAGCTTCACCTTCTCCGGTGGAGGTGGCTCCTTGGCGGGAAGAATCAGGAGCGTCTGTTCGTACTTGTGCTCAGTGATGACCTTCCGTGCCGTCGCTCCGATGTAGAGAATCAGTACGAGAATCAATCCGTTGACCACGATACTGGTGATGAACGAACCGGGTCTGCCCTCGGGTTCGGGGAGCAAACCAAAAGTGGCTCGGGGTGGATAAGCTTTTACCGGCATGGCATGAGTCCTCGTTTGAGACCGTGAAGACGGCATCGTGTTGAACCATCAGGCCCGTTACGAGCAGTGGCAGCGACGTGCATATCAAGCTGTGCGCGGAGAATTTCGCCTTGTCTGCGAAACCCGGCGCGGCTCTGGAATGGGCTGTCTATTCCCAAGCAGACTCGATTCGGACCGGCCTTGCCGTGATTTAAGTCACGCGCCGGGATTTGCTCCTGGTCTGCAAGGAAGGAATCGCGGAGGCTCGGTTGAGAGTGCGCATGCCAATACTCAGTAGACGCACAAGTCGATCTTCTGCTCATAGTGATTGCAAGGGGTCCAGGAGCAGCCAGCACACTACCCCCGGGGCGCGGTCTGCAGCGCACCCTGGGGCCCGCTGGGAGTGTGGCCCAAGAATGGGGCATCTCGACGACTCCGCTTCCAAGGCGTCCAATCAGTAAACCTGAAAATCTCTCTCCGTCAAGAAGATGGTACCGCAACTCCCGTCCACAATGCAGAGAATCGTTCGCCTCCATGCCCTTTAGATTGGCCATTCGGACTACAATAAACCGGACGGCTGGCCACCTTACGGGCAGTCTTTGTGTTGGACGACGATTCGGTTGCAGGGTTTGCATGGGAATCTCACCCTCAACAATAAACCAAAGTTTCAAACGAAAGGTACCTTCTTGATGAAAATATTGGTTACTGGCGGTGCGGGATATATTGGCGGGACTGTTGCGGGACTATTGGCCCAAAATGGTCACCAGGCTGTAGTTTTCGACAATCTGAGCCACGGCCGACGCGATTTGTTACCTCCAGGCGTGGAATTCATTGAAGGGGAACTGGCTGACCGGCCCGCGCTTGAAAACCTTTTCATTTCCGCCAAAGCCTCCGGAAAACCCTTCGACGGCGTCCTCCACTTCGCCGCCCTCATCGAAGCCGGCGAGTCCATGGTCCATCCCGAACAATTCTTCCGCAATAACACCGCATCCACCCTGGCGCTGCTTGAGGCCATCCTCGCCCACGGTCCGCGCCGACTCGTCTTTTCCTCCACTGCCGCCGTCTACGGCGAGCCGGAAGTGGTTCCCATTCCCGAAGACGCCCGCCTCCAGCCCACCAATGCCTACGGCGAGTCCAAGCTGCTGGTCGAGCACATGCTCGACTGGTTCCACCGCATTCACGGCCTGCGTTCCGCCGCCCTGCGCTACTTCAATGTGGCTGGCGCACCGGAGGGCGCGGACGGCATCACCCGCGGCGAGGCGCACGATCCGGAATCGCACCTCATTCCCCTGGTGCTCGACGTCGCTCTCGGCCGCCGCCAGTCCATCCGCATCTACGGAGAGGACTATCCCACCCCGGACGGCACCTGCATTCGCGACTACATCCACGTCTCCGACCTGGCCGACGCCCATCTTCTCGCCCTCAGCGCTCTTGAAGCCGCACCCGCCGCCCAGCGCCGCCTGGTCTTCAACCTGGGCAACGGCAAGGGCTTCAGCGTGCGCGAGGTCATCGAATCCGCCCGCCGCGTCACCGGCCACCCCATTCCCGCCGAAGTCCACCCCCGCCGCGCCGGCGACCCCGCTGTTCTCGTCGCCAGTTCGGAAAAGGCCATTCACGAACTCGGATGGAAGCCCAACTATACCCAGCTCGACGACATTCTCCGCACCGCCTGGATCTGGCACCAGAAGCGCTACGACAAATAGCCAAAAACATTCCAGACCAAAACGCCCACCTGCATTGAGTACCCAGTGCGAGTGGGCGTTTTGCGCGGCGGCAGGGAAGGGAAATGGCCCCTTTTCCGCTTGGCGACATTCCGACAGCCGAGCAGGAAAACGACGATCAACGCTGCGGCGGGCCTTCCACCGTGCGCAGCAACTCCACGATCTTTGGCGCGGCGATATGCTGGTAATCCGAACTCAGCAGCCCATAGTTTTCGATCGCGTCGTATTTCCGTCCTTCCCCGCTCGACTGCGTTCCATTGAGCGGCCAGTAACTCCAGGACAGATCGTTCTCCTTGATGTAGCGTGCAAACAAGGTCAGCCAGGCAGAGCTCGCGCCGCAATCCATCGTCTGGCAGGTGCCAAATTCGCCCACCCAGATGGGAACCGCGGGTTTGGAGTGGAACAGAAACCCGGCCCGCTCTTCATACGCCTGCTTCAAATCCTCAAAACTGGCAAATACATGTCCGTCCATGTTGTAGGCGTGCGGAGAGTAGACAAGCCGGTGCGCAATGGCGAGTTGCACCGGCAGCTTGTCGAAGCCGCGGAAGTCAGTCGAATAGCCTGGGCTCTCCACCATGATCAGCAGCCGGGGATTGGCGGCCAGAACGGCGTTGCCTCCGCGCTCGGCCCCGGCATGCCAGTCGAGCGCGGGGTTCGCGCCGCCCCACGTTGCGCCGCTGCGCAGCTCATTCCGCAGGTCCGCGCCCACCACCCACGGCTGCCGCCGATAGCGCCGCACGATGGTCTGCCAGTCCGCCAGCCATTGTGTTTCCGGATACTCCCGGTTGTACCAGAGTCCGTTGCCGTCCGAGTCGCTGCAGCACCAGTCTGCGCGGCTCACGTGGTTGTCGAGGATGACCAGGATGTGCGCGCGGGCCAGTGCGGCGATGACGGCGTCCATCACCTCCATGGCGTGCTTTCCTTTGAACTGCGGGTTGGCTTGGACCGCGTAGTCCGGCACCACTGGATTGCGCTCCAGCGTCTCATTGGCCCATGGCAGCCGAACCGAGTTCACACCGAGTTGCCGGATAGCCTTGACGATTGTTTTGAGCGGAGCGTGATCCAGGCCTCCCGCCACGTACTCCTTTTCGTCGAAGCCGTACCAATTTACCGATGCCAGCCGGATGGCATGTCCCGCGCCGTCGACGATTCGATTGCCGTCAGTATGCAGCGGTGGCGCGATTGCAACCTCTTGCGCGTTCGCTGCGAGGGACGCGATAAGGAAAAAAGCGGCTGCGTATAGGAGCGACTGGGTCCATTTGGCTGAAATCATGTGCAATAGCATACTCTTCCGTCCGGCTGAACTTTGCCTGTGCATGGGCGCGCTTTTTGTTCGCAGCGGTCCCGAACCACGAGCCCGCGCAGCGGCCGTTTCCCCGGCTCACTTGCCGTTTGTGTGCTGTTCTGGTTAGAGTGTGTCCCACGCGGAGTCTCGGCGGGAATCCGCCCCCCTTGGCCTGCCGCGCGCCGTTTTGATGTTTCTTTTTCAAAAAGGACGCCATACATGTCTTCCTTACCCGTTTCCGACCTTGCCAATCAGGATCTGGACTCCACACTTCGTGAGTTGCGCGTCTTCCCGCCGCCGCCCGAGTTCAGTGAAAAGGCTCATATCAAGAGCCTGGAGCAGTACGAGACGCTTTACAAGCAGTCCATCGACGATCCCGAGACCTTCTGGGCCGCGGCCGCCCGGGAGTTGCACTGGTTCAAGCCCTGGGACAAGGTTCTGGAATGGAATCTTCCTTCGGCGCGCTGGTTTGTGGGCGGACAGTTGAACCTCTGCTACAACTGCGTCGATCGTCATGCGCTCGGCGACCGGCGCGACAAGACGGCCATCCTCTGGGAAGGCGAGCCGGGCGAAATCCGCCGACTCACTTACGCTGAGCTGCACGTCGAGGTGCAGAAGTTCGCCAACGCCCTCAAGGTGCTCGGCATTCAAAAAGGCGACCGCGTCGCCATTTACATGGGCATGAGTCCTGAACTGGCCATCGCCCTGCTGGCCTGCGCCCGCATCGGCGCGGTCCACTCGGTCATCTTTGGCGGATTTGCCGCCAACGCCATCGCCGACCGCGTCAACGACTCGGGCTGCGTGGCCATCATCACCCAGGACACGAGTTATCGCCGCGGCAACGAAATCCAGCTCAAGCGCACCGTGGACGAGGCCATGGCCGCCTGCCACACCGTCCAGCACGTCATCGTCTACAAGCGCACCGGCTCACCGGTGAAGATGGTCATGGGACGCGACTGGTGGTGGCACGATCTGGTGGCTAACGCACCCACTGAATGTCCCGCCGAGCCGATGGATTCCGAGGACCCGCTCTACATCCTTTACACCTCCGGCACCACCGGCAAACCCAAGGGCCTGGTTCACACCACGGGCGGATACGCTGTCCAGACCTACCTGACCAGCAAATACGTCTTCGATCTGCGCGACGAAGACGTCTACTGGTGCACGGCCGACATCGGCTGGGTAACCGGCCACTCCTATGTCGTGTACGGCCCGCTGCAAAACGGCGCCACGGTCCTGATGTATGAAGGCGCGCCCAACTGGCCCGACTTTTCCCGCTTCTGGAAAATCATCGACGACCACAAGGTCAGCATTTTCTATACCGCGCCCACGGCCATCCGCGCCTTCATCAAGTGGGGCGACCAGCACGTCGAAAAATACTCCCTGGCCTCGCTGCGCCTGCTGGGCACCGTCGGAGAGCCGATCAACCCCGAGGCCTGGATGTGGTACCGCGAGAAGATCGGCCACAACCGCTGCCCCATCGTCGATACCTGGTGGCAGACCGAGACCGGCGCCATCATGATTGCGCCCATCCCCGGCGCCGTCGCCGCCAAGCCCGGCTCGGCAACGCGCCCCTTTTTCGGCATCCAGCCAGAAGTTGTGACCAGGGAAGGTGAGCCGGTCCCGCCCGGCCACGGAGGCCTGCTGGTGATTCGCAAGCCTTGGCCCTCGATGGCCCGCACCGTCTATGGCGACCCCGAACGCTACATGAAGACCTACTGGAGCGACGTCGAGGGCTGCTACTTTACCGGCGACGGCGCGCGCATGGACGCCGACGGCTACTTCTGGCTCATGGGCCGCGTGGACGACGTGATCAACGTCAGCGGCCATCGCCTGGGAACCATGGAAGTCGAGTCGGCCCTGGTGGCGCATCCCAAGGTGGCCGAGGCCGCCGTCGTGGGCCGCCCGGACGAATTGAAGGGCCAGGCCATCTCCGCCTTCGTTTCGCTCGAAAGCGGCAACCAACCCAGCGAAGCTCTGAAAGACGAACTCCGCAAGTGGGTCTCGAAGGAGATTGGCTCCCTCGCCCGCCCCGACGACATTCGATTCACCGAGGCCCTGCCCAAAACCCGCTCCGGCAAAATCATGCGCCGCCTGCTCCGGGAACTGGCCACCCATGGCGAAATCAAGGGCGACACTACCACCCTCGAAGACTTCACCGTCATCGCCAAACTGCGCGA
>JBEKTB010000107.1:0-20999 GCA_049516495.1 Occallatibacter sp.
GAATCTTTGGTGCGGAGGAGGGGACTTGAACCCCTACGCCTTGTGGGCGCCAGCACCTCAAGCTGGTGCGTCTGCCAATTTCGCCACCCCCGCACAGGTGGAACTCTACGAGTATATCAAAGCCGCGGCAGATCATGGAGCGCTGTTGCGCAGGAATGTGCCGCGGTTTCATTTCTCTGCACAGGGCGCGGGCGCCAGCGGCAGGGTGAAGCGGAAGGTGGTGCCGGAGCCGAGTTCACTTTCAGCCCAGACATGGCCGCCGTGGGCCTGAACGATGTGCTTCACAATGGCCAGCCCGAGGCCGGTGCCGCCGGACTCGCGCGAACGGGCCTTGTCGACGCGGTAAAAACGCTCAAAGATGCGGTTCAGGTGTTCGGAAGGGATGCCGGGGCCGAAGTCCTGCACGGTGAACTCGACCACCTGCGCGGTTTCCGACTCGACCAGACGAGCGCCGACGCGAATCTTCAGGCCGGATTTGCCGTACTTGAGGGCATTCTCAATCAAGTTGCCGAAGACCTGGTTCATGGCGTCCGGATCGGCCAGGACGAGGGAATCGGGAGCGCCGCTGGATTCCAACTCGATGCCGGAGTCGGCGACGATGCCGCCCAGCGATTCGATGGCGTCCTTGAGCAGAGCGCAGGCGCGGGTTGGTTGGAGAGCCAGCTTGTAGTCGGGCCCCTCGACGCCGGCCAGAGCCAGCAGGTCCTCGGTGATGCGGTTCATGCGGGTGGCGTTTTTCAGGATGATGCCCAGGAACTCGCGGGTGGTCTCCTTGCGGGGGTGGGAGTCTTCAATGAGCGTCTCCACGTAGCCCTGGATGGAGGTGAGTGGGGTGCGCAGTTCGTGGCTCACGTTGGCGATGAAGTCCCGGCGGGACCTTTCCGCGGCTTCGATGCGAGTGACGTCGTGTAGAACGGCGATGGCTCCGCCGGAGGGCAAAGGTGCGGCGCTGATGTCGAAGATGCGGCCGGGCGCGAGCGAACTGGCGCGGCCGGTCCGCACCTCGCGCTGCTCAAGCGCCGCGCGGACGCAGGCCAGCAGTTCCGGGTCGCGCACCGAGTGCACCAGCGGCCGGCCGGCTCGGATCTGCGTGCCCGCAATGCGGTCCATGACGGTGTTGGACCAGCGAACCAGGCCCCCAGGGGTGATGGCGACCACGGCTTCCTGCATGGAATCGAGCATGGCAGCCAGTTCCTGGCGGCGGCTCTCGATCTCGGCGAAACTCTGCCCCAGCCGCTCGGCGGTTTGGTTGAGAGCATCCTCCATGGCAGAAACCTCGTCGTTGCCTCGGTGAACCAGGCGCGCGCCAAGATCGCCGTCGGCGATGCGACGGGCGAAGCCGACCACTCGTTCAAGACGTGCGGAGAGAACACCGGCAGCCCAGGCGGCCAGCGGCAGCGCCACGGCCAGCGCAATGAGGCCTGACAGCAGCGCCTCGCGGCCGGGCAGATGCAGTGCCTCGCCGGCCGCATGCTTCACCAGGTTGGCGGCCACCAGGCGGCTGAACACCAGGTCCATGACCACGGTGTAGAAGACCAGCAGCAGGACAAAGAGGGCGAGCAGTTTGGTAAAGAGTTTGCCGGTCAAATGGGTCTACTCGCTTTTGGGAAGCTCGAACCGGTAACCGGCGCCGCGCACGGTCTTGAGATAGCGCGGGTTTTCCGGGTCGATTTCGATCTTCTCGCGGATGCGGCGCACATAGACGTCGACGGAACGAGGAGTGACAAAGCGGGCATCGCCCCACACGGCATCCAGAAGACGGTCGCGGCTGAACACGCGGCCGGGATGGCGGGCCAGGTAGTCGAGCAGCCGGAACTCGGTGGCCGTGGTGGTGGTCAACTCGCCGCGTACCGTCAACTGCATGGCGTTGGCGTCGATGATGACCTCTTCAAAACTGATGACCGAGGGCGTGGTGGGGCGCTCGAAGCGCCGCAGGACTGCCTTGACCCGAGCGACTAACTCGCGGGTGGCAAAGGGCTTGGTGATGTAGTCGTCGGCGCCCATTTCGAGGCCCAGAACGCGGTCGTTCTCACCCGCCCGCGCGGTCAGAAAGATGATGGGAATGGTGGAAAGCGCGGGATGCGAGCGCAGGCGGCGGCACACGTCCAAACCGTCGCCGCCGGGCACCATGATGTCCAGCAGAAACAGGGCGGGCGCCTGGCGTTCGGCGTCGGGAATCAGGTTGGTGGGGGTGTGGAACAGCCTCGCCGCGAATCCGGCAGCTTCAAGATGATGCTGTACCAGTCGCGCGATGTCAGTGTCGTCTTCCAGAACAAATACGGTTTGGCTCAAACGGTCGGCCCTCGCCCGGCGGCCGTTGAGTTACTGATGCGGAGGCCGCACGGAACCATTAACAGAGTAATGCACCCAGGCAAATAGATTGCAAACGTTGTGTGAATTTGGCCTTCCGCGCCCGGCCGTCCGTCTGGCTGGACAACGACGTGCTATTCAATATTGCGCCATGAAATGGGAAGTGTTCGCTTGCTGCAAAACAGGGTCCTATTGCGCAATCTTTGCCAATTCTCCCGGAGGCCCGGTTTCGGACTCCGGCCCGTGCCGCTGAATGAGAGCAGTGCGCTTCTTGCGCATTTCGTCCACAGCCACCAGGATCAGCGCTGCGAAAGTGACGACCAGCAGAGCGGCCGCGGTCATGCCGTGGAGTTGCTCGATTTCTCCAGTTCCCACGGCGTCGACATCGCCGTAGAGCAGACCCAGCCCGATGAACACAAAGAAGACGTGGGCGCAGAAAACCCGCAGCGAGGCTCGCCCCAGGGTAAGGAACGGTTCAATCGAGACCACGCGCAGAACGTACTTCCGCAGCCAGTAGAAGACGATGGTAAAGGTGACCAGGTTGAGCACGCGCAGAGGGCCGATCTGCCATTTGTCCAGTTGAAGGCCGAGCGCCTGCTGCGTCAGGTGCGGTCCCAGCCAGCCGTGGCGCACTCCGATGAAAAAGAGGCAAATCGCGGCTGAAGCTCCCGCCAGCCATCCGGGAATCCTCTTGAGTGGAAGGGCATCGACGGCGGATTTTGCGCCCAGCCAGAGCCCCACGGTCCACACCGCCTGCCAGGCGAAGAGATTGAACGCGCCCGTTTCCTGCAAAGGAATTTGCAAATGGGTGAGGCGCACAATCCAGTTATGAACCAGGTCGCGCAGTCCGAATTGCGCAAGCAGCCAGATCAGACCGCTGGCAAGCAGGATTTTTCTCCAGCCAAAGCGCACCGATGCCGACAGCAGCATGGGCGTGAAAAACAGAAATGTGACGTACATGGGCAGGATGTCGAGCAGCGGCGGGCAGTAGAGCAGCAGCACCGAGCCGATGATGGCAACTGCCGGATGCGCAAGATAGAAGTTGAGAAGATTCCCGATGGCCGCCCGGTGCGTATGTACCGCGAAAGCCGCGGCCACCGTGAAGGCGAGCGCTAACATCAGCAAGTGATAACCATAGATCTTGAGCGAGCGTTTCCATAGCTTCGCGCGCACGCCGGGCGCGTCTTGAACCAACTCGCGAATATAGAGCCGACCCACCAGCAGGGCGGAGATAAAGACAAAGCCTTCAGCCGAAGACACGAACCCGATGGGCTGGTTGACGAAGTCGCTGAAGCGCGTGGGCAGGTGCGTCAGCGTCATCCAGACGAGGAAGAGCCCGCGCAGGGCATCGAGTTCGGGACGCCGTTCCAGGTGGGGAAGCTTCATGCAAATGGGTGCCCATGGGCTAAAAAGGGGAAGATCGGGCGTTATCTCTTTAGACGCTTTCCACGGCCGGCGGTTGCTCCGGCGTCAGGGGGGCGGTTTTCTCTTGACTCGTCAATGCGCCTTCTGCAAGACTCCGTGCGCGCCTCCTGCACCCGGAACGGCTCTTCTTTCCCCTGTTGTGGCCATGTTTCTCCCCCTGGGCCGTTGCAGCAACCGCTGCTGCGTGCGGGCGATGCGCGCGATGCGGGCTCTCGCGGGTCCATTTCTCTCAACTACGAAACAGGAGGGGTTATGAAGAAATACTTCGCGGAACTTGTGGGCACATTCATCCTGGTTCTCTTCGGATGCGGAACAGCGGTTGTGGCTGGCGAAAAGGTGGGCATTCTGGGCATTGCCTTTGCATTCGGCCTTTCGCTCTTAGGCGCAGCCTACGGAATCGGGCCCATCTCCGGATGCCACATCAACCCGGCCGTGAGCCTGGGCGTCTGGGTGGCTGGACGCATGACAGTGAAGGATTTGCTTGGCTATTGGATTGGCCAGTTTCTGGGTGGCATTCTGGCTGCGGCGGTGCTTGCGGTGATCGTCGCCGGTGTGGCCGGTGGCTACAACATCGCCGCCAGCGGCCTGGGGCAGGACGGCTGGGGTCCCGGATACCAGGGCGGCTACAACATAACGTCGGCAATTGTCTTCGAGTTTGTGGCCACTCTGATTTTCGTGATCGTCATCCTCGGCTCCACGCAGAAGAGCGCGCCGGCGGGGTTTGCCGGCCTGGCCATCGGCATTACGCTGGTGGTGATTCACATCTTCGGGATTCATATCACCGGGGTCAGCGTGAACCCGGCCCGCAGTCTTGGACCTGCGCTGCTGGTGGGGGGGCAGGCATTGGCGCAAGTGTGGCTTTTCCTTCTGGTGCCAAGCCTGGGCGGCGCGGTGGCGGGGTTGCTGTTCCGCTCGAAAGCGCTGGAGGCAGACTGAGGAAGCGCCGCTTTCGCAGACCGGTTTCCACAGTTGCGCCGATTGTCATTGCAGCATTTCGCCCCTGTCCGGGAGAGTCGCACTATGCCGTTGTGATGCGCGGCGCTACCCAACTGGCCATGATTTACGCTGGATGAACGGTCCGGCCTTCGCACATTGCCGCGGCCTGCGGGAGGTTTGTGTGACCTGGACGATGCTGCTGGTTGGGCTGGTGGTGGGCATGGTTTCCGGCGTGGTGGGCATTGGCGGCGGCATCCTGTTCGTTCCCGCGCTGGTGTGGCTTGCGGGCATGGATCAGCACCGGGCGCAAGGCACGTCGCTGGGGGCGCTGCTGGCGCCGGTGGGAATTCTGGCGTTTCTGGAGTACTACCGCAAAGGCAATGCGGACCTGCATGTAGCGGCGCTGCTGGCGGCCGGGTTTCTGGTCGGCGGCTATTTCGGAGCCGTCGGCGCGCAGCACATCCCGGAAATCTGGCTGCGGCGCATCTTTGCGCTAACCCTGGTCGCCGTGGGCGGGCGCATGTTTTTCAGCAGGTGAGTCCGGGACCGGTCAAACCGTGGCAACGAACCGCAGACGCACGTAGTCGGCGACCCAGTTTCCATCTTCGTCACAGAGCGCAGGGGCCAGCAGGGCGGTGGTCTCGTGGACGACGACATCTCTCAGTTCCCGCGGCAAAGTGTCGAGGACGCCGCGGCGAAAGGTGCGCAACCACCCTTCCATTCCGCTTGCGGCAAGCGGCGTGGGACGGGGAATGAGCGCAATCCGTTGCACATGAAAGCCATGAGCGCCAAGGCGTCGGGCGTAGGCGTCGGGCGTGGGATAGTAGTTGACTCCGTTTTCGCGGTCGCCGTAGCCGTGGCGGGTGAGGACGGCGATGAGGGCGGTGTGGATGGCTGCGATGTTGCCCTGGCCGCCCATTTCCGCTACAAAGCGTCCGCCCGGCGCGAGCACGCGGCGCACTTGGTCCATCATGGCGTCCTGGCCCTGGACCCAGTGAAGGACGGCGTTCGAGAATACCGCGTCGAATGCTCCGTCGGGGTAGGGAAGCGACTCGGCAGCGGCTTGCTCAGCTTGAATGCCACGTGCGCGAGCCGCCGCGACCATCTCCAGCGAGGCATCGACGCCGACGACGCTGGCCCCGGTCTCGCCAATGCGCTGGGTCAGTTGGCCGTCGCCGCAACCCAGGTCGAGTATGCGTTCGCCCGGCGCGGCAGCCAGCCATTCCAGCACTTCCCCGGCCAGGCCGTGCACGAATGCGCCGTTTTGTCCGTAAGCTTGCGGGTCCCAGGTTTGAGTCATCCAAAAACCTCTAAGCCTAGTGTGCGAGGAGGAGCTTATATAAGGCAAAGTTATTCTATTTTGGAATGTGATAAGAGTTTGTTATGGGTGTGCTTGAGTGGATGGAGACCTGGGCGTGGCAGCGATGATGGATACACAACCGTAAAGACTTGTCGCTATAGATATCCCACCTTAGGCGCGATAAAACCGTGCCGAAGGTGGGGCACCCGGCATCTGGTCACCCGAAGGAGCGCGGTCAGTAAGCGCGCAGGTCGACGATGGCTTTGAGGATGTCGTCCGGCTGGGCGAGAATCGCGTCCTCGAGGATTGGTTGATAAGCGACAAAGGTGTCCATGGAGCCGATGCGGCGCACCGGGGCATCCAGATCCTCAAAAAGCTCATCGCCGATGCGGGCGGCGATTTCCGCTCCATACCCCCAACTGACCATGTCTTCGTGGGCCACGATCGCGCGGCTGGTCTTGCGCACCGACGTGGCGATGGCTTCCCAGTCGTAAGGATTCAGAGTACGCAGGTCGAGGACCTCGACTTGGATGCCGTGCTTGCGCTGGGCCTGCTCGGCGGCTTGCAGGGCGCGAGGCACAAGCGCGCCATACGTGACCAGCGTCATGTCGGAGCCGGGACGCACAATCTTGGCTTTGCCGAAGGGAATGGAAAAATCCGGGCCGGGATAGGGGGCGCGGCCGTAGGTTTCGCGGTAAAGGCGCTTGTGCTCCAAAAACAGGACCGGATCGTCGCAGCGGAGGGCGGTGCGCAGCAACCCGTTGGCGTCGAGGGCGTTCGAGGGAAACACGACGCGTAGGCCGGGAATGTGGGTGAAGATGCTTTCGCCGGATTGCGAGTGGTAGATGGCGCCGCCCTTGAGGTAACCGCCGATGGGGACGCGCAGGACGATCGGGCAGGCCCATGCGCCGTTCGAGCGCCAGCGGAGCAGGGCGAGCTCATTGTGAATTTGGTGCATGGCGGGCCAGATGTAGTCGAAGAACTGGATTTCTACGACAGGCTTGATACCCCGTGCGGCATAGCCCACTGCACGGCCGACGATGTTGGCCTCCGACAGCGGCGAATTGAAAACCCGCTCGGAGCCGAACTCGGATTGCAGACCGGAGGTCAGCTTGAAGACGCCGCCCTTGCCTTTGACCTCGGCCAGCGCCTGTTCACGACTGGCATCGGCCACGTCTTCTCCGTAGACGAGGATGCGTGGATCGCGGCGCATTTCGTCGTGCAGGCAGGCATTGATCAGGTCGGCCATGGTGTGTGGAGCGCTGCCTTTGGAACTGGCGGATTTGCCTGGATTGGAGCCGGCCAGCTGCACCTGTTCCGTGGCAAAGGTCGAACTGGTGGGGTCCAGGTCCTCTGAATAGACGTGCGTCTTGATTTCTGAAACCAGGGGAAGCGGAGCCCTGAGCGCGCGCTCGGCGGCTTCGGCGGCAATCTGGTCCTGCTGCTGCTCGAGCGCATTGATCTCGGTCTCGGTCAAAATGCCCTCGCGGAGGAGGCGCATTTGCAATTTAGCCAGGGGATCGCGCAACAGGTCGGCGTCGCGCTCGGCTTTCGAGCGGTAGATCCGGTCGTCATCGGATTCCGAGTGAGAATACATGCGCACGCAGTGTCCGTGGACAAAGGCCGGACCCAGGCCGGCGCGGCAGTGTGCGA
Organism: Occallatibacter sp.; assembly: GCA_049516495.1. Taxonomy (GTDB): domain Bacteria; phylum Acidobacteriota; class Terriglobia; order Terriglobales; family Acidobacteriaceae; genus Telmatobacter. The sequence goes on from JBEKTB010000107.1 coordinate 7,625, forward strand.
TAGCCCCTTCAAAGGCTCGCAGGCAGGCCACTGGGTCGGTGCCGTCCACCTCGGCAAAGTAGAAATTGGGGAAATTGGCCACCAGCCTCGAGATGTTGCCGCCCGGCGTGTTGACCTCGACCGGCACGCTGATGGCGTAGCCGTTGTCCTCAACGCAGAAGACGACCGGCAGCTTCTGGTTGGAAGCGGTGTTCAGCGCCTCCCAGAACTCGCCTTGAGATGTGGAACCCTCGCCCAGCGCGGTGAAGACCACTTCGTCTCCATGGAAAGTGACGTCGCGGAAGGCGCGGTAGTCGCCCTCGGCTTTCGCGGCGGCTTCAGGATGACGGCTGAAGTAGCGTCCGGCCTCGGCGCAACCGACCGCGTGGAGCAACTGGGTCGAGGTGGAGGACGAGCTGCTGACGATGTTCAGCGAGCGGCTGCTCCAGTGCGTGGGCATCTGGCGGCCGCCGCTGGCCGGATCGGTGGCCGCGCCCACCGCTTGCAGGAACATGTCTTCAGGGCTGACGCCCAGGGCCAGGCACAGGGCACGATCGCGATAGTAAGGGAAGAACCAGTCGTAGCCGGGGCGCATGGCCAGGGCCGCGCCCACCTGCAATGCTTCGTGGCCTGCTGGCGTTTGAGCAGGATTTCCCGGTCGTCCACGCAGCGGGAAAGGTACATCAGCCGGTAGATCTCGACCATCCGTTCCGAACTCAAGCTGCTGGAAGCCGTCGTCTCCGGTTCGCGAGCGCTGGGCACCGCAAGTTCCATTCCCGTCACTCTCCAAAAAGCGATTTCTGGACCAAACCAATCCTGATTGTAGCAACTCCGACCCTCGCGGCTGGGACGGCAACCCATGATGCGGGATAGGGAAAATCGCATCTGGAAGTGAATAAAGGGTGGGCTGCTATCGAACCACGGCAGGGAACGGCATCCGGACTTCCGGTGCTCCCCGCACCGAAGTGCTCATCTTCTCTTTGATGCTGTGCGCCAGCTTCTCGATATCGGCGACCTTGCGCAATTGGGTCGGGGTGAGCGCATCGGGACTTGTGTGACCGATCTCATCCTGCAGCTCCTGGGCCAGTTTGAGCAGTTTATTGGTGTCGGCGACCATGGACTTCTGGCGCTCTGCGTTGAGCGCGCGCAGGCGCTTTTCCACTTCGGCGGAATCGCCATTCCCGGAGTCCTCCATGGGAGACCCCACGTGTTGTCCAGCCGGTTCTCCAAAAAGCCGGTCTGGCCCCGGCATCGGATTCTGCGCGCCGCCCGGCAAGGCCAGCAACAGGGCCAGCCCCAGCACCTGGCGGCCAACGCGGCCTATGCCAGCTGCTGAGTGGACGGGACTACCGGCCCACAGGTCAAACCAATGTCGAATCTGTCGTATCGCCCGGAGCATGGCCCGTGTCCTCAGCTTGCTCCCACTGTGAGCTTCATTTTTTCCTTCACGCTGTGAGCCAGGCGTTCAATTTCGTCGGCCTTGCGGATCACGTTGAGCGAGAGCGTATCCTTGTTGGTCTTGTCCACTTCGGCCTTCAGGTCGGTTGCCAGCTTGAGCAGTTTTGCGCTGTCGTCGGCAATCTGCTTTTTCCGTTCGGCGTTGGCCGCCTCGAAGCTCTGCTTTTTGGCCTGCTGGTCGTTGATGTCGTTCACTTGGTTGTTATCGGGAATACGAGTCATTTCGGGCGGAATATGGGGATAGGGGTTCTGAAAAAGGCCTTCGCCGGCAACCGGCGCCAGCGCGACTGCGGCCAGGCCGGCGAGAACGCAAACCCAGAGCGTCCTCGCCCGCTGGGTGCGTTTCATTCTGGACGGACGCGCTTTCTGGGATTTCATGGGACGACCTCCTTTGTGGGGTCTGGATTGTATCCCGGGGAGCGCCTGGAACGACGGCTCAATCAACCGGCAGAGGCTCCACTAGCTTTCCTGCGCACAGTCTAGTCTAGAAAGAGGAGTTTGGGATGCATCCTTTATTGTTTGCCGCACGAATGGGCTGGTTTGCCGAGGGACGATTTCTGGGCCGGGTGCTGGATGGTTGGGCAGACGATGCCCAGGAGTTCGTCCGCAGCAAGCTTCCCCACCTGCTCATGGTGGCGATGATCGCCTTCATTCTGAGCCGATTGCTGCGCCTCGCCGCGGCCAGGATGATCCGCGTTGCCGAACAGCACGCCGCCGGCCCGGCCCGGGTTGGCCAGGTCAGGACCCTGGCCGGGGTGATCCGCGCCACCGGCCTGGCCATCATCGGCGTGATTGCCGGGCTGCAGATTCTGGATACCGTGGGGGTAAACCTCGCGCCCCTGCTGGCGTCTGCCGGAGTTGCCGGGGTCGCCATCGGGCTGGCCGCGCAGAATATAGTGCGCGACATGCTGAACGGCGTGCTCATTCTCATCGAGGACCAGTTCAACGTGGGGGACACCGTACGGCTTGCCGGTCTGGCAGGGACCGTGGAGCAGATGACCCTGCGCAAAACCACGGTTCGCGATGCCGACGGAACGCTGTACGTGATTCCCAACTCGCAGATCACCACTGTGGCCAACCTGAGCGTGGGCTACTCGGTGGCAACGGTGAACGTGAGCGTGGACTTTTCCGCCAATCCCGACCAGGTGCTGGAGCTTCTGAAGGGGATTGCGATGGATGTCCGCAACAGCGACGATTTCCGCGCGGTGTTCGTGGCCGACCCGCAGATTCTGGGTGTGGATGCAATCAAAGGCTCCGAACTGATCTTTCCCGTGGTCTTCAAGACGAAGGCCACCGAGCAATACGGTCCGGTGCGGGAGTTCCGCCGGCGGGTGCGGTTGGCCCTGGAGCAAAACGGAATGCTGCCGGGCGACCCGAACCGCGTCTTCCACACGTTTGACGAACCGGAGACGGATTCGGGCGGGCACAGCAGGCCGCCCGCAGAGGCCGCGCCCTCACGCGACCCCACCACGCTCAAGCCGCAGGAGGCGAATCCCTTCAGCGGTGAGTGAAAGGCAGGGAACAGGGAGTAAGGAACCCATTGGCTGGGTCCGCCTCGTTATGCGGCGTGACCGGGTTGGATGCCGGCGTCGGCCAGTTGCAGGATCACGCGATTCCGGCCCTGGGCCTTGGCGGCGTACATGGCGGCATCGGCGACGGCGAGCAGGGATTCGACGCTTCCCGGACCAGCGGAGGGGTCGAAAACGGTTGCGCCCATGCTGCAGGCAATGGAGAAGTCAAACTCGCGGGTTTGGATCCGCAGGTTGGAGATGGCGCTATGCAGGATGGCCAGTCTCTGGTTGACTGATTCGCGAGGAATCTCGGTGAGAACCAGCAGGAACTCCTCACCGCCATAGCGGCCGGCATGGTCATAGGGACGGATGGCGGTCCCGACGGCAGCGGAGAACCAGCGCAGGGCTTCATCGCCGGCCATGTGGCCGTAGGCGTCGTTGACGCGCTTGAAGTGGTCCAGGTCGACCAGGGCCACGACCACCGTGCGCCTCTCCCGGCTGGCGCGGTCCATCTCCGAAGCCAGGGCGCGCAGGATGGCGGTGCGATTCAGCATCCCGGTGAGTCCGTCGTGGGTGGCCTGGATGCGCAACTGCTCGCGGCTGGCCTCCAGTTCCCTGGTGCGCTCCTGGACCATACGTTCCAGCTGGCGGCTTGTCTTCTTCAAATGACGGGCGTACAGCCAGCTTACGGCGCTCAGCAGAAGCAGGATCGCAAGACCGCTCAAGGCCAGGAACCAGTCGCTTCTCCACCAGGGTGGAAGAATCCGCACCGATACTTTAACGACTGTGGAATATGCGCTCAGGCTCGAGTTATGGACCATGGCGTCAAAGGTGTACTCGCCCGGAGGCAGGGCTGAAAAAACCGCCAGACCATCCTGGCTTTCGATCCAGTCCGGCTGCAGTTCCTCCATTCGGTACTTGAACAGCAGCTCGCTGCGGTTGCGCATGGCGGGCGAGGAGATCTGGATGCGCAGGGGCACGCCGGACCAGGGCATGGTGATTGGCTGGGCGCTGGAGTAGACATCGTCCCCGCGGCGAACGCTGGTAATCGAGACGGCCAGCGGCGCCGGCTCGAAGACCCGCTCGGGATGGAGGATGTGCGACAGTCCGCCGCTGGTTCCAATCCACAACGAGCCATCCGAGCTGATCTGCAGTGCCCCTTGATCGATGTCGTTCCAGATGAGACCGCTTTCCTGCGACAAGTGGCGAAAGTTGCGCCCATTCCAGACCACCAGGCCAAGATCTGTCCCCAGCCATACCCATCCGCGGTGGTCTGTCAGGATGGCCAGGGGAGTGAGGGAGCGCAATTCAACCGGCAGCGTCAACTCCCAGGCCTGCAACCGGTCGCTCCCCGGCGTCAATCTCCATGTGCCAGCTTGTTCCCCGGTAACCCAGACAGCGCCATCCGGGGCACAGGAAAGGTCCAGCAGCGAACCGCGCGTCCGCGGTAGTCCATCAACCGGCGGTTGGGACCACTGGCCGTCTTTGAGGCGCAGAAGCCGGTTGTTGGCCAGGAACCAGAGCACGCCGTCGGGAGCTTCGCAGCCGGCCTCGACACGGTTTGGCTGGCCCAGCAGCGCATCGACAGCGGCGATCCGATGGGGCTGCATACTGCCCCCGGCGTACCTTCTTTCCAGAGGCGAAATCGCCTTTTTTGGGACCCCGGTCTTCCACCCCAGCGACGAAGACCTGTCACCGGGGACCCCGGCGTCCAGGACATACATCCCCTGCTTGGTCGCGAAAAACACCCGCCCGGTCGAATCCACCAGGGTCTTCATGATGAATGCCGGCAGTTTTGCAACCCTCTGGGTGCTGCCAGTTTTGGGGTCGATGCGGACGATGGCGCCGGAGAAGGTTCCCCCGTAGAGCATGCCGCGGCGATCGAAGAACAGGGCCGCTAATTCGCCATAGGTCCATTTGGCGCCGGCCAAAAGCGGCCGCGCCGTGCCGCTGGCGGGGTCAACCCAGGCCGGTCCGCCCTCGGTTCCGACAAATATACGACCATCGCGCGAGGGGACGATGGACCAGACGGTGGCCGAAGGCAGTCCCTGACGGTCGGTCCATCCTTCCCAGTTTTCATACCCGGCCCAGCCATAGACACCTTCTCCACGGCTGGAAAACCAGAGGTCGCCAGCCGCGTCGATGGCCATGCCCGCGATGTGGCTGGTGCGTTCGAGTCCGTTCGCGCGGCCGATGATCCGCCAGGACGCTCCGTCCCAGCGGGCGATTCCGTCCTGGGCGGGCGCCAGAATCCGGCCCTCCCTGTCCTCGATCAGCGGAGCATGGCCGGCGACGTACTCGGGGTCGGAGCCAGGGATGCTGCGATCCTGAAAGCGGACCGATCCGCGTGCCAGCACGGCAACGCGGCGTTCTCCCGCAGCCCACAGCGTGCCCGCGCGGTCCAGCAACACACCTTCCCAGTTGTCCGCAGGCAGGCCCTTGTCCTTGCCCCATTCGGTCACGGCTCCGTCCCGCGGTTGGATCGTGCCCCCGCTCGCGCGATCGACGAGCGAATAAAGCTCCCTGCCGCCGCCGAGCCAGATGCGCATGCCACCAGACGGCTCGGGAACGACGCTGACGCTGATCACTTTGCCAAGGTCCGGTGTCGACGCCACCAGGCTGTCGGAAATGACCGGCAGGTAAGAGAGCAGACGGCCAGCAGCATCGTGCTCCAGCCGGTAGAGGCGGTTCCCATCAATCACCAGCAGGTGATTTTCGTCTTCGACAGCCATGTGCTGCGATCCCAGGACATGAATGGGACTTTTCCCAATGGCGGAAAATCGCTGGCCGTCCCAACGGTAAACATTCTCTTCAGTGCCCACCCAGACCGCGCCGCTGGGGTCCGCGACCAGGTCGTGAATGTCGACTTCGGCAATTCCCTGTTCCGGGCCGAAACGCTGGAAGCCGGAGCCGAGAAAGCGGTAGACGCCGTTCTCCGTAGCCGCCCAGAGAAACCCGTCGCGGTCCGTGGTCATGGCGCTGACAGCAAGGTTCTTAAGCCCTTCCGCTTGCCGGTAGGCGCGAAAGACGTATTGCTGCGCGTGCAGCCCGGCCGTGAAAGCCAGGAAAACAACCAGAGCCCGGATTGTATGGGATTGCTTCACGTTCATGGTCAGGCACGCCGAGGGCGAAAGTCTCGTTACCAGCTTTATCGGCGGATGAGTCTGCAAATTGAATCACTTCGGACGAAAAGCACCGCGGACCGCCGGAACTGGCTGGCCGGGCGAGAGGAACTGGAGAAGGATGGGATAAAAATTGGCAGACGAAGGCGGAACCCGATCCGGGAAACAAACCGCCGTAGGGAAAGGTTAGCTCAAGAGGGTGCTTTGCCAAGAGCTTCGAGCAGTGCCTCGGCTCCAGTGATGGGCGGCAGACAGGTGCGGCCCAGGCAAACAATGGCCCAGGCATCGGCGATCCCGGGTTTGGGAACCTCGAGCAGTACCTCGGCCAGCGCCTCGGGAATGCCTTCCGGGACGAGCCGCTCGGGATCGGTGCGCAGGACGGTCTTGTTGACGCCGAAGCGGGCAACGGCGAGGGATTCGAGGCGTACAGCCTCCGGGCCTGAGCCTACGACCACGACCTGGACCGGATCGAGCAGCAGCCGCTCCAGGGCCAGCCCATAGCTTCCGACATAGAGGCCGAAGTGCTCGACGATTCCGGAGAAGGAGGCGAGCGTGTCCTCGGCGATCTCGCGATACTCCTGGCGGCCGCTGAGGGCCTCAAGGCGGAGCAGGGCGGAGACGGCCGTGGGATTTCCGGCCGGGGTGGGCGAGTCCTGCAAGGGTTTGCGCCGGGCGGTCAAGGCGCCCAGGGGTGGCGCGCCGCTGGGTGCTGCGGTGTCGAAGAACGCGCCTGCCGTGCGGTCATAGAAGCGTTCAATCATGACGTCGGCCAGCTTAAGGGCAGCCCGATAGAGGCTCATATCGCCGCTCGCCTGCCAGGCGTCGACGCAGGCGTGGACAGTGAAGGCGTAGTCGTCGAGTGTGCCGGGGACCTTTTCGGGCAGCTCAGGCCCTTCGACGTGCCGTGCGCCATAGGCGATGACATGGGCCAGAGTCCGGTCGCCATCCCAGGCCTCTTTGAGCAGACGGTTCAGCGTGAGCAGTGCGAATTCCTGCGCGGAATCCATGCGTAGCACGCGAGCCGTCTCCAGGTAAGCCGTAACCGCCATGGCGTTCCAGCCCGTATAAAGCGTGCGGTCTATGAACGGCGTTGGCCGCTCACTGCGGGCCGCAAGCAGCCTTTGGCGGGCCAGGTCGAGCAGCGTTCGGAGCTGTTCCGCGCCAACGCCGGCCCGAGTCGCGAGTTCTTCGAGGGTCTGTGTGATGTGGAGGACGTTCTTGGCCGGGTTGTGGTGCATGTCGCCCAGTTCGCCAATGTCCCAGTATCGGAAAATCAAATCCAGCTCGGCAGGGGTAAAGTCGCCTGGGGCGAGCGCCTCGCGGGCCTCGGCGAGCGACCAGGTAAAGTAGTCGCCGTCGTCATCCAGGTCGATGTCGGCGTCCTGCGAGGCATAGAATCCGCCCCGCTCGCGGTCGCTCATGGTCGAGTCGAGCCAGCCCACGATCTCCCGCGCTGTCGAGAGAAAATCCTCGCGGACAAAGCTCTGGTAGCCGTGCAGGTAGTTGCGCAGCAGTTCGGTGTTGTCGTACAGCATCTTTTCGAAGTGCGGAACCACCCACCGTTCGTCCACGCTGTAGCGGTGAAAGCCGCCGGCCAGGTGGTCGTAGACGCCACCTCTCGCCATCTTTTCGAGGGTGGTGATGAAGGCCTCGCCCGCCTCTTCGTTGGGACGGTTCATGGCCACTTCCAACAGCAGGTCCAGTGCGCCGGGGTGGGGAAACTTGGGCTGCGAGCCAAATCCGCCGTTGCGCGGGTCAAACAGCGCGAGAATGGAGGCGGCGATCTTGTCGACCAGGGACAGGGTCAGTTCGCCTCCGCGGCCGGAGAAGGACTCATTGTGCTCGATGGCGGCCATCACGCTGCCGGCCGACTCGAGCGCTTCGTCGCGCCGTTCGCGCCACACCTGGGCCATGGTCAGCAGTACGCGCCCCAGGCCCGGTCGGCCAAAGCGGTCGTCGCGGGGAAAGTACGTGCCTCCAAAGTAGGGCCGTCCGTCGGGTGTCAGAAACGCGGTGAGCGGCCAGCCGCCCTGCCCGCTGATGGCCGAGACCGCGGCCTGGTAGCGCGCGTCCACATCAGGCCGCTCGTCGCGGTCGACCTTGACCGCTACAAAATGTTCGTTGATGATGCGCGCCATCTCCGGGTCTTCGTAGGACTCGCGGTCCATGACGTGGCACCAGTGGCACCAGACCGCGCCAATGTCCAGCAGAATGGGTTTGTCTTCAGCCTGGGCGCGCCGAAAGGCCTCTTCACCCCACGGGTGCCACTGGACAGGCTGATGGCGCGCCGAGCGCAGGTAAGAGGAAGCTGACTGTTCCAGCAGGTTGACGTCGACGGAGGTGGGGGAAGGCTCCTCGTGCATGGGCTGAGGATACATGGATTGCGGCTTCGCTTGCCAGCGCAGGTTCTTCGACGGACCGGTCCTGCAGCCTGTGCCCCACTCTTCCGCGCTTTCTGCGGAAGGGTGGGAAGGCAAGCTTGCACTCGCCTCGCGCCGTTTCAATCGCTGCGGGCTGCCGGTGCGTTGTTCGGAGCGACCTAACTCTTTTCGAGCTCCTCTTCAATGGCCGTCTTCAACGGAAGCGCGTCGGGTTCGGTATCAGGCGCGAACCGGCGAACCACCTGCCCGGAGCGGCTGACCAGAAATTTCTCGAAGTTCCACAGCAGCTCGGGTTCGGGGTTGGGAGCGATGCCGTAGCCCTTGAGCTTCTCGCTCCACGGCACTTCGGAAACGCTGGTGGCCTTGGGCTGGGCTTCAATCAGGGCTTCATAGAGCGGATGCTTTTGAGCGCCCACGACGGTGATCTTGTCGAACATGGGGAAATCGACGCCGAAGTTCATGGTGCAAAAGGACTGAATCTCCTCGTTTGTGCCCGGCTCCTGGCCGGCAAAGTCGTTGGCGGGGAAGCCGGCAACCACGAATCCGCGGTCCCGATAGTGTTTATAGAGATTTTCCAGGCCTTCGTACTGCTTGGTGAGCCCGCACTTCGAGGCCACGTTGACGACCAGCAAAACCTTGCCTTTGAAGTCGGCAAGCGAAGAGTCCGCACCGGCAAGGGTGCGGACCGGAATGTCATAAATCGATGTGCTCATGGTTGTTTATTCCTCCAGTTTCACCATGATATTCGGTCCTCCCAGTCCGGCGGCGGCGTCAGCCATCGTCACTCCGTGGGACGAAGCCGGGGACCACTGCTGCGACGACTTGGCCGCATGTGAAAAAATGTGATCATGGGAGGCGCTTCCTGAAGCGTGACTCCCGCGAACCGGGAATGTGAAGAGTGTGAGAGCCTTCCCGGCCGGAAGGGGACCGTAAAGATGGCCGGGATTGACCGCAATGAGCTGCTTCAGCAGTTCGCGAGCGACAACTACGCAGGCATTTGCAAGGAAGCATGGGACGCGACGCTGGCCGCCAATGAAGGGCATGTGACCGCCTACGGAGACGACCCGTGGACCGCCAAAGCTTCCGACGCATTCCGCGAATTGTTTGAGACCGACTGCGAGGTATTCCTGGTCTTCAACGGGACGGCGGCCAACTCGCTGGCGCTGGCGTCTCTTTGCCAGTCGTATCATGGCGTGATCTGTTGCGACTCGGCGCACGTCGAGACCGACGAATGCGGCGCACCGGAGTTTTTCTCCAACGGCTCCAAGCTGCTGGTGGCGCGCAGCGAGGACGGCAAGCTCACGCCCGCGGCCATCCGCGACCTGGCCACCAAGCGCCAGGACATTCATTACCCCAAGCCGCGCGTGGTCACCATCACGCAATCGACCGAGACCGGGCGGGTGTATACGCTCAAGGAACTGGGCGCGATCCGCGAAGAATGCAATGCGCGCGGGCTCAATCTGCACATGGATGGCGCGCGCTTTGCGAATGCCTGCGCCAGCCTGGGCTGCACGCCGGCCGAAGGGACATGGAAGTCCGGCGTGGATGTGCTGTGTTTTGGCGGCACCAAGAACGGCATGGCCGTGGGCGATGCCGTGTTGTTTTTCGACAAGAAACTGGCAGCGGATTTCGATTATCGCTGCAAGCAGGCCGGCCAGTTGGCGTCAAAGATGCGCTTTCTCGCGGCGCCGTGGGTGGGAATGCTGGAGAGCGGCGCATGGCTCAGCAACGCCGCGCACGCCAATTTCTGCGCACGGCATTTTGCCCAGCAGGTTGCGGCCATCGAGGGGATTCATCTGGCTGCCCCGGTTGAGGCGAATGCGGTTTTCCTGGATGCGCCGGAGAGCATTCTGGAGCCGATCCGGGAGCGCGGATGGAAGTTCTATACCTTCATTGGCGGCGCGGCGCGCTTCATGTTTTCCTGGGATGCGGATTTGGCGCGCATCGACGCCCTTTGCCGCGATTTCAGGGAATGTGCGGCCCAAGCACGGGAGACAGCCGGAAGCGTCGCGAAAGAATGACATCTCATGGCAAACGGTGTGACCAAATGTGTGGCGTGGATACCCAGTTGCAGAAATTAAAGATCGCCCGGCGCACAATGGACCATGGAGGGCGAACGGAGATGCAGAAGCATGTTCCAGGTTCAATCTCTCAGGTACGTGACCGGTCCATACCCCCCAAAATGCGCACCCCCCTACCCCCCTCTCCAGAGGTAACATTTCGATAGAACTAAAGTTTGTTTCGTTGTAACTAACCTCGAGGGCTAAACGGGCTGCGGGAAAACCCTGAATGAATGTCGAAAAGCCCGAAGAGTGTACCGCAGGGCCTAAAGGCCGCGCTCATTCTACGGCATTTACGGCACGACTAAAGTCGTGCCCTGTTACAAAGCAGGCTTGTGCGGAGCTTCCCTGGTATTTGGCGGGTGAATTTGCTTCGATCAGTTCTCGGTGATCAGTTATCAATGTCGAGCGCGGCGGCCTATTCGTGCGGGATTTCCAGAGCGCCGGTGAGGCTTGCGACCCGCTCGACGTTGTGGCTGCGGCACCAGGACTCTAGGCCGTGCGTGAGGCGTTCGACGGCGCGGGGATCGGCGTAGCTGGCTGTGCCCACCTGCACGGCGGTAGCGCCGGCAAGCAGAAATTCGACCGCGTCCTCGGCGGTCGTAATGCCGCCCATGCCCAGGATGGGAATGGTGACGGCGCGGGCGGTGTCGTAGACCATGCGCAGGGCGATGGGCTTGATGGCCGGTCCTGACAAGCCGCCGGTGACGTTCGAGAGGCGCGGGCGGCGGGTTTCTGCATCAATGGACATGCCCAGAAAGGTGTTGACCAGGCTGATGCCGTCGGCTCCTGCGCCGGCGGCAATGCGGGCCATGTGGGCGATCGACGTCACGTTGGGCGAGAGCTTGACGAACAGCGGCCGGGAAGTGGCGGAGCGGGCGCGGCTGACCAGGTATTCGAGCGAGCCGGGATCGGCGCCGAATGCCATGCCCCCGGCATGGACGTTGGGGCAGGAGACGTTCAACTCGTAGGCCGCGATGCCCTCGGCATGGTTGAGGCGGTCGATGACGGCGACGTACTCGGCCACCGTGTAGCCGAAGACGTTGACGATGACGTTGCAGAGGGGGTAGCGCGCCAGCGGCGGCAGCTTGCGCGCAATGTAGTCTTCGACGCCGACGTTCTGCAATCCGATGGCGTTCAACATGCCCGAGGCGGTCTGCACGATGCGCGTGGGGGGATGGCCGGCCATGGGGTTGAGGGAGATGCCCTTGGTGACGAATCCGCCGATGCGCTCCAGCGAGACGATCTCTTCAAACTCGATGCCGTAGCCAAAGGTGCCGCTGGCGGCGATCACCGGGCTGCACAATTCCAGGCCGGCCAGGGACACTTTCATATCGGGTTTCACGCGCGGCAATCTTCCTTGACGATGGAATTTTTTGGATTCGCTGCTGGCTTGTTTCAGGGCCGGCCAGTACGCGTCAGCCCGCGGACTGCACAAGCCGGCGGTTGGTCATGCCTGCTGCCAACTGTGCATCCGTTGCGGCTATGCCTTCATGATACTCGCCCGGCACAACGGGCTGGAGTTGGACCCAGAACCCTGCCGGCGCCGCCGCCCGTTTACAGGAAGCCCGCCGGCGGCATCATTCTTCCCTGGCAAACGGGCCCCCATCACCGCGCGTCCGTTTACAATCGCAACAACTTGTGAGGTCCCGGCAACGATGACGTCCAGAACGAAAGAGCAGGGTGCAGCCGCGCCGTCAGGCAACAGCGGTTTCACCCTCATCTCCCATGAAAAACTGCTTCAGCTCTACACCGCCATGGTGAAATGCCGCATGCTCGAGGAACGGGCGCGCGCCCTGTTCAGCCCGGGCGGGTTCGCTGCCTACGACTGCACTTCTGCCGGTCACGAGGCGACTGTCGTGGCCATCGCCATCGACCTGCTGGCTGAAGACACCATCGCTGCTTCGCACCGCGACCCCATTGTGCGGTTGATTCAGGGCGAGCCGCTGGCAAAAATCTTCCGCCGCCTGTCTGGCTCCGCCGCCCGCCTGAAACGCACAACCCGGAGCATCGCAATCCCCGCCCGCACCGCCGCGAAGAGGCTTCGTACCGCGTCCACACCCGACGGTGAATCACTCTTGAAGGCCGCGGCCCAATCGTCCACCGTCGCCGCGCAGCTCAAGATCGCGACGGAAGCGGCCCGGATCAACAAGAGAAAGAAGAACGGCAAGATCGCCGTGGCTTTCCTGGGCGATGGCGCCGCTTCGCTCGATGCCGTGCCCCGCGCGGTCAACGTCGCCCGATTCCAGCAACTGCCCATCCTGTTCGTCTTCGAGAACGACCTCTCGCTCCGGCCGGACAGTTTCACACCAGGCGCCCAGGCCGAGAACGGCGCTTCCCCGGCCCGCGCCCTGCCCTGGATCACCGTGGACGGCAACGACGTGGTGGCCGTCTATCGCGTGGCTACCGAGGCCGTCACCCAGGCGCGCAAGGGCAACGGGCCAACGCTGATCGAATGCAAGCCCTACTCGCTGGACAACCGCGCCGGCGCCGGTCCAGGCAAATCCCGGGCAGCGGACCAGGCCCAGCGTTCGGGTTTTCACGGCCCTATCCCAGGCATGGAAGACTATCTCACGCGCAAGGGACTTTTCAGACCGGCATTCAGACTCGAAGTCGCCGCGGCCTTCAGCAGCGAACTGGACGCGGCTACCAAGTCATTGAATTATTAGTCCAATGCGCACGGAGTTTTTGTCCTCGGGCGGGAATCTTTCCTGCATCCAACCTGAGTGATCGAATGGTAAGGTGAGGGGTATGACTGTGAGTGAGCGCAGGTCCCTGGCTGTTCTGTTCCAAGGTGCAATGGTGATGGCTGGGCTTTTCCTCTTGACCGCCGGGGGGCTTGCGGCCGAACAGCCCGAAGACTC
>JBEKTB010000108.1:0-27012 GCA_049516495.1 Occallatibacter sp.
CCTGCGAGGAGATTCCCTTTGATCGACCGCTATACCCGCCCCGTCATGGGCCGCATCTGGACTGAAGAGAATAAATACCGCTGCTGGCTGCAGGTGGAGTCGGCGGCAAGCACCGTGCTGGCCGAGGATGGCGTCATTCCCGCCGCGGCGGCCGAGGCCATCGCCACCCGCGCCAGCTTCTCCGTCGCCCGCATCCAGGAGATCGAGGCAGAGGTCAAGCACGACGTCATCGCCTTTACTACGGCCGTCGCTGAGAGCCTGAAAGCGCAGGGACTGGACGCCGAGTCCCGTTGGCTGCACTACGGACTCACTTCGAACGACGTGGTCGATACCGCCCAGGCCCTCCAGGTGAAAGAGGCCTCCGCGCTGCTCCGGACCGGCCTGGTCGCCTTCCTGGCCGTGCTCAAGCGGCGCGCGCTCGAGTTCAAGCACACACCGACCATCGGCCGCACCCACGGCATCCATGCCGAGCCCACCACTTTCGGCCTCAAGCTGCTCAACTGGTTTGCCGAGATGGAGCGCAACCTGGCCCGCTTCGATGCCGCGGCTGAAGACATGCGCGTGGGCAAACTGTCCGGCGCAGTGGGAACGTTTGGACATTTGAAGCCGGAGCACGAGGAGCGCATCTGCGCGCGCCTGGGCCTCAAGCCGGCAGCGGTGGCTACGCAGGTCATCCAGCGCGACCGCCATGCGGCTTACATCTCGACGCTGGCCATCATCGGCAGCACCATGGACAAGATCGCCGTCGAGGTGCGCCACCTGCAACGGACCGAGGTGCGCGAGGCGCAGGAGTACTTCAGCGAAAAACAGAAGGGCTCCTCGGCCATGCCGCACAAGAAGAACCCGATTACTTCGGAACAGATCAGCGGTCTGGCCCGCGTCCTTCGCGGCAACGCCCAGGCGGCGTTCGAAGACATTGCCTTGTGGCACGAGCGGGACATCTCGCACTCCTCCGTGGAACGGGTCATCTTCCCCGACTCGACCATTCTGGTCGACTATCTGCTGGCCAAAATCACCGATCTCATCGACCGTCTGCTGGTCTATCCCGAGCGCATGAAGAAGAACCTCGAAAGCACTGGCGGCCTGATCTTCAGCGGTCAGTTGCTGCTGGACCTTGCCGAAGCCGGCATGATGCGCGAGGACGCCTATCGCCTGGTTCAATCCCACGCCATGCGCTCCTGGAAAGAGGATTTAGTCTTCCGCGATGAAGTGGCGCGCGATGCGGCAATTACCGCGCTGCTCAGCCCGGAGAAGTTGGAAAAGACCTTCGATTACACGCGCCAGTTAGGCAACGTGGATGCGATCTTCCGGCGAGTTCTGGGATAGTTCATTCCAAGTTATTGCGGAGGTCATTGGATCATTCTGATATCCCGCCCATGGATTCGATGAAGTCGCTGCGGAAAGCGAAGAAAGGGTGAATCGCACCCCGGGGGGGGGTGGGTGCTTCAGGGGGCAGGGATCAGGGAACAGGGGCCAGTTAAGCCCCCGTTCCACTGACTGCTTCCATTGTGCATTGCGGGATGGTAATTTTCTGCAACGGAATGGTCGAAATTAGGTCGCGTGAGGTTTGTGATTTCCCAGGTCCCCAAATGCGAGGGACCTGGGGCACCCGGCAATGAGGAAGACACAGAGTGGAAGCCGTGAATCTTACCATCGCACTTACCGGCGCTTCCGGCGCGATCCTCGGCCGCGAGATCCTGCGCGCCCTGGAAGCGGACGCCCGCGTAACTCGCGTCCACTTTGTTGCTTCGGAAAACTCACTGCGCGTGCTGGCCGAAGAATTGGGCCTGAGCGGACGCAACAACCTCCTCGAGAAACTGCTCGACGGCACGCCCACAAAAACGGTGCAACACTCCGACGCCGACATTGGCGCGGCCATCGCTTCGGGCAGTTACCCCTCCGATGGAATGATCATCCTGCCTTGCTCCATGGGCACGCTGGCTGCGATCGCCCATGGGCTGGCCAACTCACTGATTGCCCGCGCCGCCGACGTCACGCTCAAGGAACGCCGCCCGCTTCTGCTCTGTGTCCGTGAGACACCCTTCAATCGCATTCACCTGCGCAACATGACGCTGGCCGCCGAAGCCGGCGCGGTCATCTTCCCGGTCATTCCGGCCTTCTACAACCACCCCGTCGACTCCGTAGAAATGGCCCGCCAGTTCGTCTGCCGCGTGCTGGCCCACATCGGCCTGCCCCAGCCTGGGGCCTACGTGTGGAAGCCGGAAGAGTGACGGCCGGGCGCCAACTCACCGGATCGCTCTCCACGCCTTCGCGAACCTTGAACTCCATCTTCCGCAAGGCTTAGGCGGTCCTTTTCATTTGACACGCGTCCCCGCCACGGTCGATACTGCCTTCAATGTCGAACTCAAGGAAACACGGAATTGCGGCCATGGCCATGTGTATGTGTATGGCGTGCGGACCCGTCCGTGGGTTTCTTGAACGGCGAATGCGCTAGGCGCAACCGATCTTGAAGCAAGGCGGCCCGGGTCCGAAAAGGATTCGGGCCGTTTTTGATTTTCGGCGCGGCCCGTAACCCACCCCGTTCGCATCGGAAAACAAAAGAACACCAACCCCCAAGGAGCCGACCATGTCCGAACCAAAGCGTCGCGAGTTTGCCACCCTTGCCGTCCACGCAGGCCAGTCGCCCGACCCTGCAACTGGTGCGCGAGCCGTGCCCATCTACCAGACCACCTCCTACGAGTTCCAGGATGCAGGCCACGCCGGCCGTCTGTTCGCGCTCAAGGAGTTTGGCAATATCTACACCCGCATCATGAACCCCACCACCGACGTTTTTGAAAAGCGGGTAGCGGCGCTTGAAGGCGGCGCGGCAGGGCTGGCGACGGCCTCAGGCCAGGCAGCGGAGACGCTTACCCTCACCACACTGGCCTCGGCTGGAGACGAAATCGTTTCCACCACATCGCTCTACGGCGGCACCTACAACCTCTTCCACTACACCTTTCCGCGCCTGGGGATCAAGGTTCGTTTTGTCGACGCGGACGACTTCGACGGCTTGCGCGCCGCCATCAACGACAAGACCCGCGCCGTCTACACCGAGACGCTGGGCAATCCCAAACTGGATGTGGTGGACATTGAGAAACTGGCCGCCATTGCCCACGAGCACCGCTTGCCGCTGGTCATTGACAACACCTCGGCTTCGCCGGCGCTGGTGCGGCCCATCGAGTGGGGCGCGGACATTGTGGTCAACTCCGCCACCAAGTTTCTGGGCGGTCACGGAACCACCATTGGCGGCATCATCGTCGACGCTGGCAAATTCGATTGGGCCGCTTCCGGCCGCTTCAAGGACTTTTCCGAGCCCGACCCCTCCTACCACGGCCTTTCCTATACCGAGGCGTTCGGTCCCCTGGCGTTCATCCTCAAGGCGCGCGTGCAGGGCCTGCGCGACACTGGCGCGGCTCTCTCGCCCTTCAGCGCATTCCTGCTGCTGCAAGGCATCGAGACGCTGCACCTGCGCCTGGAACGGCACTCCCAGAATGCCCTGGCCGTAGCCCGCCACCTGGAGCAGCATCCCGGCGTCGAGTGGGTCAACTATCCCGGCCTGGAGTCCAGCCCCTATTTCGAGCGGGCAAAAAAGTATCTGCCCAACGGGCGCGGCGGACTGGTGACCTTCGGCATCAAGGGGGGCTACGAAGCAGGGAAAAAGCTGATCGACAGTCTGGAGCTGTTCTCGCTGGTGGCCAACATCGGCGATGCCAAGTCGCTGGTCATCCACCCCGCATCAACCACCCACCAGCAGCTTTCCGTCGAGGAGCAGGCGGAGACCGGCACAACTCCCGAACTGGTGCGGTTGTCGGTCGGCATTGAAGATATCCGCGACATCCTGGCCGATTTGGACCAGGCGATCGAGACCGCCAACGGTCACGCGTTTACCCGCACGACTGAAACGGCGGGTCTTGCTGCACAATGAGTATCATGACCGAACCCAGAACCGGGACCGGAATCGTGGCCCCGGGAAATTCAACCTTGGCGCCCACCTACGAAGGCGACTTTGTGCTCGATGAGCACTTTTTGCTGGAGTGCGGCCGCACATTGGCCGGCCTTACGCTGCATTATGCGGTGTATGGCCGGCTGAACGCGGCGCGGGATAACGCCGTTCTGGTGTGCCATGCGCTCTCCGGATCGGCGCTGGTGGGCTCCTGGTGGCCTGAGATTTTTGCCCCCGGCGCAGTTTTGTCGCTGGAGCACGACTTCGTGATCTGTATCAACATGCTGGGTTCCTGCTACGGCTCCACGGGACCTGGCTCGGTCGACCCCGAAACGGGCAATATCTACGGCCCGGATTTTCCGCTGGTTTCTGTCCGCGACAACGTCCGGGCCCAGGCGCGGCTTCTGGACTCGCTGGGCATCCGCCGCCTCCGTCTTGTGCTGGGCGGCTCCCTCGGGGGCATGCAGGCTCTGGAATGGTCCATCCACGATCCCCGCCGCGTGGAGCGCGCGGTGGTCATCGGCGTGGCTCCGCTTTCCGCCATGGGGCTGGCGCTGAATCATCTGCAGCGCCAGGCTATCCAGAACGACCCGGATTGGAAGGGCGGCCACTACCTGCCGCAGCGGCCGCCGCGCCTGGGCCTTTCGCTGGCCAGGCAGATCGCCATGCTCAGCTACAAGTCCGCTGAGCTTTTGGAAGAGCGCTTCGGCCGCAATCCGAACCGCAATGGCGAGGATCCCTGGGGGTTGGACAACCAGGGCGGCGGCCTGGTCGGCGGGCGCTTCGACATCGCCGGTTACCTGGACCATCAGGGCGAGCGATTCAACGAGCGCTTCGACGCCAACACCTACCTGGCGATCCTGCGCACCATGGACACCTGGGACCCTCTGCACAGCTATTCCTCTCCCGCGGAGGCCTTCGGCCGGATTCGCGCCCGCCTCAGCTTTGTCGGCATCAGCTCCGATTGGCTGTTTCCGGCGCAGGAAGTCCGCGACTTTGCCTATACAATTCGCGCTGCCGGCGTCCACGCCGATTACCGCGAGATGACCAGCGCCCATGGTCACGACGCCTTCCTGGCCGAGCAGGCCGAACTGGTGCGACTGCTCCAGTAAAACAGCCGGGAACAGTTTTCTCAGCTCAGGTGTCTAAGTCGGTATGCGCTGGCGGGAGCCCGCACCTCGGGGGAGTGGGGCGAGCGGCAATCAGCAATGTCTTCGGCGTCCAGGCGAACAACTCGCAAGGGCAAAACAGCGTGCCGTGGCCGGCTGAAAAGCCGCGCTCTCAAGGTTCACTGTGTGCCTTGCGTGGAAGATTATGCCCTTACCGCACAACTTCGCTTGTCACAGGAGGCAGGGGTTTCTATAATCCTTCCAACACCGCATTGGAAGCCGTGGTATCGTTTACCCGTACCCACGGCGCTCAACCGCCAACACGGTTGTACATTCCGCGAGCGAGTGCTTGAATATTGATTTCCATTTCGGCAATTCCCAGGAGCACTGAATGAAGAAGTTAGTCTTTGCGTCTGTGATGGCATTGGCGAGCATCAGCCTCGTTTCCGCGCCCACGCTGCGAGCACAGGATTCCATCACCATCAAGGATCCTGCAGAGTTCAACGCCTATCAAATGGCCACTACACAAACCGATCCCAAAGCCAAGGCCTCGGCTCTGGAATCCTTTTTGACGAGCTATCCTCAGAGCGTCGTCAAAAAGGCAGTCCTCGACCTCCTGATCGATACCTACCAGCAGGGGTTGAACGATCCCGACCACACCTTGAGCGCGGCCAGCCGGCTGCTTCAGGTTGATCCCAACAACATGAAGGCCATCTTCATCTCGGTCTACATCAAGAAAGGCCAGTGCGCCAAGACTCAGGATGCACAGACCTGCGACGATGCGGCCGCCCTGGCCCACAAGGGCCTCCTTGCAGCCAAGCCTGCGGGCGTGTCCGATGCCGACTGGAAGACGCAGACCGCCGCAACCTACCCGGTTTTCCACTCGGCCATCGCGTTTGACGACGCGGTATCCAAGAAGGACTTCAAGGGCGCGGTCGCCGAATACACGGCTGAGCTGATGCTCTATACCGACGACCAGACCAAGACCGCCGGATTGGCTGACACACTCCATCTGGCTGAAGCTTATGCCCAGCCCGACGCCAAGGATCTGGTCAAGTCGATCTGGTTCTACTCGCGCGCCTGGGACTTCGCTCCTGCCGGCTACAAGGCAACCATTGAAAAGTCGCTCGAATACTACTACAAGAAGTACCACGGCGACCTGAAGGGCCTTGACGATATCAAGAGCCAGGCAGCCCTCACCACCTTTCCTCCGGGAACTCTGAAGATCGAAGCTGCCAAGACGCCTGCCGAGCAGATTCACGACCTGATCCTCAACACCCCCGATCTCAACTCACTGGCCTTGGCCGACAAGGAAACCGTTCTGGCGGTGGGCACCAAGGAGGATGCTGACAAGCTCTGGGACCTGTTGAAGGATAAGCCCACGCCTGTCCCGGGAATCGTGATTGAAGCCACGGCTTCGGTCATCAAGGTTGCCGTCACTCAGGATGCCAAAGACGCCAAGACCGCCGACTTCATCGTCAATTTGAAGACGCCGCTTGCGGACAAGGACATTCCTGCAGTCGGCTTTGAGTACGGACTCCAGTCCAAGGGCCAGGCCGAGTTGGATGGCACTTACGACACCTACACTCAGATCCCGGCCACGGCCACCACGGCTCAATCGGCCTCGATCGTTCTCCGCGACGGCCTGATTCAGGCTGAGAAGAAGAAGCCGGCCCCGCACAAGCCGGCGGCTGGGCACCACACGGGAGAGTAATCCACGGATCGTTCCGATCCGATGATCGTCGAGCCGGATCCTTCCAGGGACCGGCTCGCTACACTCCGCTCCTGGGCCATCAAGGGCAGCCTGTTACAGGCTGCCCTTTTCGTGTCTCCATGACTTTCAGCCAAAGACCGGCTCTCTTCGTGGTGATAGGCTAGGGGCAGCATGGATCGTTCCAAGACCCTCCCCATCGTCCTCGTGTTTGCCGCCATCACCGCCGTGTGCGTCCCGGCAAACGCTCAGACTGACCAGGATGTTTCCGCGCCTCAGCCGACGCCCGCCAGGGTGCGCAAGGCCGAGCAGCGCCCCCTGCCGTTTCCTCCCGGCGTCGAGAGGCAGGATCGTGCCTCTTCCATCGAATTCCGATCCTATGACCGGATGACGCAGCACGATCGCGATCTCGCCGCCGACGCCGAGTCGTCGATCGGCGAACACGCTGGAGTTGAGGGCCTGGAATTTAACCAGGGCAAGTGGAACTACCAGCAGATTGTCTGTCCGGCGCTTCCGAGTCACCTGTTTTTGCAGTTCACGCGCAACAACGGGACCGGCGATGTAAGCGTGTTTTCAGCGTCGATTCCGCGCGGCGGCGACGGGCGCGTTCGCATCATCCCCATCCTGCGCCGCGGCTATTCGCTCTTTTCGCCAGCGCCGATCAACGCGCTCACCATCTCGGCCTTCAACCACATCCGCGCCGAAGAGCCCGCCAACTCGCCCGACTGGGTGACCACCGGCTTGTGCTACGCGGCACTCGCTGGTGCGCATCCCCAGATGGAACCCGCGGAAGAGACCGACTTCCGGAAATTGCCCGCCGCTCCGCCGGCCCTGCTGGTGATACCGCTTCGCGGCGGCGCCGTCATCCGGTTTACCGATATCGCGGCGATTCCGCATCCCATGCTTTGGACCATGACCTTCGACGGCAAAGGAAAGCTTTTGAAGGCCAGCCATTCCGCGGCCGCCCAGCATTTGAAGGAAAAGACCGTTCCAGGCTCGCCCTTCGAGGTTCAGGGCAAGCCGGTCCAGGCCGCCGATCCGACAGCCAATGCGATCCTGATCAAGTAGCTTGAAAGCAGGGAACAGGGATCAGGGATCAGGGATCAGGGAACAGCGCGAACGGCGGCAGACCTAACTAACGTGAAGCAGGCCCAGGAAAATTGGGTTTTGTCTTGAAGGCCTGTATTCTCCAGTCACAGAATCTGATCCCTGACCCCTGATCCCTGACCCCTGTTCTTCCGTCACTCCCCCAGCATGATGCGCTGAATCCGCGAGGAGCGCCCGGTCATGGGGTCGCAGGTGACCAGCACGGCGCACATCTTGGGGTTGCCCTTGGCTGCTTCGAACTTGCCCGGCATTCCGGTCAGAAACTTGTGCAGCACCAGTTCCTTTTGAACGCCGATCACGCTGTCGTAGGGCCCGCTCATGCCCACATCGGTCTGGTAGGCGGTTCCGCCCGGCAGCACGCGCTCGTCGGCGGTGGGGATGTGCGTATGCGTGCCCAGCACCGCCGTGACGCGGCCATCCAGGTGCCAGCCCATCGCAACCTTCTCGCTGGTGGCCTCGGCGTGAAAGTCCACCACGATGACCTTGGCCTTGATGCCGGCCAGCAGGTCGTTGACGGCATGGAAGGGGTCGTTGGTGGCGTTCATGAAGACGCGGCCCATCAGCAGAATCACCGCGTAGTCCACGCCGCCCTGCGTAGTTCCCTCAAAAACACCATAGCCGGGCAGCCCCGGCTGCAGGTTTGCCGGCCGCAGCACCCGGCGTCCTCGTTCCTGGCTGTCGGCGGGCGCGCCGTTCATGTAGTCGATCAGTTCGCGCTTGTCCCACACGTGGTTGCCGGTGGTCAAAACGTCCGCCCCCAGATCGAAAAGATCTTCGGCGATCTGCGGCGTGATTCCGAATCCACCGGCAGCGTTTTCCGCGTTGATCACCACCAGGTCTACATCGTGAGCCTGGCGCACATGCCCGATGTGTTCGCGCACAATCCTGCGCCCCGCGCTGCCAAAAATGTCGCCGACGAATAGAAGATTCAAGGTGGATCGAGCTCCTTTGAGAGGGGTCAGGGGTCAGGGATCAGGGAACAGAAAACCGCGCCCACTTCGGGCGAGGTCTACTCCAGTCTCACCGAGATTCGTTCGGCTCGATCCACTCTTCCGGCTTGACATCAAACTCATATTCAGCTTGATGTAGCGCATCATCAAGAGTCATATGCCAAGTGTCTGTCCCTTGGCCGTTCTCGCAGAGATGAAGGAGATAGTAGCCTGAATCCTCCCGAAATCGCGCGATGACAAGCGACGTGAATGGTGAAAACTCCCGCTGTGCTGGGCCGGAGACGAGAGTGTGTTTGGTGCGGCCCGGTCTCAAATGGTGTTCTGTCAAAACGACCTTCTTGATTGGGACCATCTCGCTCATTGCGGCGATGTCTCCTGATCTTTGACACCTGTTCCCTGATCCCTGATCCCTGTTCCCTGCTTTCTCATCAGCGGAAACAGAATCACGTCGCGGATCGACTTCGAGCCGGTCAGAAGCATCACCAGGCGGTCGATGCCCATGCCTTCGCCGCCCGTGGGAGGCAGCCCGTAGGCCAGCGCCCGCACGTAGTCCTCGTCCATCTGGTGGGCCTCGTCGTCGCCGCGCTGGCGCTCGGCAAGCTGCGCCTCGAAGCGCTTGTGCTGCTCCACCGGATCGTTCAGCTCGCTGAAGGCGTTGCCCAGCTCAAATCCGCCGGCAAAGAACTCGAAGCGTTCGACGTGCGCCGGGTCGTCCGGCTTGGCCTTGGACAGCGGCGATACTTCCACCGGGTAGTCGTAGATGATGGTCGGCTGGATGAGGAAGGGTTCCACCACCGCCTCAAAGAGGTTGTAGACCAGCTTGCCCAGGGGCGCGCCCTTCATCGAGTCGAAATACACCGCGGTCACCGCGCCGTGAATGGTCTTCAGCTCCACGATGCGCTCCGGGGTCAACCGCGTGGTTTCGCCCACGGCCTTTTCGAGAGAACTCATGGCGGCATGAAGCCGCGCCTGCAGCACCGGGGCGGACTCGAAAGCGGTCATCGCCGGCTTGGCGCCCGCCTCTTCCGGCCAATACTCGCGAATGGCCTCGCGCATGGTCAAGCGCGTCCAATGGCCAAGATCGATCGTGTTCCCGTCGAACTCGGTGAGGGTCGTCCCGTTCACCTCCTGCGCCACAAACTCGATCATCTCCTCGGTCATCTGCATCAGGTCGTGGTAGTTCGCGTAGGCCTGATAGAACTCGAGCATGGTGAACTCGGGGTTGTGCTGCGTGCTCACGCCCTCGTTGCGGAAGTTGCGATTGATCTCGTACACGCGGTCCAGCCCGCCCACCACCAGACGCTTCAGATAGAGTTCCGGCGCGATGCGCAGAAACAGGTCCTGATCCAGCGCGTTGTGATGGGTCTTGAAAGGCCGCGCAGCCGCCCCGCCGGCGATCTGCTGCATCATCGGCGTTTCCACTTCAAGGTAGCCGCGCTCGTCAAAGAACTGGCGCAACGCCTTCAGCGCCTTGGCGCGCTTGACGAAGACTGCCCTGGCTTCGAGGTTGACGAACAGGTCCACATAGCGCTGGCGGTAACGCAACTCCACATCGGCCAGGCCATGAAACTTCTCCGGCAAGGCAAGCATGGCCTTGGCGAGGAAGGTCAGCCGTTCCACATGGATCGTCAGCTCGCCGGTCCGGGTACGAAACAGGTAGCCCGAGACGCCAATGTGGTCGCCCAGGTCGAGCAGCTTGTAGAGCGCGAAGCCCTGCTCGCCGACAGCGTCCAGCCGGACATAAATCTGCAGCCGCTCGCCGTTCTGCTGCAGCGTGGCGAACCCCGCCTTTCCCTGGGCGCGGATGGCCATGATGCGGCCCGCTATCGCCAGCGTCGCGCGCGTGGCTTCGAGGTCTTCGGCGGTCTTCTCGCCCCACTTGGCGCGCACTGCGGGGATGGTGTGCGAGGCCGGGAACTGGTTGGGATAAGCTTCCTGGCCCAGCTTCTCGATTTCTTCCAGCTTCGCCTTGCGCAGATCAAACAGACCGCGCTCAAATTCTGAATCGAACACGTTGGTTCCTTTGTGTGTGAACTGCGTCACAGGTGTAACAGTCAGTATATCGTTCGATGCGTGGATGGCGAACAGTTGGATTGGTAGCGAGATGGGCGTATCCTTGTCTCGCATGCAACTCATCCGACGCGACCGTGTTTAGGCGGTGAGGAGAGGCCCATGAAACCGAGATTCGCAGTATTGCTCGCCAGTGCGTCCCTTGCCATAGCAGTTCAGGCTGGGGGCGCGACTCTGCCGGCTGCCTGCGGCAGGGAGGAAGTGAAACTCAACGTAACGACCCAGAAAAGACAGCCAGGGGGGCCGGCCGCCAGCGCGGATCGATCCACGCTGATCTTCGTGCAACGCAATAGTTTATGCGTCGGCTGCTCCACCACCCGTGTGGGACTTGACGGAACCTGGGTGGGAGCCGACAAAGGCAACAGTTTTTTTGCTGTGACAGTCGCTCCGGGCGAACACCACGTCTGCGCAAGCTGGGGTGCACCATTGGCCCGGACGGAAAACAAGATCGGCTTGACCGAGCTCACGGCCGAAGCTGGGCAGATGTATTACTTTGAGATCGCAGTTGAGCGGTACGGAAGAGACGACGTGCCCATTATGCAGCTGAAACCGATCTCAAACGACCTGGGCGCATTCCTGGTTGCGCGGTCAAAGGAAAGCGTCGCGACGTCCAAGGGCAATTGAACCTCCCAGCAGTCAATGTGAGTTAATTGAAAGCAAGATTCGGTATATTGACCTGACCGCCATCCTGCCGTTTAGGATGGTTGCCATGAAATCCAGACTTGCTGTACTGCTCCTCAGCGTGTCGCTGGCCTCGGCGGCGTGCGCCCGCGCCAAGACTATTTTGCCCGACGCCTGCGGCGACGACAGCGTCAAATTCGACGTCAAAGCGGAAATGAGCAAGACGCCGCCCGCTCCTCCGGCGGAAGGCAAGGCGCAGCTCGTCTTTATCGAAAATGAAAACCACGCAATCGGTCCATTCATGTATGCCACGGTTCGCTTCGGGCTGGATGGAGCCTGGGCGGGCGCCAACAACAACAACTCTTTTTTCACGGTGACGGTGGACCCAGGTGTGCACCACCTGTGCGCGAGCTGGCAATCGGCCCTCAGGATGCTGAAGAAGAGTATCGATGTTGCCTCCTTCACCGCCGAGCCCGGCAAGATCTACTACTTCGCCGCCAACGTCAAGGTGATTCCCGTCGGCGACAGCAACGCGACCTTCGATTTCAATCTCGCGCAACTGGACGACGATGAAGGCAAGTACCGGGTCAAGGCCTGGAAGGTCGCCACCTGGAAGCCCAGCAAGTGAGCCGTTCCCCTTTCGCGTTCAAGGGCATCAATCGTGTATAAACACGAAGGATGCCCTTCAACCGCCCCATCCCGGACGCCAAGCCGCGCAGCAAGTCCTCCACGGGCCTCTCAGCCCTGGTAGAGGCCGAAAAGCTGATGCAGATTGCGCTTCTGCTGCCTTCGTCGGCGTTTATCGGCTGGCTGATCGGAGCCTGGGCCGATAGCCGCCTGCACACTTCCTGGATCGGCATCGCCGGAATCGTCTTTGGCGGGGTCTCGGGCCTGGTTTACGTGGTCCGGTTGGCTGTGGCCAGCAGCCGCGACTCTGGAAACGGGAAGGGAAGTCCTGACACCAAATCATGAGTGAAGATTCACACCCCCTCGCCAGCCTCTCCGATGCGGCCCTGGACGCCCTGCTCAAGCGGGCCATTCGCGACACGCTGATTCTTGGCCTGATCCCCGCCCTGGTGCTGCTGGTCGCTTCCGGCTGGCGCAACGCCGCCATGCTGGCCGTGGGAACCGCAATTTCCGTCGCCAGCATCCTGGAGTGGCAGCGCCTCATCCGCTTCGTCAATGCCCGGCTCGACAAGCAGAAAAGCCCCCGCAGCGCACTCGCCGTGGTGGTCTTCTTTGTGCTTCGGCTCACAATCTATGCCGGGGTCGTTTATGGTAGCCTAAAGTGTTTCCATGGTTCGGTGGTAGCGCTTCTGTGCGGTCTGGCCCTGGCTTTTGTGGCCACGGTACTCTCTTCGGCAACCCAGGGCGGGAAACAGAAAGATTCATCTCCAGATGCCGGAAACTCTTGCAATTACGCGCTTGTTGAACCACCTGTTCGGCGGGGCCGTGGCCGCGATTCTGCAGGCCCTGGGAGTGCATCCCGCCAATCCCTCCGCCCCCATCAACGACACTTTTGCGCTGGAACTGCTGGTGGCCTGCGGACTGATCGCCTTCTTTGTGATCGTCCGCCTCAGCCTGTCGGTCGAGAAGCCCAACCCGGCGCAGCAGATTGCCGAAATGATCCACGAGTTCACCGGCGGCCAGGCGGACCAGATCATCGGCCACGGTTACGAACGCTTTCAGGCTTTCGTCACCTGCATCTTCCTCTTTGTGGTGATCAACAATCTGCTCGGTCTCATCCCCGGCATCATCACCCCCACCAGCCAGCCGTATGTGCCGCTGGGCATCGCCCTGCTCACCTTCCTCTATTACAACTTTCACGGCGTCCGCGAGCAGGGCCCGATCGGCTACCTGAAGCACTTTGCCGGCCCGTTGTGGTGGATTGCGCCGCTCCTGTTCCCCATCGAGATCATCTCCCACCTCGCCCGCATCATGTCGCTCACCATCCGTCTCTACGCCAACATGCTGGCCAGCGATCTGGTGACCCTGGTCTTCTTCTCGCTGGTGCCGGTGGCCATTCCCGCCATCTTCCTGGGACTGCACTTCGCCGTCTCCATCATTCAGGCGTACGTCTTCATGTTGCTGGCGATGATTTATCTCACCGGCGCGGTTTCGCACGAGCACTAAGGGCAGCCATTCGCTGCTAGCTATTAGCTTCTAGCCGCGGCATCGGCCATCGGTCTTAAAAGCTGAAAGCTAGGAGCTAGAAGCTAGAAGCTGTTGTTCACAAAAAGTTTCCGCCGGGGGGCGCTTCCTCTCCGGGCAAACGGACGGTCGCAAGCGTGAGGGGGCCAGCACGGTGAGCTTCAACCACCCACTGGCGGCCAAATCCAAGAGAAGCAGGAGAATTATGCAGAAACTTCAATATGTATTCATGGCTCTGGCGGTTCTGTGCTTCGCCGTTCCGGCCTTCGCGGATGGCGGTTCCACGGCCATCAACCTGGTGCCGATCGGCGCCGGCATCGGCATGGCGCTGGCTGCGGGACTTTGCGGCCTGGGTCAGGGCAAGGCAACTGCTTCGGCCACCGAAGCGCTGGCCCGCAACCCCGGCGCGCGTGCCGGCATCATGCTCTTCCTGGTTCTCGGTCTGGCCTTCATGGAGTCGCTCACCTTGTTCACGCTGGTGATCGTCTTCGCCGTGGTCGCCAACGCCAAGTAAGAATTCACTCGCAGAAACAGATCGGCCCTGCCCGCAAGGGTAGGGCCGATCTGTTTTGGAGTCTTGTCCAGGCTCTTGAACGCTTGTTTAGGGGTCCATGTGGGTGCCCTATCCTTCGCGCACTCTGCGAAGGGTGGGAAAGCAGGAACTCCGCAGACCGGTGCCCCATCCTTGCGCGTTTCTGTTTTTTGCCGCGAGGCGGGAAAGCACAAATCAGCGAGGCCGAGGCTATCGCCGAGCCTGCGCGGCGCCCTCCCCAGGCGTGCGCAGCATCTGAATGGCCTGCTGATAGCCCAGTCCGGCCGGCAGCGGCGCAAACTGCGTCTCTTCCTCCACCGTATCGAAGCTCTTGTTCTTGAAGACCACCCGGCCGCTCATCACCATCTGAAAGCGGACGATGCGCCATTGCCGCCCGCCCACATCCGCCTGGTCGATCACGATCCAGCCGCCCTTGTTCAGCCTGCCCAGGATGCCCCAGCCAAAGTCCACATCCTGCTCCAGGTGGCCCTCCAGCCGCGCCACGCGCTCCTGTGCGGCGTCGATCCAGATCTCGCCGGTCATCTGTGTCAGTACCTGCGTTTCCAGGTCGGGGGGAGCGAAGTTCGGATTCGGCTTGAATGTGAATTTCTCCACCTTGCCCGAAGAACCCGCGCCCGCGCCCGCAAACTGGTAGAGAAACGCATTCGGCAGGGCGCGCAATACTTTCAGGGCGCGAGCCGTGTCCTGGTCCTCATTCTGCTTGCGATGCCGTTGCCGGCCAGGATCGGCCAGCAGAGCATCCAGCCGGGCCTGCTCCTTTTGCTCGTCGGCCTGGCTCAGCGGCTTGTCGTTGATTGACACCAGCCGGGCCACAGCGCCATCTCTGGTTTCAAGAATCTCCTTGATCGAGGTCAGGCGTGGGCTGGACTTGCGCAACCGGTAGCGCATCGGATGGCTTGCGTCCTGGGCGGCGCGCAACTCGGTTGCAAGGGCCCGCTGCAAAAGATCGTGGGCCTGCGCAGCGGTGAAGCCGGCACTCGTCTGGCCAAGGGATTGAGTGGCCCAGGGCAGCAAAAAAAGAACAGTAAGAAGGCTGCGCACAGGTTCCAGTTTAGCGGGCATGGGCCACCAGTGTCAGCTTATGGGAGGTCATGCTTCATTGGACGCGCAGATTCCCCTCTGGTCGCACAGATTGAAGCATTGAAGCAATGTGGCTGGGTTGCGTATAGTTCGGGCAGGGCCAATTGCATTCTTCAGAAATCTCGTAGACTGAAGCAAACACGGCTTGTGCCAACGCAACCTCAGGGAACGGCGGCCGGGCCCGATGAGCACTGGGCTACAACTCTCTGAGAACGATCCAAGAACGGTCCCGGAAGGAATGACACGATGACAGCAGAAAATACTCCCGCCCGCATCGGTAAATCAGTCGTGATTCGCGGCGAAGTGAAGGGCAGTGAAGACTTGATTGTGGATGGGCGCGTGGAGGGGACCGTAAACCTCTCGGAAAGCCGGTTGACCATCGGCCCCAATGCAAATGTTGCCGCCGACCTTTCCGCCAAAGACGTTCTGATCCTGGGCCAGGTCAAGGGCAATGTGGTCGCCAGCGGCCGGGTGGAGTTACGCGCGGGCTGCCAGGTAGAAGGAGACATCCGCGCCCTTCGTCTCGCCGTCGAAGACAATGCGGTCTTCCGTGGAAAAGTGGACCTGACGCAGTCCGTTTCCAAAGGGCACGACAGCCAGACCGCGACCCAGGCCGGCGGAATCTTTTGACCGCAGCCTGTGCGCCGTGCCGGCAAATCGTCGGCTTGACCGGGAGGGGAGTTAAGGGTGTTTAGGCGCTGGTTTGGCAAGAAGCAGGAAAGCAGTCCCGCCACTCCCGTCTCCGGAGGGCTGATCGGCGCCAGGGTGCCGCGCCACTCCGGGGGGTGGGCGGCGCTGCGCCAACGTCTCCAGGCAGAGCAGGGCCTCCGTGTAATCGACGTCGGCTTCACCTCGCCCAGCAACATCAACTACCTGACCGGCCTCGGTCACAGCGTCTTCCTGGCCGACCTGGTTCGCGATGCCTGGACCGGAAACTGGCAGACCGGTGTCGACGAGGAAGGCAACCAGATCTGGAACGTCGAAGGCTATCTCGATCAGACGCTCAAGTTCTCGGGGCGCATGTTTGACGTGGTGCTCTTGTGGACTACACTCGACTACCTTCCTGAGGCACTGGTGGCGCCCGTGGTTGCGCACCTCTACCAGTCCATGAACCGGGGCGGCCAGGTGCTGGCCCTTTTCCACACCAGGATGCAGGGCGCCGAGACGGTGCACTGCCGCTTCCACATCACCCCCGGCGACGATGTCGAGGTGCAGTTGACCCAGCCGTTTCCCATTCAGCGCACCTTTGCCAACCGCAGCATCGAGCGGTTGTTCGCTTCCTGGTCCGGCCACCGCCAGTTCCTTGCCAAAGACAGCGTTTCGGAGGTTATCATCACGCGCTAGGAGTGTCCGCCACAGAGATGGTCGTTTATGTTTTGAAGGGGCACGACTTCGGTCGTGTCGTGAACGGTCCAAAATCAGTTGCGCATTAGCCCCCCCGAGGGAAGCCTCTTCTACGAATTCAACCCATTCGCGGGCATCAGTAATTGACCCTCTTCGCGGTGGCTTGCATTCGCGCCACCAACAGCTCAATTGCCTTGAGGAGACACGATGACTTCATTGAAAGGGACGCACATCACTTGGCTGGGGCATGCCACCGTGCTGGTCGAAACCGGCAAGGGCACCCGCATTCTGATCGACCCGTTCATCGCGCAAAATCCCAAGTACCCGAAGGATTTTGTCCTGCCGGCCAGGATCGATTACATTTTGCTGACTCACGGCCACGGAGATCATATGTCCGACGTTGTGCCGGTGGCAGCCAGTCATGGTTCCACCGTGGTGGCCATCTACGAACTCGCAGCCTACGTTGCGGATAAGGGAGTGGCTAATACCATCGGAATGAACCTGGGTGGAACCGTGCAGTTGGGCGATGTGGCGGCCACCATGGTTGAGGCAAAGCATTCCTCAGGGGCACAGGATGAACTGGGAACCCACTATGTGGGAGTGGCGACCGGGTACGTGCTGACTGTTGCGGACGGTCCGGTCCTCTATCATGCCGGCGATACCGCTGTTTTCTCAGACATGAAGCTGATCCGTGAGCTATATCAGCCGGAGGTTGCCATGCTTCCTATCGGTGGCCACTACACCATGGGGCCCAGGGAAGCGGCGCTGGCTGTGCGTTTTCTGGAGCCGGCAATTGTCCTGCCGCTGCACTTTGGGACCTTCCCGCCGCTGAAGGGAACGCCGGAACAACTGGCGGCCCTGGTCGGTCCCAGCGTTCAAGTGGTGCGATGGACGCCGGGAGTATCTATTTAGCGGGGATGAACCGGTCGTTCACCCCGCTCAATCCGTCATCCCGAACGCGGCGCGCGTCGAACGCCTGCCTTGAGCGAAGTCGATCGATATATGTGTGACCAGCGATTTACGCGCAGTTATCAACCCCCCGCTTGTTACTTGGAACTTCAGATTGGCCGCACTCAGGCTTTTACCGCTGGATTTTGTTTGATAGCGTGTGTCCCGGTTCCCGACCTTGAGTCGTGGAAAAGCAGGAATCTTAGCCTGCAAGATTGCGAGTTCAAAAGCTTGGTCTGGTTGTCGCTCTGATCGGGAGCCAGAGCATGATTCAAGAATCGGATTTGTATCAGGCCACGTATTTAGTCGTGTCCATATCCTTTTCCAATTTACTTGCCGGCGGCCTCCTTCTTCTGCTCTGCCCAGCGC
Source organism: Occallatibacter sp. (assembly GCA_049516495.1). Taxonomy (GTDB): domain Bacteria; phylum Acidobacteriota; class Terriglobia; order Terriglobales; family Acidobacteriaceae; genus Telmatobacter. Next base: position 17,957 of record JBEKTB010000108.1, read on the forward strand.
CGCTTGACTGCCTCCGCAATGCGCTTGCGCCCTTCGGGAGTGAGATTCCTCTTTTTCTTGGCGGCTTTCCTGGCTGCAGTTGCCGCAGCCTTTCTGGGCGCGGAGACTGCGCTTCCGGCCAACAGCGCACGCGCCTGTTGCAACTGAGCTATCTCGCGATCGATTTGGGCCAGAATTTCTGAAACTCCCATCGCTCCTCCTGTTAGATACCTATAAGTGGCTCCCTCCCCATTTTGCCTAAGTCAAATACTCCATGGGCCATCCACTTATCATGAAAATCACAATACGCAACTTAAAAATCTTTTACAAACGAAAAATGAATCTTGTTGTCGGATAGAAACGGCTGCTCGCAAGATTCTTCACGGCCAGGCTGTCGATCGCTGACTCTTGAGCTACCGGTTTTGCGCGCGTTATCTATAGAAGGCAGAGAACTAGATGGTGATGGCGGAATTGCAGAACAACGGGGATCGCCATGTGCGGCTTCCTCGAAGACACGCGATCCCGGTCGGGCGGAGTCAGGGCGGACCTGCATGCGCCACTCAATGCAACCGGAGTTTGTTTTTTTGGAACGCTAGAGCGTTTTCGATTCAAGTCTTAACAAAATCTTGGGGGTGCCCCATCCATTCGCGCACTTTGCGAATGGGTGGGAGAGCATAGACGATCGCTTCGGTTGTGAACAGTAGAGCCGAAAACGGCTCGGGGGCAGTCGGCGCCGAAGGAAGCCCGGTCAAGCCTGGGCCCCCAAGGCGAAGATTCGCCGGTGTTTCAGAAGCGCGATAGCTGCGCAGGTCGCGCAGAATCTCCTGCTTTTCCCGGGCATACTGGCCCGCCAGCCGGGTAAGCGCGTAGGTGATGATATCGCTGTGGTGCAGGTCCTGCATCGAAGGGTCGCGGCGCATGTTTACCCACAAACGGTGTACCAGTTGCACATCGTCGGGGCTCAGTTTGGGCGCGTGCGGTCCGATGTAGAATACCTTCGATTCGCCGCTCGGATCGATGACATAAAAATTGAACTGGCGCTTGGGGTCCGGTAGCGCTTCCCAGGCCTGTCCCATATGGAAAGCCTGGTCTTCGGCAGTCATCGTGCTTGAGGTTCCGGAAACCACCGAGTCCATCTCCATCGAGTTTGCCGCCTGCGCCAGCGCGGCAAATACATCTCCGGCGGGAACCAGCAGCAGAGAAACTTTTTTGCCAAAGCTCTCAGCCACAGAGATGGCCTTGGTAAAGATCATCTGCTCGTGTTCGCTGAAGCTTTGGTCCTCCGCGCTCAGATACTCCGGTCCGCCCACGCCCATCATGCGCACACTGAGCACCACCACGTCCTGTTCCTCGGTGCGGGTGTGGGAAAGTGTCCACTTCAGCGCGAAAGGGTTGGCGGCGTCGCGCATGGTCACCATCACTCCGCCGGGGCGGATGGCCGCCGATTCCCGGCTGATCGTGTCCTGGTGCTCCAGTTGGAAGTGGTCTTTCATCTGCCGCGCTGTCAGTGCGTGCTTCGCCAGGTTCCGGCGTTCGGAGATCGAGAAGATGATAAAGAACGCCGCGGCAAAAACAATTCCGCTAACCGTGGCCACTGACTTGGTAAACAGGTTGACGATCGCGGTCGACAGCAGCACCAGGAAGACCGAGAGCAGCCCGATGGGGATCTCGAATCGTCCGATGCGCAGATTCGGAGGAACCTTCCAGCCGCGCTCGCCGCGATATTTCAACCGCAGCACCAGCATGGCCAGGCTATTGAAAGTGAACGACCAGATCACGCCGAATGCATACGCTTCACCCAGCGTGATCACGTTGCCGCGGCTGGCCACAATCGTGAACATCTGCAGGATGAAGACCATGTTCACGATGCGATGGCTGGTGCCGTACTTGGCATGTGGCTTGCGGAACCAGTCGGTCAGTACGCCGTCTTCGGCGACGCGCATCAGCACGCCCGTCGAACCGATCATCGAGGTGTTGATGGCGCCCGACAAGATCAAGAACCCGACCAGCACCACGAAGATGCGGAATGCGATGCGCCAGAACATCGGGCCCACCATGTACATGGCCAGGCCGGCGATCAGGTTGTCCTGGTAAATGTGGGTGCGTTCCCACGCGGGAATCAGCATCGAAGCCAGCAGCGTTGCGCCGCCGGTAAAAATCAGGCTATAGATGGCGATAACAATCGCCGCGCGCTTCAGATTCTTGAGCTTCGGATGCTCGATTTCGCGATTGACCTGCGCCAGGCTCTCTTCGCCGCTCATGGCCAGCACAGAGTGGCCGAAGGCCATCAGGATGCCGAACAGCCCGAGAACGGGCAGCCCTCGTCCATTCAGGAATCCCAGGGCCTCGTTACTGAACTTGAGATGCGAAGGGATAGGAGACGGCGGCAGCTGAGCCCCGCGCAAAAACACCGAGTACATGCCCCAGGCCAGAAGAATCACCACCATCACCGTGGTGATTTGCATGACCCGCAGAGCCTTGCCGCTGGACTCTTCGATGCCCTTGATGTTCTGCCACCAGTAATAAATCGTCACCGCGCCAGCAAACACCGCCGCGGTGGAATTCATATTGAACTGGAAGGGATTGTTCTGCGCATCCATCAAAGCCGGAGGCAGCCAGTGACTTTGGTTTGCCACCGTCAGCAACTCGTTCATCAAACCTGTAATGTATTGCCCGGCCGAAACGCCGGAGATAGGCCCGGTAAGAATGTAATCGAACATCAATGCCGAAACGCTGACCTTGGCGAATGTGCCGCCCAGGGCTTCCTTCACAACCCGGTAAACGCCCCCGCGCGTGAACATCGAACAGCTTTCGACGTACACCGCCCGCACCGCGAAACTGAAAAGCATGATGCCGAGAATGAACCACGGCGCCGCCGCGCCCACCGCCTGCTCGGCAATGCCCCCGGCATAAAATGCCGATGATCCAAGATCGTTGAGAACAATGGCTGCGGCGCGCCAGAAAGAGATGAACGTGAGCATCACCGAGGATGCCACGATAAGCCGCACGCGGTTGGAAGGAGGGGCTACGGTCGTTCGGTTTGATGCCATCACGTTTGTGTCGGCGCGACGGCCGGCTTTCTGGATTCGCGGGAACTCAATGTGTCCCCCCGCACTGCGCTGAGTTTATGTCCGAATTGCAGGGGAGTCAATCAAATTGACGGCATTCCGTCCCGCAGCCTGTATCCAGGCGGCTATTCATCCCCGAACAATTCCTTCGCGTCCTCGACAAAGCTGATGATCACGACCACGGTTGACCCCGCCAGGCCGACGAAAAACATACCTTCCAGCAGCCGAATTGCCAGGATAGCCAGTTGCATACAGAAATTGTAGCCTGTTTCACGCCTGCGCAGCGCACTTTTCGAGGAGGCATGCCTTCGTTGTCTCACCCCGCTCGGGACCGTCCTCCCCGAAGACCCTCCGCAAAATGGAATCCAGCGAGCCTGCCCCTCACCTCCGCGCGCCCAATGCGATAAACTTGGGCACTGTATGCAGCGCACATCCTGGAAGTTGTGGGCCGCGGCCGGTCTCTCTGCCGTTCTGCTCGAATTGCCTTTTCCGCTGGCCGGGCCCATGCCCGCCTGGCGCGCGGTTTTCGCATGGATTGGGTTGGTCCCGCTTCTGTGGGCGCTGCTGTCGCCGGCCTGTGTCGAACAGCCCCGTCCCCTGCGTCGCGGTTTTCTGCTCGCCTATCTCTGCGGCGTGCTGTGGTATGCGGGAAACTGTTACTGGGTTCGCGACACCATGCTCCGCTACGGCGACATGCCGCGCTTCGCTCCCACTCTTCTTCTGCTGGGATTCAGTCTGGTCCTGGGACTTTACTTCGGCCTCTTCGGCCTGGGCGTCGTCCTCGTGCGTCGTGCCACGGGCAGCACGCGTCTAGCATTGGCTTTCGCCCCCATCCTGTGGACCGCCCTCGAACTGGCCGCCGCCCGCATCACCTCTGTGCCCTGGGATCAGCTTGGCTATTCGCAGGTAGACAACGCTCTGGTAAATCAGCTTGCCCCCTGGACGGGCGTCTACGGAATCAGCTTTGTGCTCGTCGCCTCGAACGCGCTCATCGCCAGCGGCCTGCTGCTCGATCGCCGTTCCCTCCGGCTTACCTCCGGAATCGCCGGAGCCGTTCTTCTCATGTGCGGTACGGCCGGCATTTATCTCGCTCCGCCCAAGCCAGCCCCCACGGCCAGCGCCGTCCTCGTCCAGCCCAATCTCGATGTGGCCGAGGACAATCTCTGGTCGGGTGCCGGTGAATGGGACAGCCACATCGCCGGGTTCAAACACCTAGCAGACGAACAGTGCGGCGCCTACATTGCCGGAATCCCGCAGACCGGCGCACCTGCCGGTGAAATCGTCTGTCCGCCCTACGCCACGCATCCCGACCTGGTCGTCTGGCCGGAAGCCCCCGCGCCGTTTTTCGAGGATGACGCGCGTTTCCAGCAGGCCTTGGTCGCCATCGCGCGCTCCACCGGATCGCCTTTAGTGGTCGGCAACATCGGAATGAGCTTTTCCGAAGACGAGCAGAGGTGGCGCGACTACAACTCGGCGCTGGTTGTCTCCGCGGACGGCGCGCGCGTGGGCCGCTACGACAAAATCCACCTGGTCCCCTTCGGCGAATACATTCCCTTCAAGCGCCTGCTCTTCTTTGCTCGCAAACTCACCGGCCGCGTCTCGGAGTTCGCCCGCGGCGACGACCGCAAGGTCTTTCGTCTGAACGGCCATCGCTACGGCGTGTTCATCTGCTACGAGGCCGTCTTCGCCGACGAGGTGCGCCAGTTCTCTCAACTGGGCGCCGAAGTCCTGGTCAATATCAGCGACGACGGCTGGTACGGCGACACCAGCGCCCCCTGGCAGCACCTGAACATGGCGCGCATGCGGGCCATCGAAAACCGCCGCTGGCTGCTGCGCGACACCAACAACGGCGTCACTGCGGTCATCGACCCCTACGGCCGGGTGCGCCAGAGCATTCCCCGCCACCAGGCTGGCGCCTTGGCTGCCGCCTACGGTTTCCGCGACGACATCACCTTCTACACCGCCCACGGCGACGTCTTTGCGTGGCTCTGTGCCGCTTTGGCGTTTGGGATCGTTGGCTGGTCGGGAAGAAAGCTACTGCGGCAGTGGATACTTGCCAAAAATAACCAACTAGGTTAATATCATGGAGAAGCGGACTCCGCACTGCTCGTTGTTGCGAGTCAAAGCACTGATCGACGAAGGCAAGGTGAGAGTAACGCACACGGCGCGTTCGACCGCCTCCGTTCTCGGCTTCGACTTCAAGGGAATGGTCGCCGTGGTCGCTTCATTGACGATGAAGGATTTTTACAAATCCATGACCACACATGCTGATCACCGGATATGGCAGGACGTATACCATCCTCAGACCAGCGCCGGCCCCATCTACCTCAAGTTGACGGTCATCGATGACCTGCTGATCGTCTCGTTCAAGGAGTTATGACCATGAAATGCCCTGTTTGCGGCGCGGCCGAACTCATCCACGAAACGCGTGAAATCCCCTATAGATACAAGGGCGAGACCACCATTTTGAAGACGACAGGCGATTTCTGCCCGGCTTGTGGCGAATCAATCCACGATAGGAAAGATTCCGAACGCGTCATGCGCGAGATGCAGGCTTTTTCCAAACAGGTCAATGCCGCCATCGTCGACCCGGCATTCATCGTCAGCGTGCGCAAGAAACTCGCCCTGGACCAGCGCGAAGCGGCCGAAATCTTCGGCGGCGGCGTCAATGCCTTCTCGCGCTACGAGAACGGCAAAACCAAGCCGCCTTTGGCCTTGGTAAAACTGCTCAAGGTGCTGGACCGTCATCCCGATCTGCTTGAGGAGATCAAGGTGGCGTAGGAGTGGACGGGCGGCGTAACATGGCGGCGCACTCATTTGTCCGAAAATCCGGACCTGGGGCACCCGGCCATATCCATGACCTTAGAAGGAGGGCTGGATGGGGTCTGATGAGAAGAAGAAACAGCGCGAAAGGTTTTTGCTGGACCGATTTCTTGAGCACCAAGGAATCACACCCACACGCATCGTGCCAGGAGAATCTCCTGACTTCTTAATCGACCTTGAAGGGCGTACGGTCGGTATCGAGCTGACAGAGCTTTTCATCAGAAGTAATAAATCGGAGGCGAATCCCAAACCGGCGGAAGAATCGCTTCTCAAAAGAATTGAGTCGAATGCTGATCGGATCATGTCCAGGGCACGAGAAATCTATTTCCTTGCCGGCAACCCTCCGGTTCTGTCAAAAATTGTTATCTCAGACCGGATCACGCTCGACAAGAAGAAGGGCGATCAGATCGCTGAGCTTATTGCATATCAGATTCAAAGTATGAGCCTCGAGAATTCGCAGGCAGTCAAATGGAGATCGTGCGAGGAAGAGAATGAAAAACACCCGTTATTGGATTTGGTCTATTTCATTCATACAGAAAGAGTGCCTGAACTTCGTTTTGCTCATTGGACTGTCGTAAAGGCTGGACTGGTTGCGCCCCTAACCCCTGAGTACCTCCAAGCGGAGATCGACAAAAAAGCCAAGAAGATTGACACCTACAGGAAAAAAGCAGAGGAGATTTGGCTTTTGATCGTTGCGGACCCTACACAACTCTCGCAAAAATTTTCCGTCCCAACTGAATTCCCCATTTGTTCTGTATCCAGCCCCTTCACAAAAACGCTTTATTACGGTTACGCGGCTGAAGATGTGATTGACCTTACAAAAAAAGTCGAAACCAATGGAGTGGTATTCTAGATCAGTCAAGAGAACGCAGCCTCACACTTCAACCCAAAGTCAGGTCATAGAGCCAAGCATGTCGATCTCCGATCTCGAATTCGCTTATGCTCCCGTCCGCGATCAAGTTCGCGACCTGCGGGAGTATCTTTGACCCTGCTCGCATCCGCAGGGAACTCGCCGACTTAGAAACCAAACTGGCCGATCCGGCCCTGTGGAACGATCCCAACGCATCCAAACCCCTGATGCGCGAGCGCAAGCGTCTGGAATCGATGGTCTCCGACGATGAGGAGATGATCCGCCGCTCCGGCGACATCGAGGCTTACTTCGAGTTGGCCCGCGAAGGCGAAGACGTTCTCGCCGACCTGGAGCGCGACATCAAGGCTCTGGCCACGTTCAACGAGGCGCTCGAAGCCCGCACCATGCTGAATGGCGAGGCCGATCCGCTCAACGCCATCGTCACCATTCACCCCGGCGCCGGCGGCACAGAGAGCCAGGACTGGGCCGAGATGCTCATGCGCATGTACCTGCGCTGGGCCGAACAGCAGGGCTTCAAGACCGAGATCAACGACTACCAGGACGGGGATGAGGCCGGTATCAAGTCCGCCACCTTCACCATCCTCGGCGAGTATGCCTTTGGCCAGTTGGCCGGCGAGAGTGGCGTCCACCGTCTGGTCCGCATCTCGCCGTTCGACTCCGCCAAGCGTCGCCACACCTCCTTCGCCTCCGTCTACGTCTCCCCGGAGATCGACGAAACCATTCATGTAGACCTGAAAGTGGAGGACCTGCGCATCGACACCTACCGCTCCGGCGGCAAGGGCGGCCAGCACGTCAACACCACCGACTCCGCCGTGCGCATGACGCACCTTCCCACCGGCATCGTCGTCCAATGCCAGAACGAACGCAGTCAGCACAAGAACCGCGACAAGGCCATGAAGATGCTGCGTTCGCGGCTCTACGAATACGAACTGGAAAAGAAGCGCGCCGTCTCGAGAAAGGTCGAAGACTCGAAGCTGGAAATCAACTTCGGCAATCAGATTCGCTCCTACGTCCTGCAGCCCTACCGCATCGCCAAGGACCATCGCACCAAGGTATTTGGACGTCTAGCCGTTTGCAAACAGGGCGGTTCCCCGCGAATACGCCCCCTTTGCCGATTATTGCTATCCCTCTGCTAGCCTGTTTTCAGAGCGGCTTGTTGCCGGTCTGTACCCCAAAAAAATGCCCCCCCCCACCCCCTCTATCCAGCAGTAACCGCGATGGCTGCACAATGGTAACTTACCGGAAGCCGCAAGCTTCCATTCGAATCCACTGCATACGGTAGTTTTTGGGGGCCGAATGTACATGAACGATCCTGCCGTCATTGACGAGATGCTGCACGTCGCGCGAACCATCGCCGTGGTCGGCATGAGCGACAAAAAATGGCGCGCCAGCCACAATGTCGGCCGCTATCTGGCCGCCAACGGCTACCGCGTCCTTCCGGTCAATCCCGCGCTCAGCCAGGTTCTCGGGCTCACCAGCCATCCGGACCTGGACGCAGCCCAGGCTGCCGCCCGCGAGCTAACCGGCTCCGGCATCGATCTGGTGGATGTTTTCCGCTCCGCGGAGCACGTCCCGGCCATCGTGGACGACGTGATCCGCCTGGGCATTCCCTACCTGTGGCTGCAGGACGACGTGATCCATGATGAGGCGATCGCCCGCGCCCGCGCCGCCGGGGTCAAATGCGTGCAGAACGACTGCATCTACCGCGAGCATGCCGCGCGAGCCAAATAATCGGACCTGAACTCCCTGCGACCTTCGTTCGATACACTGAGTCCAACTGTTGAGGAGTCAGCGTTACCCTCCATGCGCCTTTCCCGATTGATTTTCGCGTTGCCGGCCCTGCTTGCCGCCTGCCTGCCTTCGTCCGCCTTGCCCAGTTCGGCGGATGCGCCCCACGTTCGTGTCGAACTTCTGGTTCTTCCCCAGGCGCTCAATCGGGGTGTGCCGGCCGATGCCGGCCTTTATTTCAAGATCGAGCCCGGCTGGCATGTGTACTGGAAGAACGCGGGCGATGCCGGTGAGCCGCCGCATATTCGTTGGACATTGCCCGCCGGCATCGCTGCCGGGCCATTGCAGTTTCCGGCTCCCAGGCGCCTGCCGCTCGGCCCACTGATGGATTTCGGGTACGAGGACGAGGTCCTGTTCCCGCTTGCGCTGAATGTGGCCGGGACAGCCAACACCGGACCGGCCCTTCTTCATGCCAAGGTCGATTGGCTGGTCTGCCAGGCTACCTGCATTCCCGGTAAAGCGGAGCTGGAGGTGAGCCGCGATATCCTCGACCGCACCGCAAAACCCGCATCCTCGGCTTCCGATGC
>JBEKTB010000109.1:0-12876 GCA_049516495.1 Occallatibacter sp.
CGCTGCGTGGTTTTCCGGTCCGGATTACGCGCATCGCCACCGGTGTCCCCGCCGGCAGCGACATAGAATACGCGGACGAAGTGACCATGGCCCGCTCCCTGGAGGGGAGACGGGAGGTTTGACTCTCGCATCACGCCAGCGATAAACGTAACCGAATAATACACTTGCACTTCAGTTTACATTTTACTCAATACACAAAGTATTTTTACTCATTGCATCTATTCATACTACTCATCAGTGTGATATATTTTGTGTGCCAGCAGATTTGTTTCGTTGATCACGTCACCCATCTATCGTTAAGACTCCTGGATTCAACATGATTACCCGATCCATTCTCGGCCCTCTCGTCACCCGTCTCCGCGACCGCCGCCGCTTTCTCCAGGTGCTGGCGGGTCCGCGACAAGTGGGCAAGACCACCCTTGTTCGCGCGACCTATGTGACCGCCGACAATCCCGCGCCGGGCGACAACTTCTGGATAGCCCAGCAGTGGGAGATGGCGCGCCTGAATTGCCGTCAAAGCGAAAGCTGGCTTCTGGTGATCGATGAGGTGCAGAAGATTCCCCGCTGGTCAGAGGCTGTGAAGCAGTTGTGGGATGAAGACTCGGCGCAAGGGCTCGATCTGCGCGTCGTTCTGCTCGGCTCTTCGCCGCTGCTGGTGCAAAACGGCCTCTCCGAGAGTCTTGCTGGCCGCTTCGAGCTCAGCCGCGTCGGCCACTGGAGTTTTGCCGAGATGCACGAAGCGTTCGGCTGGAGCCTCGACCAGTTCATCTACTTCGGCGGCTATCCCGGGGCGGCGGAGTTGATTGGCGACGAGCAGCGCTGGCGCCGCTACCTCCTCGATTCCCTGATCGAGACCATGCTCGCCCGCGACATTCTTCTATTGTCCCGCGTCGACAAACCGGCCCTCTTCCGATCCGTTTTTCGTCTGGGCTGCGAATACTCGGGCCAGATTCTCTCCTACCAGAAAATGGTGGGGCAGTTGCAGGACGCGGGCAACACCACCACCCTGGCCGGATATCTCGACTTGCTGGCCGGGGCCGGAATGCTGCGCGGCATCTCCAAGTACTCGGGACAGATGGTGCGCCAGCGCGGATCGATTCCCAAGCTTCAGGTCTTCAATACCGGCCTGACCACCGCTCAGACCGCCATGACCTTTGCCCGCGTACGCCATCATCCCGACCTTTGGGGCCGACTCGTCGAATCTGCGGTCGGAGCGCACCTTGCGGGGGCGGCCATGACCGGCGAAATCGATGATCTCTTCTATTGGAGGGAACGCAACAAGGAAGTGGATTTTGTTCTTCGTCTGGGTACGCGGATCGTTGGGCTGGAGGTCAACAGCGGCCGCCGCAAGGATTCGCAGCCCGGCGTTGCGGCCTTCGACAAGGCGTTCCTTCCCACGCGTAACTTCCTCGTAGGAACAGGAGGAATTCCGATCGAAGAATTTCTGAAGATTCCGCCCCGAGAACTGTTCGCATGAGCCCTTCAGCCGCTATGAGCGCCATGATGGACGCCGGCCAGGCGAATGTTATGCGCGCAACCTGGACAGCAGATCCTGGGGATGGACCGGCTTGGCCAGGATTTCGAACTCGTAGCCTTGGGCGCGTGCTTTTTCCAGCAGATCGGCCGTGGCGGCCTGTCCTGAGAAAAGCAGAATCTTGACGTGGGGAAGAAGGGCGCGAATGCGAATAGCCGCGTCAATCCCATTCAGATCGGCCATGATGACATCCGAGATGATCATGTCCGGCTTGAAGACCGAAGCCAGCTCAACGGCTTTTTCCCCGGTGTAAACGGCGCACGCCTCGAAGCCGCTCTGGTTAAGAATCATGGCCAACGTATCCGCGATCACACGTTCGTCGTCGGCAACCAGGACCTTGGGTTTGGCTGAATTTTCTGGCATACTCCCTTGGACGCATCATCGAATCGGCAGGACGGCGTGTTCCTGGCAAGGTCCACAACACGCGGGCCCAACGACTAGCAATGAGAATTTACTTCCCTGGCAAGACTCTTTGTCACAATGATACGCTAGCTTGGGTAAACCTCTGCAAGCTTCTTGACCCTGAACCGCTAAAAGCCGCCGTCAGGCGTCCGCAAGCGAGTCCCGAAAACCAGAATCTGCGGTAGCTGCAGCCGATTCATCTCCGTGCAACCGGTAAGTCATACACTTTGAACAGCCACCGGCCGAGGCTCCTGGCCTGCGGACCCCAACCGGAGAACCAACCTATGCAGGAAGCGGGTTTCCCCAGCGCCGGCCAAGCCGTGGCCCTTGAACCGATCATTCGTGCCGAGAAGATCGAGAAGTACTACGCGCAGCCCAGCGAAAACCGCATTCAGGTCATCTCCGCCACCGATCTGAAGATCGTGCCGGGAGAGATTGTTGCCCTGCTCGGCCCCTCCGGTTCAGGCAAGTCGACGATGCTGCGCATGTTGAGCGGCCTCTCCACGCCCACGGCCGGCCAGGTCTACTGGCATGAAAAGCCCATCGCGGACGTAGAAATCAATGTATCGATCGTTTTCCAGAGCTTCGCCCTCTTCCCCTGGCTCACGGTGCTTGAGAACGTCGAAGCCCCGCTGCAGGCCCGCGGAGTTGCCCCGGACGTGCGCCGCGACCGCAGCATGCGCATGCTGGATACAGTCGGCCTGGACGGGTTTGAAGCCGCCTATCCCAAGGAACTCTCAGGCGGCATGAAGCAGCGAGTCGGCTTTGCCCGCGCGCTGGTTGTCGAGCCGGAGGTACTTTTCATGGACGAGCCGTTCTCTGCCCTCGACGTGCTCACCGCCGAGAACCTGCGCAGCGAACTGCTCGAGCTGTGGGCCAAGAAGACCATGCCCACCAAGGCCGTTTTTCTGGTCACTCACAACATTGAAGAAGCGGTTCTGCTGGCCGACCGCATCATTGTGCTGGGCCGCAATCCCGGCCACATCCGTACCGATTTCCGGGTGCAACTGGCCCAGCCGCGCGACCGCAAATCCGAATCCTTCACCCAACTGGTCGATTACATCTACAAAGTCCTGACCAAGCCCGACGTGGCTCCAACAGAGGCGCCCGATCAGAAGGTCAGCGTCCGGGACCAGCGCCAGATGCACTACCAGATGCTGCCCCACGCCCGGCCCGGCGGCATGGCCGGCCTGCTGGAACTGCTGCTCGACAAGGGCGGCCGCGACGACATTTACCGGCTGGCCGACGATCTGGCCTTCGAGATCGACGACCTGCTGCCCATCGTCGACGCTGCGCAGTTGCTCGGCTTCCTGCAGATCGAAGAGGGCGACGCGGCCATCACCGCCAGCGGCGCCGAGTTCGCCAACTCCGAGATCCTTCGTCAAAAGGAACTCTTCCGCGACGCGGCCGTGGCCAACGTCCTGCTGCTGCGCCAGATTCGCCGCGCCCTGGAATCCAAGAGCGATCACACCGTTCCCGAAGACTTCTTCCTCGACATGCTCGATGAGCAGTTCAGCGAAGAAGAATGTCTGCGGCAGATGGAAACAGCCGTGGCCTGGGGCCGCTACGCCGAGTTGTTCGACTTTGACGCCGGGCGTCGCCGTTTCGTGCTGCCCGATGCGCAGGAAGAAGAGATTGCCGCCAGCGAGGAGTCCGAGTGAAGGTTCAGCACCCCCTCGCGCGAACCCTGGTCACCGTCCGCACCTGGCCGTTTTTTATCGACCTCGGGGTGGCGGCCTGCGGGCTGACAATCTTCTTTTCCATTGTCAGTACCGGTGTGTACTGGCTGGGCAAACCCGTCCCTGTGGTGCCCATCTCGAACTCCATCGGCATTCTGCCAATTTATGCCTTCTACTCCATCGTGCGCATGACCATCGCCTACATGCTCAGCCTGGTCTTCGCCATCACCTACGGGTATACGGCCGCATATAACCCCCGGATCGAGGCCTGGATGATTGCGGCCCTCGACATCCTGCAGTCGATCCCCGTGCTCAGCTTTCTGCCCCCGGTAGTGCTGGCCATGGTGGCCTTGGTTCCCGGCCATCAACTGGGCATTGAGATGGGCGTCATCCTGCTTATCTTCACCGGCCAGGTCTGGAACCTCGCCTTCAGTTTTTATTCCTCGCTCAAGAGCATTCCCAGGGAGATGGTGGAAGCCTCGCGCATCTACCGCTACTCCGCCTGGCAGCGCTTCTGGCAGCTTGAAATGCCCTACGCCGCCATCGGCCTGGTCTGGAACTCCATCGTCTCGGTCGCCGGCGGATGGTTCGCCCTCATCTTCTGCGAAACGTTCACCATGGGCGACCGCAACTTCCAGTTGCCCGGACTTGGCAGCTATATCCAAACGGCCACCTATTCCGGCGACATGCGCGCTCTGCTCAGCGGCATCGCCGCAGTCGTTCTCATCGTCGTGGCCACGGATCAGCTTGTTTGGCGGCCAATGATCGCCTGGAGCGACAAATTCAAATTTGAGCAGGTGGAGTCGGCCGACCGGGTAAAATCCCCGATTCTCGCGCTGCTGCGCCGTTCCAACCTGCTGGTTTCCATTCCCGGCCGAATCTGGACTCGCATCGAAGAGCCCATCTACCGCCGCATGGCCAGCACCAAAGAGTGCCGCATCGTGCAACCGCTGGATGAAGACCTGACGCGCCGCAAAGCTTCACCGGGCCTGTGGATTCTTGCTGCGGCGGTGGTCGCTGTTGCGGCGTGGGGCGCAACCCGCGCCATCCTCATGCTGGCAACGGTCACCTGGCCGGATCTGAGCCTTCTGCTGGAGGGCGCTGCAGCGACCTTTCTGCGTGTCAATACCGCCCTTCTCCTCTCCGCTGCGTGGACCGTCCCCGTTGGCGTGGCCATCGGCTTCAGCCCCCGGCTGGCGCGCATCGTGCAGCCGCTCGCACAGGTGCTGGCCTCGGTCCCGGCCACGGCTTTCTTTCCCATCCTGCTCATCGGCCTGGTCAAGCTGGGCGGCGGCCTGGGCATCGGCTCCATCGCCCTCATGCTGCTGGGCACCCAGTGGTACATCCTCTTCAACGTCATCGCCGGGGCCATGTCCATCCCTTCGGACCTGCGCGAGGTCGCCTCGCTCTATCGCTTCACGCGCTGGCAGCGCTGGACGCGGCTTATTCTCCCGGGCATTTTTCCGTATCTGATCACCGGCATGGTGACGGCCTCGGGCGGAGCCTGGAACGCCTCGGTCATGGCCGAGTACTCCCACGTGAAAGACCACACCCTCCAGACCATCGGCCTGGGCGCGCAAATCGACGCCGCCACCGACAGCGGACGCTTCCCCATTCTGCTGCTGGCCACCATCTTCATTTCCCTCATGGTGGTCACCATGAACCGCCTGGTGTGGCGCCGCCTCTACCGCTTGGCGGAAACCCGGTATAAACTCGAAGGCTAACTAGAGCGGTGACTAGAATGCCGCTTCTCGGAGGGCCACATGATTCGAGTGGGTTTGGTTGGCTTTGGAATGGCAGGGCGGGTGTTTCACGCTCCGCTGATCTCGTCCGTGGAAGGGCTTGAACTGGCTGCCGTGGTCGAACGCAATTCCGACCGCGCCGCCGAGCGCTATCCCGGCATCACCACCCACCGCTCTCTCGAAGAAATGCTCGAGGACGCCTCGCTGGGCCTGTTCGTCGTCGCAACCCCCAGTGGGAGCCACTTCAAAATCGCCAGCCAGATTCTCGAAGCCGGCAAGAACGTCGTGGTCGACAAACCAACATCCGTTGCCTCGACCGAGATTGCGCAGCTAATAGAGATGGCCGCATCCCGCGGCGCACTGCTTATTCCGTTTCATAACCGTCGTTGGGACAGCGATTTCCGGACAATTCATAAATTATTACGTGAAGGTTCGCTCGGACGCCTCGTCCAGCTCGAATCCTGTTTCGACCGTTGGCGCCCCATCCCCAAAACCGGCGCATGGAAGGAAGACCCTGAGCAGGGCGGCGGCCTTCTGCTGGACATCGCCACCCATCTCGCTGACCAGGCCCTGGTTCTTTTCGGCAAGCCGGAGACAGTGTTCGCCGAAGTCAAGCGGGAGCGCGACGGCGAAGGCTCAAACGATTCCTTCAGCGTACGACTCCATTATCCTGATTTTTCTGTCACCCTCGGCGCCAACTGCCTCTCGGCGCTGACGCGGCCCCGATACCACCTGCGCGGAACCAGGGGAAACTACTGGAAATGGGGCCTTGACCCGCAGGAAGCCGCCCTCAACAAAATCCTTCGCATCGCCGACCACGCCTCGGGCCAAGCTTGGGGCCGGGAACCGGCCGCCGATTGGGGCACTCTTTGCGTGGATGTGGACAGCGGTATGGTCACCAGGCCTGTCGCACCCATCCCCGGAGACTACCGCCTCTATTACGCCGGAGTTCGCGATGCCCTGTTGGGCAAGTCGCCCGCCCCCGTCCTGGCCCTGGATGCCTGGCGAGTGGCGCGCTTGCTGGAATGGGCGATGGAGAGTTCCCAACAGCGGAGCGAGATCGCCTGCGACTGGAGCGGCGAACCCCAATAGGGCAAGACCGGAGATGCTGTGTCCGGATTAGCTCCGTTTCAGGTCGCCGATGATCTCTGGCTCTTTTCCAGCCGGCTCCTTTTCAACCAGCGGCACCCAGAACCGGAAACAGGCGCCCTGCCCGGAACCGTTCACTACCTCAATTCCCCCACCGTGCGCGGTAAGGATGGCGCGGGTGATGGCCAGGCCCATCCCCGTTCCCTTCCATCTTCCCGTGCCTTTCCTTCCCCGATAGAACTTCTCGAAGATGAACGGCAAATCGGTGGCGTCGATGCCCGGCCCGTCGTCCTCGACACGAAATTCCAAACGATCCCCTTCACGCTGGCTGCGCAGCATGATGCGGCCGCCGGGCGGCGTAAAGCGAGCCGCGTTCTCCAGCAGGTGTCGCAACACCCGGCCAAGCAGGTGCGGGTCGAACCAGGCGGGCCTGTCGGGGTTCTCCGGCTCCTCGACGGCGATCACTATCCGGTGTCCCGCCAGCGCCTTCCGTGACTCTTCGACCGCCTGGTCCAGCAGGGCGCGCGGATGCTGCGGCACGGAGTGAACCTGCACCACATTGGCGTCGATTTCGGCCATCTCGACGGCTTCGCCGATCAGCGCGTCCAGCCGCGCGCTCTCCTCATCCACAATGGCGGCCAGGTCCAGCCTTCCGGCTTCGTCCAGCCCGTCGCCTTCGACCAGCGTTGTCGCCGCCGCCCGGATCGCGGTGAGTGGGGTGCGCAACTCGTGCGTCAACGAGTCGATGAGCGCGGTGCGCAGCCGTTCTCCCTCGCGAGCCGCTTCCATGCGCGCCGAAGCCTCGATGGCGGTGGCGCGGGTGAGCGCAATGGCCACCTGGCCGCTGACCGCCGTAGCAACCTCGCGTGAAAGCAGGGCCGGCCGCAAACCCAATGCTCCCACTGGCCGCAGTCCCAGCATCAGCGTCATTACCGTAAAGCCGCCCGGTATCGCCAGCGTCGGATTCTGGGTGTGGGTCATGGCCCGCAGGCTGGCCTGGATGCTCATGGGCAGGTCGGCGGTTGAGGTATAGAACTGATCCTGGTCGCGGACGTAGAGCACCACCCCATCCAACTCGAAGATCCGCGCGATCAGCCGCGGCAGATCGCGAATGAGGCCGGCGGCATCCTCCTGCAGCATCATCTCCTGCGAAAGTTCGTACAGGCGTTCCACGTCTTCGCGGCGCTGCTCGGCCTGGCGCGCCTGGCCGCGCGCCCGTTCAGCCAGCCGCCCGACGACCACACAACTGGCCAGGAACGAGATCATGGCCACCCACTCCTGCACGCCGGTGATGCGCAGAGTGTGGTACGGAATTAGGAAGAAATAATCGAACGATAGCGCGCAAAGAACCGCAATGTACAGAGAGAGTGCGATCCCGGCCTGCGCGGCAAACCACACCACCAGCACCAGGAACGCCATCCCCGCCGTGGTCGAATTGGCCCTCATGCCAACCAGCGACACGGTCGCCGCCACCGCCACCAAAGTGGCTCCGAACCAGCGAAATGCACGACGCCAAGAGGAAGACACTCTCATAATCCTCACCTCCGGAATCATACCGGTCCCCCCGATGATGTAGTCTTCCTCTGAAAGAAGAAAGACATGCCCGGAAGAATTCTCATCATCGACGACGAACCTCAGATTACCCGCGTCCTGCGCGCCGCGCTCTCCGCACAGGGCTTTGATGTCCGCACCGCCAACGATCCTGAGGAGGGTCTGCAGACCTTCCGCGATTGGCCGCCCGACCTGGCGATCACTGACCTGATGATGCCCGGCATGAGCGGCGTCGAGGTCTGCCGCGCCATTCGCGCCCAATCCGCGATTCCCATCCTGGTCCTCTCCGTCCGCGACCACGAGCGCTCCAAGGTCGAGGCCCTCGACGCGGGCGCCGACGACTACGTGACCAAGCCTTTCAGCATTCAGGAGTTGCTTGCCCGTGTCCGCGCCCATCTGCGCCGCGCCCCGGAGCGCACAACTGCCGCCATCGAGGCCGGCGATTTCGTCGTGGACTCGGAAGCCCACTCGATCACCGTCCAGGGGAAGGCCATTCATCTGACTCCCAAGGAGTTCGACTTGCTGCTCCACCTGGCCCGTCACGCCGGCAAGGTAATGACCCATCGCGTGCTGTTGACCGCCGTGTGGGGATCGCAATCGGCCCATCAGCCGGAGTACCTGCGCGTCTTCGTCGGGCAGTTGCGCAAGAAGCTGGAGAGCGAAACCGGCAAGCAGTACATCCAGACCGAACCCTGGGTCGGCTACCGCTTTGTTCCCGAAGGCTGGACCGGCAACGAGGAGTAGCGGCCGGTAAACATCGGATTCGCGAGGGGTATCGAGCAGTCCCCTCGCGTCTCATATTCCGGTGCCCCCCCCCGCATCCCCCAGACCCTTACGCTTTATTTAGATATTCCTTTGGATACTCGAACGAGACGTTAGCCAGAATGATTCTTGGGCATGGAGCCGGGATAGGATAGAAGCGCGCCGTTCGGATTGCGATCCGGCAAGCTCCTTTCTTCCGAATTCCACCGGCGACCTGCTCATCGAACTGTGAGACCTGCGATGCAAGATTTGACGATGTTGCTCTTCACGGTAGTTTTCTTCGCCCTGGCGTTCTTGTACGTCAAGGCATGTCAGAAGCTGAGGTAACCCCATGCATATCGACATCATCACCGTCATTGTGCTGATTCTGTCCGTTCTGTTGCTGGGATACCTGGCCCTCACCCTGCTTTTCCCGGAGAAGTTCTGACATGTCCGCCAATGGTTGGTTGCAGTATGTCCTTTACTCCCTGATTCTTATTGCCAGCGTTCGCCCGGTGGGCATCTATCTGGCACGCGTGCTGGAAGGGGAGCGCACTTGGCTCGATCCGGTGCTTCGGCCCATCGAGCGGCTCATCTACAAGCTCGCCGGAGTCCAATCGGATCAGGAGATGAACTGGCGCGAGTACGCCTTTGCCATGCTGGGCTTCTCGGCCGTCAGCATGCTGGTCACCTACGGTATCGAGCGGTTGCAGCAGTTTTTGCCGTTCAACCCGCAAGGGCTCGCGGCTGTAGGGCCGGACCTGGCGTGGAATACGGCCGCCAGCTTCACCACCAATACCAATTGGCAGTCGTACACGCCTGAAACGACCATGAGCTATCTCACCGAGATGGCCGGCCTGGCGACCCACAACTTCTTTTCGGCTGCAGTGGGTATCGTGGTGGCAATCGCCCTGGTGCGCGGCATCAAGCGGACCAGCTCGGGCACCATCGGCAACTTCTGGGTAGACATGACGCGCACGCTGCTCTACGTGCTCGTGCCAGGCTCGCTGATTTACGCACTTCTTCTCGTCGGCCAGGGCGTTCCGCAGAACCTGCACTCATATACGACGGCCCATCCGCTGGAACAGCCCTCGCAGACGCAGACCATCGGGCAGGGCCCCGTGGCGTCGCAGGAAGCCATCAAGATGCTGGGCACGAATGGCGGCGGATTCTTCAACGCCAACAGCGCCCACCCATACGAAAACCCTACCCCCCTGTCGAACTTCTTCCAGATCCTCTCCATCTTCATCATCCCTGCGGGACTCACCTACACGCTGGGCCGCATGACCGGCTCGCCGGGCCACGGATGGGCGGTATTCGCAGCCATGTTCGTGCTGTTCTCTGCCGGCTTCACCACTGTTTATTGGGCCGAGGCTCACCCGCATCCGCTCATTCACGGCGCAGAACAAACCCGCACCCTGGCCGCGCCGGGCGGCAACATGGAAGGCAAGGAGGTGCGCAACGGCATCGCCGAGACCTCGCTGTTTGCCACCATCACCACCGACGCCAGTTGCGGCGCTGTCAACGGCATGCACGACAGCTTTACGCCACTGGGCGGAATGGTGGTGCTCACCAACATCATGCTCGGCGAAGTGGTCTTCGGCGGTGTCGGGTCCGGCCTCTACGGCATTCTCATCTTCGTGGTGCTCTCGGTCTTCATCGCCGGACTCATGGTGGGGCGCACCCCAGAGTACCTGGGCAAGAAGATCGAGTCGTATGACGTAAAGATGTCGATGCTCTATTGCCTCATCTTCCCGCTCATCATCCTCAACCTGACCGCCGTCTTTGTGCTCTCGCCCAACATGGGGCTCTCCAGCCTTGCCAATCAGGGACCGCACGGGCTCACCGAAATTCTCTACGCCTTCACCTCGGGCGCGGGCAACAACGGTTCGGCCTTTGCCGGGCTCAATGCCAACACCTGGTGGTACAACGTGGCGCTGGGCTGGGACATGCTGATCGGGCGTCTGATGATGATGATTCCGGTGCTGGCCCTGGCCGGCAACCTGGCACAGAAAAAGAGCGTTCCTCCCTCTCCCGGAACCTTCCCCGTGAATACCGCTCTGTTCACCGTTCTGCTGATCGGCGTGATTCTGATTCTGGGCGCGCTCACCTTCTTCCCGGCATTGAGCCTGGGACCGATTCTGGAACATTTGCTGCTCAAAGCCGGGCAGCTTTTCTAGCCCGTACCGACACTGCATCAGAACAAGGCGAAACGGACTGTCATGGCTCATAAGAAAAGTCTTTGGAATACGGAAATCATTGGCCAGGCGCTTGTGGATTCGGTGCGTAAGCTCGATCCCCGCTGGATGGTCAAAAATCCGGTGATGTTTGTGGTCGAGGTGGGCAGCGTGCTCACCACTGCACTGCTCATCGATAACACGGTCAACCACCGGGCCGGTTTCGGCTTCAACCTGCAGATCACCCTCTGGCTGTGGTTCACCGTGCTGTTCGCCAACTTTGCCGAGGCCATGGCCGAAGGTCGCGGCAAGGCCCAGGCCGACACCCTGCGCAAGGCCAAGGGCGAGACGATCGCCAGGCGGTACACAGCCGACGGCGGCTTTGAAGAGGTCGCGAGCGGCGAACTCCGCCTGGGCGACGTGATCTACGTCGAGGCCAACCACTATATCGCAGGCGACGGCGAAGTCATCGAGGGCGTTGCCTCGGTCGACGAGTCGGCCATCACTGGCGAGTCGGCTCCCGTGATCCGCGAAGCCGGCGGCGACCGTTCGGCTGTCACCGGAGGAACGAAAGTTCTCTCCGATTGGATCAAGGTCCGCATCACCTCTAACCCTGGCGAGACCTTTCTCGACCGCATGATTGCCCTCGTCGAAGGCGCAACACGCCAGAAGACGCCCAATGAGATCGCCCTGAGCATTCTGCTCTCCGGCCTGACCATCGTCTTTCTCCTGGCCGTGGTCACGCTGCAGCCCTTCGCCATCTACTCGAAAGCCCCGCAGACCGTCTTTGTGCTGGTCTCGCTGCTGGTCTGCCTCATCCCCACCACTATCGGCGGACTGCTGTCGGCCATCGGCATCGCCGGCATGGATCGCCTGGTCCAGTACAACGTGCTGGCCATGAGCGGCCGTGCAGTCGAGGCCGCGGGCGACGTGAACACCCTGCTGCTGGACAAGACCGGTACCATCACCCTGGGCAATCGCCAGGCCGCCGACTTCATACCCGCACCCGATGTCAGCGCCGAGCGGCTGGCCGACGCCGCCCAGCTCTCTTCGCTCTCTGACGAAACTCCTGAAGGCCGGTCCATCGTCGTGCTGGCCAAGGAAAAGTACAACCTGCGCGGACGCGACCTGGGCGGTATCCATGCCGAGTTTGTGCCCTTCACGGCGCAGACCCGCATGAGCGGCGTCAACCTGCCCGGCGTGCGCATTCGCAAGGGCTCGGTGGACGCCATCACCCGCTTCCTCGAAGAGCAGGGCTCCTCGCTGCCCAAGAAGGTTCGCGACAGTGTCGAGGAGATTGCCCGCCTGGGCGGTACGCCGCTGGTAGTGGCCGAGAACTCTACGGCACTGGGCGTCATTTATCTCAAGGACATCGTCAAGGGCGGTCTCAAGGAGCGCCTTGCCCGCCTGCGCGCCATGGGCATCCGCACCATCATGATCACCGGCGACAACCCGCTCACCGCCGCTGTCATTGCCCGCGAGGCGGGCGTCGACGACTTCCTCGCCGAAGCCAAGCCCAAGGACAAGATGGACCTGATCAAACGCGAGCAGGCCAAGGGCAAGCTGGTCGCCATGACCGGCGACGGCACCAACGACGCGCCCGCGCTGGCCCAGGCCGACGTAGGCGTGGCCATGAACTCCGGCACGCAGGCTGCGAAAGAAGCCGGCAACATGGTCGATCTCGATTCCAATCCCACCAAGCTGATTGAAATTGTCGAGATCGGAAAACAATTACTGATGACGCGAGGCGCTCTCACCACCTTCTCCATCGCCAACGACGTGGCCAAGTACTTCGCCATCATCCCCGCCATGTTCGCCGGCGTTTTCCCGGTGCTCAATGCCCTCAACATCATGCACCTCGCCACGCCCCAGTCGGCCATCCTCTCCGCGGTCATCTTCAACGCCATCATCATCGTGGCGCTGATTCCGCTGGCGCTCAAAGGCGTCAAATACGAGCCCAA
>JBEKTB010000110.1:0-12853 GCA_049516495.1 Occallatibacter sp.
CAGTTGCGGTTCTGAGGCAGTTGTGCCGGCGGCGGAAGGCTGCTGGCCGCCCGCGCAGGATGCTCCGGCGGCCACAAGAGCCAGCGCGCACATAGCAACTAGAAATCGCGCAGTTTTCATGTGGAGTACTTTAACCGGTTGGGGCCCGGTTCGTGTTTGGCCTGCATCTCTCAGAGGGTGAAGCCACTCCAGATTCAGTGTCTGGCGCGATCTCTGAGGGCCGGGAGGCCCTCAGTACAGCCGGTCTGGAGACCGGCGCTACTATTCTTGGCCACCGTCCCTCGGCGCGCGACAGCCTACGCCGGTGCGCCGGAAAACTCGACCGTAACGACAGTAATGTCGTCCGACTGGCCGAAGGCGCGGGCGGCCTGAGCAATCTCTGCGGCGGGCTGGCGGCTGAGGTCGCGTGTGCGGTCGAAGCCGAACAGTTCGCGATTGGGCCTCGACCACCCCGTCGGAGACGAAGGTGAGTTGGTCGCCAGGCGCGAGCGTCATCTCGATGGTTTCGAACTGGGGCTCGGCCACAATGCCCAGCGGCAGGGAGCCGGGAAGCCCGATCTCCTCGCCGTTGCGGTAAGGATGCAGGTGGCCGGCGTTGGCCATGGACAGCCGGCCTTCGCGGGAGATGTGAGCGGCCAGGCAGGTGGTGAATCCGCCGTGCGCCCGGCCCATCATGCGTTCGTTCAGCGAGACCAGCAGTGCGGCAGGGCTGACGCCGTGGGCGGCTTCGGCGCGGATGGCGCCCACCAGCACCGAGACCATCATGGCGGCCGGCAGGCCCTTGCCGCTGACGTCTCCCACCACGATCAACATGCCGCCCCGGCCGTCGCCGATCTGCTGAAAGAAGTCGCCGCCCACCTGGTCCGCGGGCTGGTAGATGCACTCGACGGTGAAGCCGGGGCACTGGTCCAATTCATCGGGTAGCAGGACCTGCTGCACCTGGCGGGCGGCCTCGAACTCGCCGGCCAGCCACGCCTCCCGTCGACGCGCCCGGGTGAAGCGGATCACCAGGAAGACGACCATAGCCAGCAGGAAGAACAGATGCAACAGAATGCCGGTTTGCATGGTGAATGGAGGCAGCGGGAGCGGCAGCTCCAGCACGTGCGGCACGTGGGTGAGGCCGGCCTGGTCGAGCACAATGGCCAGGTTGTCGGCCATGAAGTAGCCGAGATCGAGCAACGTGGGCAGCAAGAGCAGGCGGGCGTCCTGGTTGCCGCGCGCGGCCCGCTCCACCAGCACCACCAGAACCCAACCCACCGCGGGCAGCAGGCAGGCCAGTTGCACAGCGGCCGAAGCCGGCGCGGAGAACCAGCCCGGCCAGTAGAAAACGGCCGGAAACGGGCTCAAGGCCGCCAGAGCCAGAAAAACGCGCCCTACCCGCCCGGCGCGGACATCGAGAATCCTGGAAAAGAAGCAAAGTGCCGCAACGATTGTGATTGCAGCGAGAGCCCCGTCCAGTAGGTCGTACACGGGCAGGAAGAGCCAGGAGTAGATTTCCTGGCCGACGGTCAGTGCGTTGTCGGCTGCCTGGGCCAGCAGGATGAGGGCGAACCAGAGGTACTCGCGCTCCGCCTTGCGGATGAGAAACAGGCACAGGATGGCGAATCCGACCAGGCCCGCGGTGATGCTGTAGGAGTAGGCATCCACGTATTTGACATTGCGGACCAACTGGCGATGCTGCTGCTCGGCGGCCAGCAGTTCCGGATCGCCGGCGAGGTGACCCGGCCGGTAGGGCCCACCCCCAACGTAGCTTGCCCAGATGGGCGCATGCCACACGCGGATTGCCACCTGAACCTGGCGTGAGCTTCTGCTCCCGCTCCGGGTGAGCGGAAAGAGGTGGAAGCTGATGCGTGTGTCGGGAATCAGCGCGTGCATCTCTCCGGAGCCGCCGGCGAGCGCTCCGTCCACATAAACCTCGAACGAGGTGACCATGGGCGCCAGCAGCATCGAGGTGGGCTTTTCACTGGCCGGGACCTTCACCGTAAAGCGGTACCAGCCGAAGCCGCTCATGCCCGGATAGCCCTGCACGGCCCAGGATTTGCCGCTATCGAGCAGCGGCCACGCGGAATCGTCAAATCCCGCGCCGGCCCACAGCTTTGCTCTTCGGCCCGTTGGCTCGGTATCGAACGACAAGGGCGAGTCGCCGGGATGGAAGCGCCATGGCCCATCGAGCGAGACTACCGGCTCCCGGCCGCGGTCCAGGTCAAAAGACTGGGCGGGCAGCCAGGCCGCATACGCGACCACGACGAGCGAAGCCAACCGGCGGAGAGTCGAACTGAAACGCATGGCCACGCTTCCTTGGACGGAAAGGGTCGAGACGTGGATTGATGCTAACTCACGCCGGGCCAACTGCGCAGCAAGCCTTGCGATGCCCGCGGGACTGCCCGCAAAGATGCTGCTACTTGGCAGCCGCCGTCGCCACGGCCACCAGCGAGTCGGCGCAGCCGTAATAGAGGAACCATTGGTCGTGGAAGTAGACCAGGCCCTCGGCAAAGGTGGTCCCGGCGGCGTATTGGCCGGTCTTTTCGTAGGGTAATTCAGGCTTGAAAACCGCATCTGGGGTTCGGGCCAGCAGCCGCGCGGGGTCTTTCAAGTCGAACAATGCTTCTCCAACGCCATATGCGTTCGATCCCAAATTCGGATCGCCCCCGTCAGGCGCGTTCTTGCCGTTGTAGAGAACCACAATGCCCGCGTCGGTGAGGATTGGCGGAGGCCCGGTCTCGGGAAAACTGGAATCGAAATGACCGGGCCGCGAGCGCAGCACCTCCAGCGCCGCACCTTGCGCATCTTCAACCGGGGTCCAGTGGATGAGGTCGGCGGACGTGGCCAGGCGAATCGATCCTTCGCCCCAGTACATCCAGTATTTCCCATCGATCTTCGCCGCGATCAGCCGGGCTTTGCTCTTGTCGAGCCGGGTAACGATCCCCGCCGACTTGTAATTCAGTCCGGCGTACCTGCCGCCCGCCGCCGAGAGAAACGCCGGCCCGTACTTGGTCCAGTGGGTCAGGTCGCGCGAGGTGGCGATGCCCACGGAAATATTGGTGCGATTCCATTGCGTATAGGTCAGAACATAGGTCCCGTCCTCCGATTCGACCAACCGCGGGTCCTCGACGCCGCCCGGCCACTCGCGCGCCTGCTGGCCGTCTTTGGCCGCAAAAAAGACCGGATCGGCGCGGCGCGTGAAGTGGATGCCGTCCGCGCTCTCGGCCAGGCCCAGCCGCGAGGTATGGCCGCCAATCGTCATGGTCCCGGAGTCGTCTTCGGCGCGGTAGAGGACGACAACTTTGCCCTCGCGCACCACGGCCGCGGGGTTGAAGGTATGCAAAGCCTCCCAGTGCGCGGGCGAGGCGAGCAGCGGGTCGGCAAACGTGGATCCGGGCCGCGGCGTGATCACCGGATTGCCGCTCGCCGGCCGTATGAAAGGCCCGATCTGCCAATTCTTCGCTTGCTGCGCCTGCAAGACTGCGCCACAGACCAGCGCCGCGACCAGTAGCAACTTCCTTCGCATCTTCATGGTTTCGATTCTCGCATTCGCTTGGCCGTCAACTCAGGACCGCATAAAAGCTCAGGGACGCGTCGCCTTGTTCGAGCAGCCGCGTGCGTTCGAGCAGACCGTAACTGTCTGCCAGGCGTTCTTTGCGCCGGTGCTCGGCAATAACCAATGCACCAGCGGCCAGCAACCCAACTCCCGTCCCGCCCAGCAGGCCCAGCGTGGCCGCGTACTCCTGGGCCGCATCATAAGGCGGATCGAGAAAGACCAGGTCAAATCCGGCTTCCACACCGCGGCCCGCCTTGCGCAGAAAAGCACTCACGCTGCTCGCATGTACGCGGAATCCCGCCGTCAAACCCAGTCGCGCCAAATTCCCTTCAAGAGTTTTAAGAGCCGCCGGAGCGCGCTCGACAAAGGCCACACCCGCTGCGCCGCGACTCAGCGCCTCAATGCCCACCGCACCGGATCCCGCGTAGAGATCCAGAAAAGTCGTGCCCTCGATCCGCGGCGCCAGCACATTGAAGAGGGTTTCCCTGAGCCTGTCGCTGGTGGGCCGGGTGGCAAGCCCCGGCGGAGCCTGCAACGTGCGGGAACGAAACGATCCGGAGATGATGCGCA
The DNA here is from genome assembly GCA_049516495.1 of Occallatibacter sp. Classification (GTDB taxonomy): domain Bacteria; phylum Acidobacteriota; class Terriglobia; order Terriglobales; family Acidobacteriaceae; genus Telmatobacter. Next base: position 4,109 of record JBEKTB010000110.1, read on the forward strand.
TCAAAGACCAGCATACCGGAAGCGCATTCCGCCCTGACCCTCTACAATTAACGGTATGCGAGGCTGGTCAATTCCGCTGGGCCGTTGGATGGGTGTCGAGTTGCGCGTCCACGCCTTTTTCCCCCTTCTGGCGGTGGTGTGTCTGGGGCTGGGAGCCGCGGACGGCGTGATGCGCGGCCTGGCGTTATTCCTACTGCTGGTGGCGGCGGTGATGGTGCGGGAAACCGCGCGGCTGCTGGTTGCGGTCTATCTTGGGCTGAAGCTTCGCGCCATTCTGTTTTTGCCCATCGGCGGGCTCTATGCCTACGCCACCCCTGAAAGCCAGGAAGACTCCAACCAGGGCGCCGGGCAGTTTGCCATGGCGCTGGCGGGTCCTGCCGCCAACCTGGCCACAGCGCTCTTTCTGGCTGCGGCGTTTCTGGGCGCCAGCGGAGACGTCAAGCTCCTCGATCAGCCGTGGATCGCGTCCGCGTGGCTGGTGCGCAGCACGGTATGGATGCAGACAGGCCTTGGACTGCTGCACCTTGTGCCGGCTTACCCGCTGGATGCCGGCCGTCTGCTCCGGGGCAGTTTCGCCCGCAAGCACGGGCTGGCTCCTGAAGGCCGCGTGGCTGCCGGGATGGGCCAGGTGCTGGCGCTGGCAGCGATGCTGGGCGGCATGTATCTGCATAGCCCATGGCTGATCATCGCCGGCTTCTTCATCATGATCGGCGCGCCCATTGAAGAGCAGGGCGCATTTTTCCAGTCGGTGGTAGACACCGTGCACATGCGCGAAGTGATGCTCACCGACTTCGCCACGCTCTCGCCGTCCGACACGCTGGCCGGTGCGCTGGCGCGATGCGTTCACTCGCTGCAGGAAGATTTTCCCGTCGTCCGCGGCCCGCAACTGGTGGGCATCATCTCGCGCCAGCGCATTGTGGATGCTCTGCGCAACGACGGCGACGGCTACGTGCAGTCGGCCATGTCCAAGGCATTCCAGGTGGCGCGGCCCGAGGACACGCTGGGCACCACCATTCGCCGCATCTCCGCCGGGCGCGGACTCGCGCTGATTCCGGTCACCGAGAGCGGACGCGTGGTGGGTATTGTGAGCGTGCAGAACCTGATGAGTTCGATGTCGCTCCTGGCCGAGCAGCGCCGCATGGAACGCGAAGAAGCCAGCTAGAAAGCCGGAGATAGACACTGCGCATGGCCGCCGACCCAGAAGCACCTCTTGCGCCAGGCCTCTACCTGGTAGCCACCCCCATCGGCAACCTGGGCGACATCACCCTGCGCGCCCTCGACGTTCTGCGCCGCGTGGACCGCATCGCGTGCGAAGACACCCGCCAGACGCAAAAACTGCTGAATCACTTTGAAATCACAACCCCCACCATAAGCTGCCACCAGCACAACGAGCACCAGCGCGCGCAGGAGTTTGTGGAAGCGCTCAAAGCGGGCGGACGCATCGCCGTGGTCTCCGACGCAGGAATGCCGGGCATCAGCGATCCCGGCAGCCAACTGGCGGCCGAGGCCATCGCCGCCGGCATCGCCGTGATCCCCATTCCCGGAGCCAATGCCGGGCTCAGCGCGCTGGTTGCCTCGGGGCTGCAAACGGGCGAGTTTCACTTTATCGGCTTCCTGCCGGAAAAGGCCGGAGCGCGGCGAACGCGTCTGGAATCGCTGGCCGCAGAGGTGCAAAAGGCCGAGGCTGCGCGCACGCTGGTCTTCTATGAGGCGCCGCATCGCATTCTGGAGGCATTGTCGGATCTGGAAGCTGTATTTGGTCCCGCCGTACGCGTAGTACTAGCCCGCGAGCTGACCAAGATTCACGAAGAATTCCTGCGCGGCACGGTCGAGGAAATCCGCAGCAATCTGGCCGGCCGCGATCGCATCCGCGGAGAAATCACCCTGCTGGTGGACGCGCGGCCACGGCAGGTCGGCGAGGGGCAGGCAGCAAACGCCGCTCCTGAAAAGATTGCCGACCGCGTCGCCCGCATCCAGGCCGAGACCGGCGCGGACGAAAAGGAAGCTCTCAAACGGCTGGCGCGCGAGTTGGGCCAGTCCAAGAGCGATTTGTACCGCGAGTTGCAGCGCGAACGCGCCCGCCGCCGCTGACAAACTGACTTTCTGTTCTCTAGTTCCTAGTCCCTAGTCCCTAGTCCCTAGTCCCTGATCCCTGCCGTCCGCCTCTTCCTTTTCCCGCAGTTCCTTGATCTCCTCGATAAGCTGCTCCAGTTGCTCTCGCTTGCGGCTGCTCATGTCGAGGAGTCGAATGCCCACGTGATGCCGGTCGTGGATGGCCTGGATGACGCCGCCGAGGCGGAAGGGCAGCCCTTCCAGGCGAAACTCGACCTCGATCCGCGTATAGATGCCCACCGGGAAGCGTTCGTCGGTGCGAATGCGGCAGCCGCTCAGGCTCAGGTCGAGAATCCGCCCCTGGATGCGGGAGGCTACGTTGATGAGAAAAACCACCGCCGAGGTGTCGACCGCGTGGCGAGACTGCGCGCGACGGTCCGAGTTGGCGGACTTTGCCGCCGGAACTGCGACCGGCTGCGCTTCTTCTTTCGTCAGTCCAGCCGGCAGGGGACCAGGTCGAACCGCAATTGCCTGAAGCGGGGATTGCTGTGGCTCCGACGACCGCGCCTGCACTCCCGGCCCTCCCTGCAATTGGACAGGCCGGATCGGAATGACATTCCCTTTGGGCGAAGCTTGTTCCTCGGCCTGCCCTGCGGACTTGGCGGCATTCTTTTCCTCGACCTCGCCAAGCGCCTCGGCCAGCTCGTCTCTGCGCCGCGGGGGCACATCCACAAAACGGATGCCCGCCAGGCGCCGGCCGTCGGTCCACTGGATCACGCCGCTGAAACGGAAGCTGAAGCCGCGAACCCGAAGGGCGATTTCGACACGGACCGAGGCGCCGGCCGCAAACCGGTCTTGAGTGCGCACGCGGCATCCCTTCAGGCTGAGATCGATCACCCGGCAGGAGACAGTGACGCCCTGCCTCACCAAGAAGACGCGGGCTTCTTCGTCCAGGCCGTACCTCGGCGCGGTCCGGCGGTTGCTGGAGCCGGCCGCGCGTTCTTCCGCCTTTCCTGCCAGTTCCATGCCCCTCACCGTCCGCGCTCAAAAATTCAGTGTCCCTCCGCCAGTTCCCACGGACTCTCGGCAGCAGGTTGCGCGGTTTCACGGCCCTGCAAGCGGTCGTATTCGTACAGGTCACTGGTGGTTCCGAGCGACTCGTTGTACAGGCTGATGGAGCCGGTCAACTGCTTCAGTTCCTCGGTGAACAGGTGAATCGCGTGCAATTGGCTGGCCGTTGCAGGAAGTTCAAATTGGGGCGTTTTAATGAACTTCTGGTAGCCGCGGTCCAGCAGACGAGCTATTTTGCCCCCGACCAGAACCCCGGGATGCACGGCAAAGGCCGCGGCCGGGTCCGCATCCAGGACCTGGGCTTGCGGCACCAGCACGGCCGCGGCCCCGTGTTTGCTGACCAGAACGCCGCCTGAAACTTCCCCGTCCGGCGTTACATCAAAGGAGTGCGCGCGCAGGTTCTCGAGCGTCTGATCGAAATTCGGATTGCGGGATTTTCGGCTCACGGTCGCTTTCCAGTCTGCGAGGATGTTCAAATAGGGTTCGACGGAATCTTCCCCGAAACTCCATCTCGCATACCCAATCTCGCATATTCGGAACGAAGGCTGCAATTCTCAATGGGAATCGACGACACACCCTCTCAACTCGGCGTCTCCTTGCCTGAGCGCATCGGCAACACACCTCTTGTCCGCCTCACCCAGCCGGTCCGCGGCCTGGAGGGCATTACCCTGCTGGCCAAGGCCGAGTGGGCCAACCCCGGCGGCAGCGTCAAGGACCGCGCCGCGGCGGGCATGGTGCGGGACGCCATCGCGCGCGGCCTGCTGGTGCCTGGCAAAACCGTGCTGGACGCGAGCAGCGGCAACACCGGCATCGCTCTCGCCATGCTGGGCGCGGCGCTGGGCTTTCCGGTGCATTTGGCCATGCCAACCAACGTTTCGCCGGAACGCAAGCGAATTCTGGCCGCCTACGGCGCGACGGTGGACTGGACGGACCCGGACCAGGGCTCGGATGGCGCCATTCGCCGCGCCCGCGAACTCGCCGGCAACGAGCCCGCCCGTTTTTGTTACGTGGACCAGTACTCGAACGATGCCAACTGGCTGGCGCACTACAATTCCACCGGCCCCGAAATCTGGCAGCAAACCCGAGGGCAGGTGACGCACTTTGTGGCCGGCCTTGGCACCAGCGGCACCTTCATGGGCACGGCCCGGCGACTCAAGGAGATGAATCCGCTGCTCCAGGCCATCAGCGTGCAGCCCGACTCACCCTTCCATGGCCTCGAGGGCATGAAGCACATGGGCACATCCATCGTGCCGGCCATCTACAACCCGCATTTGGCCAATCGCGCAATGGAAGTCGAAACCGAGGCAGCCTACGAAATGGCTCGGCGGCTGGCGCGCGAAGAGGGTCTGCTGGTGGGCATTTCTGCGGCAGCGGCCGTAATGATCTGCGTCCAGATTGCCCGCGAAGAGGCTGAGGCAGGCCGCAAGGCGGTTATCGTCACCGTGCTGCCCGATGCGGCCGACAAGTACCTGTCCGAACGCTTCTGGGAGGAAACTGCATGGGCATACTCCATCTGAGCCGCGCCGTCTACGAGGCGATTCGCGCCCATGGCGAGGAGACCTATCCCCATGAGTGCTGCGGGGCGCTGCTGGGCAAGTCCACGCCCGAAGGCTGGCGGGTTGAGGCGGCGGTGCACGCCGGCAACACCCGCACCGATTCGGCGCACAACCGCTACAACATCGCGCCTCTGGAACTGGTCAAGATCGAACGCGAGGCGCGGGGGCAAGGGTTGGGGATTGCGGGTTTTTACCACTCTCATCCCGACCACCCGGCGCAGTGGTCGCCGACCGATCTGGTCGAAGCCCACTGGCTGGAGTGTTCGTACGTGATCACCGCTGTGGCCCAGGGCAAGGCCACGGTCACCAACTCCTTCCTGCTGGCCGGCGCCAGCGAGGAGGACAAGCATTTCGAACAGGAGACGATTCAGGTAGAAGAATGAACCGGGTCGCCTGAACCACGAGTCAAATCTGTAGACGATCGACGAGGAACTCCGCGCATGACCATCTTCATCCCCACACCGTTGCGCCCCCACGCTGGCGGACAGGACGCGATCGAAGTTACCGCGGCCACCGTCGCCCAGGCGCTCGAAGCTCTCACCCATGCGCATCCCGACCTGCGCAAGCACCTGTTCACCGCCGAGGGTAAGGTTCGCGCCTTTGTTAACCTGTACCTGAACGACGAGGACGTGCGCTATCTGCCCGCGAAAGAGGCCACGGCAGTCACGGCTGCCGACACCCTCTCCATCATCCCCTCGATCGCCGGGGGCTTGCCGCCCAGGAGTACGCGCCTTCGGCGCAAGAGTTCTGAATCAACGCGGGTGCCCCATCCTTGAATCGCTTTTTGATTCAAGGATGGGAAACAATGAAGGTCAATCTCGACCGTAAGCAATGAGACACGGGTGCCCCAGGTCTCGATTTTGAGACCTGGGATACGAGGAACTCAAAGTCCGAAATCATGGACTAGCCGTCCAGGCAAACGCGCCTTCGGCGCAAATACTCTCAACCAGAGATGAACTCACCATCGACCCCAAACCTTAATCCCCGAGAATTGGACACCATGGCGACCACAATTGAACCGACCGCACTGCCTGAACTGACAACCGACGATCTCTCCCGCTACTCGCGCCACCTGATCCTGCCCGAAGTGGGCATGGAGGGCCAACAAAAACTCAAGGCTGCGCGCGTGCTCTGTGTGGGCACCGGCGGCCTGGGTTCGCCGCTGGCCCTCTACCTGGCTGCGGCAGGCATTGGCACGCTGGGCCTTGTCGACTTCGACGTGGTGGACGCGAGCAATTTGCAGCGCCAGATCATCCACTCGACCAAGGACATTGGCCGCAAAAAGCTGGACTCGGCCGAAGAGAAGCTCATTGCGCTCAATCCGGCCATCCACATCGTCAAGCACGACACCATGCTGACGAGCGCCAACGCTCTCGATATTTTGAAAGACTACGACATCGTGGCCGACGGGACGGACAACTTTCCCACGCGCTATCTGGTCAACGACGCCTGCGTGCTGCTGGGAAAGCCCAACGCTTACGGCTCGATTTTCCGTTTCGAGGGTCAGGCCAGCGTCTTCGCCACCGAGGCCGGTCCGTGCTACCGCTGCCTCTATCCGGAGCCGCCGCCGCCGGGCCTGGTGCCCAGTTGCGCCGAGGGCGGAGTGCTGGGCATTCTTCCCGGCCTGGTCGGCGTCATCCAGGCCACCGAGGTCATCAAGCTCATCCTGGGCAAGGGCGAATCGCTCGTGGGCCGGCTGCTGCTGGTCGACGCCCTCAACATGCGCTTCCGCGAACTCAAGCTGCGCAAGAACCCCGAGTGCCCGGTGTGCGGCGTCAACCCCACCGTGACTGAGTTGATCGACTATCAGCATTTCTGCGGCATCGTGTCCGACACCCCGGAGAGCAAAACATTGAAGAACGGAATTCCGCAGATCAGTGTGAAGGAACTCAAGCGGCGCATGGACACCGGAGAAGACGTGTATCTCATCGATGTTCGCGAGCCTTTCGAGTATCAGATCGCGCAGATCGGCGGAAAGCTGATTCCGCAGAACGACGTGCCCAATCGCCTGGCCGAGATCGATCGCGACCGCGAGGTGATTGTGCACTGCAAATCGGGCGGCCGCAGCCAGCGCATCGCCGAATTCCTCAAGCAGTCGGGCTATGCGCGCGTCGCCAACCTGGCCGGCGGCATCCTCGCGTGGAGCGACGAGATCGATCCCAGGGTGCAGAAATACTAAGTGAGCCGCGAGGTTGCGCTGCTTGTGCCTGAAGCAGCGCAGCCTCGCTGAATCCGCAGGGCAACCCGGCCTTTGGAGTGGGGCATCTTAGAAACGAACGTATCGGACAAGTACGGTTTCTGGAGAACCTCATGAAGAAACAGTTAGCTTCTTCCCTGCTTCCGATCCGCGGACTTTTGCTTGGCGCGCTGGTCGTGCTTCTCGCCTGGCCCTCCGACATTTTTTCCCAGGCATTGGCTGAGGATCATCTCGTCAGTTCCCAGGCTCTGCAGCAACAAATAGTCAGTTCCTCCTCTGCCCGGCAAAAGAATATCTCCACCGTTAGAGATTTTCTCTCTTCGCCCGCGGCCGATCGCGCCATGCGCGACGCGAAGATTGACCCCGTGCAGGTGCGAACGGCAATTCCCACGCTTTCAGATGAGGAGCTGGCCAATCTTGCCGCGCGCTCCACAGACGCGCAGCAGAAGTTTTCCGCCGGCCTCATCAGTTCAACAATGTTGTTGCTGCTCATCGTGATCATTGCCGTCATCATCATTGTTGCGGCCATCCATTGATTTTCCGCGCATGATTGCAGGCCTGACGCGACCGGTGGGATTCTTGCTCGTGGCTGCTGTCTCGTGGGCCGCGTCTCCCGCCGCGGTGTGGATCGATGTCCCCTTTGTGCACCAGCCGAAAGAGGGATGCGGCGCAGCATCCATTGCCATGGTGATGGAGTATTGGGCCGGGCAGCAGGGAGTCGCCGCCGGTCCTGACAGCGATGTAACTCTGATTCAGCGCCAGTTATTTTCGCCCAGGGAGCACGGTATCCCGGCGTCAAAAATGGAAGCCTATCTGCGGCAGCAGGGTTTTCAGACATTTGCGCTCAGTGGAAACTGGAGCGATCTCGAAGAGCATCTGCGGAAGGGACGCCCTCTGATCGCCGCACTCCGGCCGGCGGGTCAACGCGAGTTTCATTACGTCGTGGTTGATGGTATCGATTCGACGAACGCTCTAATCACAATGAACGATCCGGCCCTGCGCAAGATGCTGACACGGGAGCGTGCGGGATTCGAGAAAGAGTGGAGCGCTACCCACAACTGGATGCTGCTGGCTGTGCCGGCGCCGTCTCCGCGTCAGGACTCTCCCTGATTGTTCCCGTACCAAGGACGGGTGCCCCAGGTCTCGTTTTTGAGACCCGGGATTCCAAAGACTCAACTTATGCAACCATGCAGTCAAAGTTCTCGCGCTATTTCATGCAGAAATCCGCGCGACAATCGCATGTTCCTATCAAGGCGTGCGTTCTTTTGCTCGCGAAAACCCTCTGCCTGGCAATGTTTTCCGGCAACCTGTGCGCGCAATGCGCTCCGGGCCAGCCGGATAGCTCGCAAATCCGGCAACTATTCGCGGAGCATAACTGGGCCGAAGTTGTGCGGCTGACCGCGCCGCTCCCCCTCCGCTCTCCCGATCTGAATTTCGAATACGGGCTCGCACTGGCACACCTGGCGCAGTGGCCGGCGGCGCGCGCGGCGTTGATCGCCGGCTCGCGGCAATGTCCTCAGCAAAAGCGCTTTCCCATCGAACTGGCCGGCATCGCCTTTGAGCGCAAGCGCTATCCGGAAGCCGCGGCATGGATCGAAAAAGGATTAAGACTCGACCCCCTCGATAACTACGCCAATAACTTCGCTGGAACCGTTTATCTTCTCATGGGCAATCTGAACGCGGCGCTCAAGTATTGGAATCGTATCGGCAAGCCGTATGTTGCCGCTCTTCGATTCGACCCGCAGCTTCGCGTGCATCGGCTTATCCTCGATCGCTCCTTTGTTTTCTCGCCGGCCGCCGTTCTTCACGAGGCTGACCTGGCGGCGACCGAGGCGCGACTGAACGGCCTCGGCATCTTTCCCGCATATA
>JBEKTB010000111.1:0-12739 GCA_049516495.1 Occallatibacter sp.
TACCACATCGAGCCTGTCATTCGGGAACTCGGCATTGACAAGCGGGTCTCGTGGCATACCTTCCGGCGCACCTACACGACGCTTCTCCAGGCCAATCGAGAGGATGTCAAAGTGGTGCAGGAGTTGCTGCGCCACGGTTCGGTGAAGGTGACAATGGATGTCTATGCGCAGGCGCAAATGCCGGCCAAACGAAAGGCACAGCAGAAGGTCGTAGAGATGGTGCGACTGGAAGCGCGCGAAAGGGCACTCTCCGTGGGGACTTAACTGGTCCCCAAACTGGTCCCCGGCGATTTCGTGGGATTTCCGCTAAGTTATTGATTTAATTTGGCGTCCCCGACGGGATTTGAACCCGTGTTATCGCCGTGAAAGGGCGGTGTCCTAGGCCGGGCTAGACGACGGGGACGCTGAAAAGGGCATCGGAACGGCCTCGATCAGCCATGTGCGCCAACCGCAGGAGGCGGTGTCAAAATACGACCGTCCAGGCCCCTTTGGAGACCACCCAACCCGGTCGGTTTCCGCTTCCAGCCGTTCTGATAGACGCTCTCCGCTCCGGAGTGGAGCAACTCAAATCGGCGCGCGCCCTTCCCGTTCCCTTTCGGTGTGGCGGATCTCAAATTGCCCGCCATTCTCTCAATCCGGGAACCGCTGTCGTCGAGTTCGTCGTGCCCTTCTTCACCTGCAGCCTCGTCCCCGAACCTCGTCCTCAAGCCGCATCCGCAACGCGACCCTGACTGGGAGAGTTGACGGGCAAACGCTCGATGGCGGATGCCGAGTTCCTGGATGCTGCGCTTGAAGCTTGCGGCAACCCGCCCCCCGAGGCTCGCGGCGATGCGGCCGTGCGCCGGGTCGTGGGGTTGGGACTGCTGTGCCGCTGCCTGCCCGAATCGATGGTTGTCTCCGCCGGCCTGGGCAAGGTAGCCTTTGAGGAAGCGGCCAAACAGGTCACTGGCAATTCGCGCGGCTTGAGCCTGTTGGGGATGCAGGCAGTTCGGGCGGCCGGATGAAATCCAGATTGCTCCCGGGCAGGGCGAGAACGCGTTATGGACAAGCCCGCGCGCCTGGAGAGCCGGTGTGGAGACAATTTTTTGCGTCAATGCTCCACCTCAAGGCGTCACAATAAGGAAGACGTCAATGAATCGATTTTCAGCGGTACCCTGGCGCATGTTCCGGCCGGTTCCTGCGCGGAAGCGAAATTTGCCGTCGACAACGCAGTCCGGCAATCCGTCATCGCAATTCATCCGGCAAAAGCCGGCGCTCCAGTCCGAATATCGCTGGACCAAAGATAGAGTGAGGAAGATCGCTTTGAAACGCATTTTTGCAATAGGTTCTTTTGTTTTTATCGGTCTGGCGAGTGTGGGCTGCCAGAAAAAGGCGCCGCCGGCGGCGGCTGGAATGCAGGCCATGCCGGTGCAGACCGTGGCGGTGACCCTTGCGCCTGTACCTCAATCGAGCGAGTACGTCGCCACCATCAAGTCGCGCCGCTCGGCCACGCTGCAGCCGCAGGTGGATGGGCGGCTGACGCAGATTCGCGTTCGCTCTGGCGATCATGTGCAGGCGGGCCAGGTACTGATGAACATCGATCCGCAGCACCAGGTAGCCACCGTCGAGTCGCAGCGCGCCACCGAGCGCCAGAAGAAAGCGCTCTATGACTACAACGTGCGGGAGGTCGAGAGGCAGCACAAGCTGTTTGAGGCAGGGGTCACCAGCAAGGACGCCAACGAACAGGCGCAACAGGCCTTTGAGAATTCCAAGGCGGACTACGAGTCGGCGGTGGAATCGCGCAAGATGCAGGAGGAGCAACTGGCCTACTACACCATTCGCGCGCCGTTTGCCGGAGTTGTGGGCGACATCCCGGTGCATGAGGGCGATTACGTTGCGCCAGCCACCATCCTCACCACGGTGGACGAAAACAAGGACCTGGAAGCGTATATCTACGTTCCCACAGAACGCGCCGGCCAGGTGCGCCAGGGACTCACAGTGGAACTGATGGACAACACCGGCAAACTGCTGGAGAACACGAAAATCGATTTTCTGTCGGCGCAAGTAGACAGCACCTTGCAGGGAATCCTCGTGAAGGCGCCGGTGCACGCCACGCCGGAAATCCTGCGGAACGCGCAGATGATCAAGGCGCGCGTCATCTGGAGCACCAGTCCCATGGCCGTGGTCCCGGTGCTGGCGGTCACGCGCCAGGGCGGGCAGAGTTTCGTATTTGTGGCCCAGTCGCAAAACGGTCACTTCTTTGCGCGCCAGACTGCCGTGACGCTGGGCGACACCGTGGGCAACACCTACTCCGTCTCTTCCGGGCTGAATGCCGGCGACAAGGTCATTGTGTCCAGCACACAGTTTCTGGTCAACGGCATGCCGGTTCTGCCGATGGGCGCCTAACCGCTGCTCCTCAGGATGAATGCCCGGGGCAGTGCGCCTCGGGCGTGGGCCGCCTGAGCGCGCGCTCACTGCAACCGGAAATGAAAGAGGGACTATCTTGTTTGTCGATTTCTTTATTCATCGGCCGGTGTTTGCAACGGTCTGCGCGCTGCTGATCATTCTGGCCGGCGCCGTCTGCATTCCCAACCTTCCGGTTGCCATGTACCCCACGCTTGCTCCTCCGCAGGTGTCGGTCAGCAGCAACTATGTGGGCGCCAACGCCGACACCGTCGAGAAAGCAGTTACCATCCCTCTTGAAGAGGCCATCAACGGCGTCGAGGGAATGCGCTACATCAGCTCCTCCAGCACCAACAGCGGCTCCAGCGACATCACCACAACCTTCAAGACGGGCTACGACCTCGACATCGCCGCCGTCGATGTACAGAACCGCGTGGCCAGCGTGGAGGGCCGCCTGCCTGCGGCCGTCAACGCCACCGGCATCACCATTACCAAGTCCAACGCCAACTTCGTCTTCGGCGCTGGCTTTTACACGCTCGACGGCCGCTACTCGCCCGAGTTCATCTCCAACTACCTCGACGTCTACGTCAAGGACGCCCTCAAGCGCGTGCCCGGCGTGGGTGATGTGGTCATCTTTGGCGAGCGCAAGTACGCCATGCGCGTCTGGCTTGACCCGGTGCGCCTGGCTGCCCGCAACCTCACCGCGACCGACGTGGTCAATTCGCTGGTGGAGCAGAACGTCGAAATCCCCGCCGGACAGCTCGGCCAGCCTCCTTCGGACACCAAGCAGGCTTTCCAGGTTCCGGTGCGCGTTGTGGGACGGCTCACCAGCCCGCAGGAGTTCGACAACATTATTGTGAAGAACTCCACCAACGGCCTGGTGCTCCTCAAGGACGTGGGCCATTCCGAAGTGGGCGCTGAGGACTACAGCACCTCACTCAAATATTCCGGCCGCGACGCCATGGGCGTCGGCGTCGAGCAGCTTTCCAACGCCAACGCCCTTGAGGTGGACAGGGCTGCCAAAGCCGCACTCGCCGATCTTGCCAAGAGCTTCCCACCGGGCCTGAATTACGCCATTGCCTTTGATTCCACCACCGTGGTCGGCGACTCCATTCGCGAAGTGCTCGTAACCCTTCTCGAAGCCATCATCATCGTCATCATCGTCATCTTTCTTTTCCTGCTCGACTGGCGCGCTACCATCATTCCCGCCGTTACCATTCCCGTCTCCTTGATCGGGACCTTTGCCTTCATCAAACTCTTCGGCTTCTCCGTCAACTCGCTCACGTTATTCGGCATCACGCTGGCCACGGGACTGGTGGTTGATGACGCCATCGTGGTTATCGAGAACGTCCAGCGCCACATTGCCATGGAGCATTCCGATCCGCACCAGGCCACGTCCCGCGCCATGGGCGAGGTCACCAGCGCCGTCATCGCTACTTCGCTGGTGCTGATCGCCGTCTTCGTGCCTGTGTCGTTCTTCCCTGGAACCACGGGCATTCTCTACCGCCAGTTTTCGCTGACCATCGCCTTTGCCATCGCCATCTCGGCATTCAACGCGCTGACGCTGTCGCCGGCTCTGTCGGCCCTGTTTCTGCGCGGCGAAGAAGATCGTCCTCACCAACTGGACTTCCTCCGCATTCGCCCCGTCTCGCGCGCCTTCGCCGCGTTCGTTCACGGGGCCGATGCATCGGTCAGTTGGCTGGCAAGCACGTACGCCAAATCCATCCACGTGGCTCTGCAACTGCGCTACATCATGCTTGCACTCTTCTTCGCAGGCCTGGGCGCCACCGTGTGGGTTTATCAGCATGTGCCAACGGGATTCATCCCGCAGGAAGACCAGGGCTACCTGATGGTCATTGTGCAGGCCCCGCCGGGCTCTTCGCTGGCCTACACCACCTCTCTGGCGGATCGCGCCGAGGCCATCATCGGCCAGAACCAGGATGTTGCCGGAGCTTTCTCCGTCATGGGCTTCAGCTTTTCCGGAGGCGCTTCCAATGCCGGCATGATGTTTGTCAGCACCAAGCCGTCCGATCAGCGGCGCAGCAAAGGCCACTCGGCTGCCGACATCGTCGCGGACCTGTCGCCCAAGCTGATGAGCCTGATGTTCGCCCCCAACGGCGGCCTGGTAGCCATGTTCCAGCCCCCGGCTGTGCAGGGTGTCGGCAGCTACGGCGGGTTCCAGTTCATGCTCCAGGACCAGGGAAAGAACACTCTCTCGGATCTGGACCGCGTCGCTCACCAGATTGTGGGCGCAAGCCGCCAGAGCAAGGATCTTACCGGACTGATCACAACATTCTCGGCCAACGATCCACAGGTGCTGGTCACCATCGATCGCGAGAAAGCCAAGGCCATGAACATTCCGCTCTCGCAGATCACCAACACTCTCAGCGTGTTCATGGGCTCGGAATACATCAACGACTTTGACTACAACAACCGCACTTACCGCGTCTTCGTTCAGGCCGACCAGCCCTTCCGCATGTCGGCCCGCGATCTGCACAGCTACTACGTCCGTTCCGACTCCGGCCAGATGGTGCCGCTAGACAACGTGGCCGCGGTGACCGAGAGCTCCGGCCCGCCCGTCATTACCCACTACAACCTGTTCCGCGCGGTCGAAATCGACGGCTCGCCGGCGCCGGGTTACAGCTCCAGCGAAGGACTTGCGTCCATGGAAAAACTGGCGACGCAGAACATGATGCCCGGCATGAGCTTCCAGTGGACCGGCCTGACGCTGGATGAAATCGAATCCAGCGGCAAGGCTCTGCTCATCTTCGGCCTCGGCATTCTGGTCGTTTACCTCACCCTGTCCGCGCTGTATGAGAGCTTCGCGCTGCCCTTCATCATCCTGCTGGCCGTCCCCATGGCAGTGCTCGGCGCATTGGGCCTGGTGTCGCTGCGCGGGCTCGCGAATGACGTCTACTGCCAGATCGGCCTGGTCATGCTCATCGGCCTCTCGGCCAAGAACTCAATCTTGATTGTCGAGTTTGCCGAGCAGCTGCGACGCAAAGGTCGCTCCATTGCCGAGGCCGCCATTGAGGCCGCGGAATTGCGGCTTCGCCCCATCCTCATGACCTCCTTCGCCTTCATCCTCGGTGTCCTGCCGCTGGTCTTCGCCACCGGCGCAGGCGCACTGGGCAGACGGTCTGTCGGCACCACCATCGTCGGCGGCATGCTGCTCTCCACTGTTCTCAACCTGTTCTTTATCCCGGTTCTCTACGTACTCCTGAGCAGGCTGCTCAAGCGCGGCGACGCTCCCACGCCGCAACCGGCCGAGGCATAACCTCTATTTACGATCCGCGCCTCATCCTTTCCGCTTTTTCCTGCGGAAGGGATGACCGCGCTCGCAGCACTCGGACTGGGAGTATCGAATAGCCGTATTCGCGGACTACACCACGAACATCGCCACGCCGGCAACGAACATCGCGATGGTTGTGGCTGCCACGACGATCCATCCAAGCCGGGAACTCGGTTGACCTTGCATGAGATTTTTGTCGGAGGCAACAATCAGGATTGCTACCAGAAGAAAGGGCGCCAGCAATCCATTGATAACGGCCGTCCAGTAGAGCGCCTTTACTGGATTGATGCCAACGAAGTCCAGTCCGACTCCGGCTCCTGTCGAAATGAGAATCAGGGCGTAGAACCAGCGTGCCTGATACAGCTTCTTGTTCAGTCCCTGGCGCCAGCCCAAGGTTTCTGCGAACGCGTATGCTGTGGATCCGGCGAGCGTGGGGATGGCAAGAAACCCGACGCCGACAATGCCCAGAGTGAAAAGAGTGGCCGCGAAGTTTCCGGCAAAGGGCCGTAGGGCCTCGGCGGCTTGGCGCGAGGTTTCGATGTTTGTAATGCCGTGGCGGTTGAGCGTGAGGGCGGTGGTCAGGATGATAAAGAACATCACCAAGTTTGAGAAGAACGCTCCAACGCCCACGTCGAAGTTTCTCAGGTCCAGTTCTTCGGGGCTCGCGCCTTTCCGCATGGCCAGCGTGACCTGGCCCGCCGCCTTCTCCTCCTCGACCTCTTCGCTTGTTTGCCAGAAAAAGAGATAGGGACTGATGGTGGTGCCGAGAATTGCCACCAGGGTTTCCCATGCAACTCCACTGTGCGGTAGAGAGGGAATCAGGGTGTCGCGCAGCACCTGGCTCCAATTGGCCCCGACGACAAAAGCCGTGACGGGATACGCGAGAAGCACAACGACGAGCCACTTGAGCACAGCGGCAATCTGGCGATATTGCAACCGGACCGTCGCCCAGGAGATAAGGAGTGCGAACGTGATGACGAACCAGTGAGAGTTTATTCCTGAAAGCATGGCAGCGGCATCGGCCATGCCGGCAAGGTCTGCCGCGATGTTGATTGTGTTCGCGGTCAAAAGAGCAAAGATGAAGACGAACAGCAGCCATCGCGGAAGCCGCAGCTTGAGATTTGCAGCCAGGCCTTGTCCCGTAACCTTGCCGATGCGGGCGCACATCATCTGAACCGCAGCCATGAGGGGCCAGGTCAGGAGCGCAGTCCAGAGGAGCCTGGTTCCGAGTTGCGCGCCGGCGACCGAGTATGTGGCGATGCCTGAGGGATCATCGTCCGCAGCCCCGGTGATGATGCCGGGGCCGAGCGACTTCAGCAGCGATCGGATCCATCGCGTTGAAGTTTTTGTCGACATAGAAAGGGCTTTGCCAGCACTACCTGTTCGCACTGCGATCCGTGTCGACGGCAGAGCGTTCCCGCTCGACTTCCACGCGCGTCTCTTGTCTCAGATCGGCCCCCTCTTTGGAGTCGCGGACCAAATCTTTCGCCAAACCCCAGGCATTCTCAACCTGGCCATTGACCTGCTGCACCATGCCCGCAACCTGTAGCCTGGTATCGCCGGTCAACTCGCCCGCCTTGCGTTTTGCGCGGCCGACCACCTGATCCATGGTTCCGATGACTCTATCCTTATTCATAAGTCCACCTCCGTAGGTTTTGATTGCTCAGTCTGGAGCCACTGGATTACGGTACGAACGCCTTAGCCCGAGTTTTGGCGGAGGCGGCCGAAATCAGTAGCATAACTTTCGCAGCCAATGCAAAATGAAAAAGTCCGTTCATAACTTCTCCTGACACTCGTTGCGACCGCGTTTGCCTTCCCAACGATTTTCAGATTAGAGGCGGGAGCCGTCATGGTCTGAGCAGTTTCGACCACGCGCGGCGCGACGCCTGAATCGCCAGTCGGCATTGAGCTTTCTTGCACAGACCGATCTAGCCGCACTGGTGTGAGAAATAGCTTGTGTGTTACAGGGGGCGAAAGTAAGTGGCGCTGCGTATGGGTAGAAAATGGTGAGACGCGGGAAGACGCTCATCATATTTGCAGGGTTCCTCAGTTGGACGATCATCGGCTGCTCGATCGCTGGATAGCTGTGTTCCTGCGCGCCGTCCAGTTCATCTGCTTGCTCCGATGCGCGGAAGCTTCAGTGCGTGAGGATTTCCGGCGCAAGTTGTAGTTTGAAGGTCAAAGGGCTTGAAAGACAAGGGCTTCAACCGGTACAAAGAATCAGGCGGCAATCGTCGCCCCTGCGCCCCTTAGATCCCGAGTTCACGATTTATCCGCCCCACGTCTTGAACAAGTTTTGAGGAGGTCTTTCTCTTGCCGCGTCTCCGTCTCGCTGTCCTCTGTCTTGTATTGCTGCCCTGCGCTGCTTCCTGGCCCGCTGCTCATTCCGATAAGTCCACTTCGCAAACTCCGGCCGCCGCGCCCGCTGCCGCTCAACTGGAGGCTCTGGCCGGCGAGTACACGGACTCCGTCGAGCCCGATACGCCCCTCAGCTTTTATGTCGAGAATGGCAAGCTCATCGTCGAGTCGGAGCGCCGCGTACCCGCCGAACTCAAGCCCGTCTCCGCTGTTGAATTCGGGGTTCCCGACTCCAAGACCACCTTGCACTTTACGCTGGACGCGGCGGGCCACGGCGTCAGCGTCGCTGTTTCATTCCAGCCGGAGGCCGTCTATCGCCGTACCGGCCCGGCCGTTCATCACCTTTTCCACGACTACCAGCGCACCGAAGCGATGATTCCCATGCGCGATGGCGTCAAGCTCCACGCCGTGATCCTCAAGCCAGCCGACATCGCCGGGCCGCTCCCGTTCCTCATCCAGCGCACCCCTTACGGAGTGGACTGGTCGAACCGGGCGAGCTTCTTCAGCGTGCACCCCGAGTTGGCTCGCGACGGTTACATCTACGTCTGCGAAGACATTCGCGGCCGCTACAAGAGCGAGGGCGAGTTCATCATGAACCGCGCGCTGGTCGACCATCACGCCCCCAAGGCCATCGACGAGAGCACCGACACGTACGACACCGTGGACTGGCTGCTCAAGAACGTCCAAGGCAACAACGGACGCGCGGGTTTTGTGGGCACCAGCTATCCCGGATTTCTGGCCATGATGGCCGGCATGGACCCTCACCCCGCGGTCAAAGCCATCTCTCCCCAGGCTCCGATGATCGATGTGTGGATGGGCGACGACTTCTTTCACAACGGCGCATTTCGCCAAAGCTATGGATACGACTATGTCTACGGCATGGAGTCCGGCAAGGAAGAAGTCAGCGTGGACTACGGCAAGGACAAGGACGGCAAGCCGCGCGACGGCTTCGACTACTTCCTCGAACGCGGCAGCTTTGCCGAGGATGTGAAGAAGTCCGGGACAAAGCTGCTGCCCACCTGGAAGCTGTTTCTTGAGCACCCCGCCTATGATTCCGTCTGGTCTTCGCGTGGCGTCGAGAATTCACTGACCACCGTCGCCGTGCCCACCCTCACCGTCGGCGGCTACTACGACCAGGAAGACATGTACGGTCCGCAGATCGAGTACTCCACGCTGGAGCCGCACGACGCGAACCACCAGAACTTCCTCGTCCTGGGCCCCTGGCGGCATGGCTACTGGTCCTCGTCTTCGCGCCACCTGGGCAACGTCGACTACACCGAGCCCATCGGCAAGGAGTTCCGCGCACAAATCGAAGCCAGATTCTTCGCCCACTATCTCAAGGACGAGCCGGGCTCGAATGCTTCGGGTTTCGATCTCGAAGATACGGCGAGCTTCCAAACCGGCTCCAACACCTGGAAGCGCTACCCGCACTTTCCGCCCAGGGAATCCCAGCCTACCAGCCTGCATTTGCAAGGCGCGGGACTGCTGAGTTGGAGCGACTCGACCGCCCAGGCCAAGACCAGCTACGTGAGCGACCCGGCCAACCCCGTTCCCTATCGCCATCGACCCATCCAGCCCACCTACGGCGACGGCTCCGAATGGTTCAACTGGCTCACCGAAGACCAGCGCTTCGTCACCGATCGCAAGGACGTGGCCATATGGAAGCTGCCCGTCCTCAAGAAAGACCTGATCCTCACGGGCGAGGTGGTCGCCGATATCTTTGCCTCGACGAACGTGTCTGCGGTAGGCAGCGTCGACAGCGACCTGGTGGTCAAGCTCATCGACCAGTACCCGGACGACGACCCAGACGCCAAGATGCGCTGCTATCAGCTCATGACCAACGCGGAGATTTTTCGCGGGCGCTATCTGGACAGCTTTGCGAAAGCGACGCCGATGCGCTCGGGGTCCGTGCATGAGTACAAGTTCTCACTGCACGACGTGGATCACGTCTTCAAGGCCGGCCACACCGTGCTGGTCGAGGTCCAGAGCACCTGGTTTCCGCTCTACGACCGCAACCCGCAGACGTTTGTGCCCAACATCATGACCGCCAAGCCCGAAGACTACAAATCGGCGACCATTACCATCTACTCCGACCCGGAGCACGACTCGACGCTGCAGGTTCCGCTGATGAACGCCTGCGACCACATCGAGTGTTTCTGAGACGGGAGTGTGAAGCCGGTGGCAATCTCACGCCGATTTGAGTTTCAGCTTCGGTGAAAACGCCAATAGCTCCACCGGAGCGCCATTGTGGACGATCATCGCCACCATCACACCCTCACTCGGACTATTCGGCGGAGTCAGAATTTCTCTACCTTTGAGCGCCTCGGCAAGGTCGTCCACCTCAAAGGCAACGTGGGGCACGGTTTTGATGATCTCAGGGTAAGGTGCATCCGCGTCGAAGCGCATCCACTGAATGCCGTAGGGACTGGTTTCATACCCCGAGACGAAGATCTTGAGCGCTGGCAAATACAGTTCCCCGGCGCGCGGCGTCAGGGTTGGAATGCCAACGTGATGGTATCGCCAGCCCTCCTCGGCAATCGCCGATGGCGGCTCCCAGCCCTGCCGCGGTGAGACCGTCACGGGATCGACATTTCTTGTTGCCTTATCGCTCAAGCTGTTCTCCTTCAGGCGAAGTGTCGAACCGCATCATCGCACCTTGTCGGCTGCACAGCAACTGTTTTTGCGACGAAGGCTGGGTGCTCCCGTTCTCGATTTTCAGGCCCGGGAGACTGCAAACCTCGCGTTTCCCCGTTTCGCGCTAAAATAGGAGCAGCAGTATGAACCTCCATCAGCCCATCCCGGCCCTCCTCTAGCGGCGCCCGCCGCCTAGACTCGTTTTCCGCCTATTTCCGCCGCG
The DNA here is from genome assembly GCA_049516495.1 of Occallatibacter sp. Classification (GTDB taxonomy): domain Bacteria; phylum Acidobacteriota; class Terriglobia; order Terriglobales; family Acidobacteriaceae; genus Telmatobacter. The sequence continues at coordinate 10,890 of JBEKTB010000111.1, forward strand.
TCCCCCCATAGACCAAAGAAAACGCGCCCCGTTGCGGGCGAGTGATGTCCAGCAATGCCAATGAGGTTTTCCCATGATTGATCGTTTGGAACAGATGGAGCAGCGCTACGAAGAGCTCTCCGGCCAGCTTTCGCTGCCGGAGATCGTCAACGACCGCGAAAAATATCAGAAAGCCGGCAAGGCGCTAAGCGACCTGGAAACCCCGGTAATGAAGTTCCGGGAGTTGAAACAGGTGCGCCAGGGGCTCGCCGACGCGCGCGCCATGCTCACTGAGAGCGACCCCGAGATGAGGGCCATGGCCGAGGAAGAGATCGCCTCCCTCGCTCCGCGCGAGTCGGCCATTGAAGAAGAGATCAAGGTGCTCCTGCTGCCCAAGGATCCCAACGACGAAAAGAACGTTATTCTCGAAATCCGCGCCGGCACGGGCGGCGACGAGGCCTCTCTTTTTGCCGCCGAAGTGTTCCGCATGTATCAGCGCTTTGCGGAACAGCACCACTGGAAGATCGAACTGCTTTCCATGTCCGAGTCCGGCGTGGGCGGTTTCAAGGAAGTCATCGCCATCATTGAGGGCGAACGCGTCTACTCGCAGATGAAGTGGGAGAGCGGCGTGCATCGCGTGCAGCGCGTTCCGGCAACGGAGACGCAGGGCCGCGTGCACACCTCTGCCATTACGGTGGCCGTGCTGCCCGAGGCCGAAGACGTGGATATCAAGATCGAAGCCAAGGACATCCGCATCGACACCTTCTGTTCGTCCGGTCCCGGCGGCCAGTCGGTGAATACAACGTACTCGGCGGTGCGCATCACCCACCTGCCAACCAACACTGTCGTCAGTTGCCAGGACGAGAAGTCGCAGATCAAGAACCGCGACAAGGGCATGCGCGTGCTGCGTTCGCGCCTCTATGAGATGGAAATGGATCGCCAGAACGCCGAGTTGGCCAAGGAGCGCAAGCAGCAGGTGGGCACCGGCGACCGCAGCGAGAAGATCCGCACCTACAACTTCCCGCAGAACCGCCTTACAGACCACCGCATCGGCCTGACACTGCATCAACTGGACCTGGTGATGGAAGGTCGGCTGCAGCCTATCGTCGATGCCCTGATCACCCACTATCAGGCAGAGCAGTTGAAGGCCGATTCCAGCAAGGCAGCCTGATGACCCTGCAGGAGTGGTTGAGGAAAGGCGAGGCGACTTTGGGCGCGGGGCCGCATCCGAACCGCGCCCGCCGCGACGCCGAAACACTCCTGCTGCACGTGGTTCGCCGCGAACGCGCTGCGCTGCTGGCCCGCTGGAAGGAAGTGCTCGACGCGGACGAAGTCAACCGTTTTATTGAACTGATTGAGCGGCGACTGACCGGCGAGCCCATCCAGTACATCCTGGGCGAAGCGGAGTTTTACGGACTGCCGTTCCGTGTGACGCCGGATGTGCTGATTCCGCGCCCGGAGACCGAGCACCTGGTCGAGAAAGTCATCGAGATTGCCGGGCGATTTCCTGCCGCATTGAATGCGCCGCGCATTGTGGATGTGGGCGCCGGCTCGGGCGCAATCTCTGTTGCGTTGGCTCACGAACTGCCCCAGGCGCAAATCACGGCAATCGATCTTTCCGCGCCCGCACTGGCCATCGCCCAGGAAAACGCGAAACGCAACGGAGTTGCCGTCCGTTTTCTGCGCGGCGACCTGCTCGCGCCGCTTGGCGAAGAGCAGGCTGAAATCGTCGTTTCGAACCCGCCCTATGTGCCCAGCACCGACCGCGCCACGCTGGCCGTCGAGGTGCGCGACTACGAACCAGCGCTGGCTCTCTTTGCCGGCGGCGACGGCCTGGACGTCTATCGACGCCTGATCCCCGCTGCCTTCGA
>JBEKTB010000112.1:0-12407 GCA_049516495.1 Occallatibacter sp.
TGGCGCGCAAAATCGAGGAGGGCGGCATCGTGCTCTTGAAGAACGACCGGGCCGCGCTGCCGCTGATTCCTGCGAAGATCCACACCATTGCGGTGATCGGCGCGCATGCCGACGTGGGCATGATCTCCGGCGGCGGGTCGGCGCAGGTCGATCCGCCGGGAGGCAACGCGATTGCCGCTCCGGGCAAGGGCGCGACGCACTGGCAGGATGAGATCTGGTTTCCCACATCGCCGTTGAAGGCGATTCAGGCCCGGGCTCCGAAAGCGGTGGTCAAGTATGACTCCGGCGCGGACCCGGCTGCGGCGGCCGAGGCGGCCAGAGGCGCGGATATAGCCGTGGTCTTCGCCTACCAATGGGAGAGCGAAGGAATGGACCTGCCGAGCCTGTCGCTGGAGCACAACCAGGACCAACTGATTGCGCAGGTGTCGTCGGCCAATCCGCACACCATCGTGGTGCTGGAAACGGGCAGCCCGGTGACCATGCCGTGGGTCGCGGCTCCGGCGGCCATTGTGGAAGCGTGGTACGCCGGCTCGGACGGCGCCAACGCGCTTGGCAATGTGTTGTTCGGCACGGTCAACCCCTCGGGCAAGCTGCCCAATACCTTCCCGAAGAGCGAGGCCGACCTGCCGCATCCGGCCATCACCATGCCACCGCCGGAGTCGGCGCACTGGTCCGGTCCGGTTTCGCCGGAGAAGCGCGCCGAGGGTCTGCCGCCCTTCCAGGTTTCGTACGACGAGGGCGTGAAGGTCGGCTATAAGTGGTATGACGCGGAGAAGAAGCCGGTTCTGTTTCCCTTCGGCTTTGGATTGTCTTACACGAGTTATCGCTACTCGGCAATGCAGGTAACTCCAGGACAGAAGGTCAAGGTAACTTTCACGCTGACGAACACCGGCGCGCGCGCGGGAGCGGAGATTGCGGAAGTCTATGCTTCGCTGCCGGCCAGCGCGGAAGAGCCTCCCAAGCGACTGGTGGGCTTCAGCAAAGTGAAACTCGAAGTGGGAGAGAAGCGCACGGTAACTGTCGAAGTCGATCCCAAGTATCTGTCCATCTTCGATGTGAAGAAAGAGGGATGGATGCTGATTCCGGGCGATTACACAATTCTGGTTGGCGGCTCATCGCAGGATCTTCCGCTGAAGGCAGTGGTCAGTTTGAAGTAGCTTTCTTCCTGGGATGGAGTGACTTTGTATCCCACCTTCGGCGCGGTTTTCGTCGCGTTGAAGGTGGGATTTTTCTTTCTGGAGTTACTGATCGACTTATGCCGTCTTTGCCGGGATTGGAAACCGCGCAGGACGTCCCGCAGGCGAACGATCTGCCGCGGCGAAAGGTCAGCTTCCACTGGGAGGTGCATCCGCTTCTGAAAGCACTCCGCGAAGAAGCGAACAAACGGTGAACCGACCCCCCCGGGGGGGGGTAGGTGGGCTGCCTTCTCGAAAACGTCTGCCGGTTGGGGCAGGCTCGGATTTCAGAGTAGCAGGATGGGGGAAATGATCTGCAAATGTGGGTGAATGTGGCTGATGGATGGAGCGGGCAAACGGCCTGCGGAGAACGAGCGGCCTGCGGGCGGGAAGCTCGAAGAGCGTCCCTCAGGGGCTAAAGCCCGCGCTTCATTGGCTGCGCTTACGGCACGACTAAAGTCGTGCCCTGACACTTCTCGCGGCCCGGAATGAGTCTTCAGCAAGCCGGAATGGGGCTTCCGCAAACCGGAATGGGGCTTCCGCAAACCGGAATGGGTCTTCCGCAGCTTGGGATGCCGGATTGCGAATAACGGATCAACCCCTTGGCCGGTCAACGTTCTGCATCCCAGGTCTCAAAGGCGAGACCTGGGGCACCCGATTGTCATACGTGAGGCACCCGGCTCAATGAGACAAGAAAACTGGGCCAGCCAAGGTCGGGTGCATGGTTTCCCACATGCCTGTTCGTTCGAACCGCGAACGGTTTCCATCCCAGCACCCGATTGTCATACGTGAGGCACCCGGCTCAATGAGACAAGAAAACTGGGCCAGCCAAGGTCGAGTGCATGGTTTCCCACCCTTGCCGCAAAGTGCGCGTCAAGGATGGGGCACCCATGTTTGTTGGGCAGGACAGGAAAACACGTCGACGATGGGGCGCTGGCCGGCGTGCGCTGGCTGAAGAAAAGCTACTCCGCGTCGGGTGGGACTTGTTCAAGGAGGCGCTTCCAGGTCTTCTGGTTTTTGCGGAAGCCCTTCTTCAAGTCTTCGAGGATGCGCTCGAAATCGCCGTTGGTGCGCAGGTTGTTCCAGGCCGGGTTTTTCTGGAACCAGGGATAGTTTTCGTTGCCCAGATAGATGGCGCGGCGGAGCCAGTGGAGGGCTTCGCTGGAGTCGCCTTCGACGGCAAAGTACGAGGCCAGGCGGTAGGCCATTTCGCTGTCGGCTTCGGCGGCGGCCAGGGTGTCGTCCTTGAGCAGGGCCGCGCCCCGCTCCCATGCGCCTGTGAGCACGTAACAGAGGGCCAGCGTGGGCACGGCGATGCGCATGGACTCGTCGTCGCGGATGACGCCCTCAAGGATCTCGATGGCCGCGTCGAGATTGCCCAGGCGCATCTGCTGGTAACCGGCAGAGGTGCGCAGCAGGGGGTGGCGCGGCTCAAGGGCCAGGCCTTTTTGCAATTCGTCGCCGGCCAGCTCGATTTGATTTTCGTAGTGATAGACGCGGGCGCGATGGTTGTAGAGGATGGGCGCGTTGGCGGGGTTGAGCTTGAGGGCGCGGCTGAACTGGGCCAGGGCCTCGTCGTACATGCCGTCGCCGCGCAGCGCCATGCCGGCCACCATGTGGACGTTCCAGTCATTGGCGGCCGAGACGAGCAGGTCGGCGACGCCGTGGCGGGCCGACTCCTTTTCTCCGCGCGAAAGCAGCATGTAAATGCGATAGAGATTGGCCTCGGTGGAAGCCGGATCAAGGCGGAGCGCTTCGTCGAAATCGCGGCGCGCGTGCATGACGTGAATCTGGCCGCCGAAGCCGTGGCGGACATATTGCAACTCGGCGATGCCCAGGCCGCACCACCCGGCGGCAAACTCGGGGTCCTTGGCGGTGACGCTGGTGAAGAGCGCCTGCGCGCGGTCGAGATCGGCACGCGAACCGGTGCGGACCATGAAGGAACTGAGCAGCGCGCGGGCCTGGAGATAGTCCTCGCTGACCGGGCCGGGGAGCGAAGCGTCGCGGGGGCCCGTCCGCGTTGCGTCGATCTGGTCCGCGTCCATGCGGTCGGCGGCGGAGAGGCCGTGGAGGGCGGCGAAGACTTCGTTGGAAATTTCGGTTTGGACGGCGATGAGGTCAAGCGAGGAGACACGGATGGCTCCGCCGGAACGGACGCTCTGGGCGCTGACGTCGAGCAGTTGCCAGTTGAGGTCGAATCCTTCGTCGGAACGCAGGAAATTGCCCGCGAGCACGAAGGAGACCAGCAGCTTTTGGCCGATGGCGAGGGGATCCATCTGGGCCATGGGAACGGACATGAGGGTGCTGGAGGGACGGATGACCAGGGCCGGAATCCGCGCCAGGCGGGCGGCGATGGCGTCGGCCAGGGCAAAGCCGTAAAGCGGGGCAACCTCCGTGGCGCCGAGATTGGCGAAGGGCAGGACGACCAGGGAATTCTGCGGCGCGCGGTCGGCTGCCGACTCACGAAAACGCTCGGCGAGCATGGAGAGGAAGCCGGTGGTGCGCTTTTCCGCCTCAATGCCGGTGGTGGGCAGGTTGGCCGCCGCTTCGCCGGGAATGACGCCGGTCTCGATCTGCAGGGCCTTCATGATGGTCTTGAGGGCCTCGCGCACCTCCGCGGCCGAGGCGTAGCGGGCTCCGGGATTCTTCTCAAGGCAGGCGGCGATGACGCTTTTGAGCTCCGGAGAGGTGCCGGGGACGATTGCGCTCAGGTCCTCGGGGTTGGAGAACTGGATGGCGCGGATGGCTTGGAAATCTTCGGCGTCGGGGCGGGAAAAGGGATGGCGGCCGCTGACCAGTTCGTAGAGTATGACGCCCAGCGCCCAGACGTCGGACTGCACGCTGGACTGGCCGGTGACGAACTGTTCGGGCGCCATGTAGCGGATGGTGCCGCCGCGGGCAGTGTAGGTGGCAGCCACGGAGGCATCCTTTGCCAGGCCGGGCTTGGAGGGGTCGAAACTGGAGTCCTCGGGCGCCAGGCGGCGAGCCAGGCCGAAGTCGAGAATCTTGACCAGACCGCCGTCGGTGAGCATGACGTTCTGCGGTTTGAGGTCGCGATGGAAGATGCCGAGGGTGTGCGCGGCCTGGAGTCCGTCGGCGATCTGAATGCCGACGGAAAGCACCAGTTGCAGGCTGGCCGGACCGCGGGCGATAAGGCGGTCGAGCGACTGGCCGGGCACGTATTGCATGACGATGTAGCCCTCGTCGCCGGTCTCGCCTACTTCGTAGATTCCGCAGACGTTGGGGTGCTCGATGGCCGAGGCCAGGCGCGCCTCGCGCAGCACGGTGGAGCGCAACTGGGCGGCCGAGAGCAGGCCGGTGCGCAGGATCTTGAGCACAACGGGGCGCTGCAGCAGCGTGTCGTTGGCCAGGTAGACAACGCCGCTGCCCCCGGCGCCCAGCCGGCGGAGAATCTCGTAGTGTTCGATGGTCCGTCTTGCCATGTGTACTTTCAAGTGTATCGGCCAGTCCGTCAGGAATGTCTAAGAGCGGCGAGAAGAGGCGGTTAAGATTTTGGGACTGAAGCATTTGTGCGCGGCGCACAGGGGGCAGGGGTTAGGGATTAGGGACTAGGGACTAGGGACTAGGGATTAGGGATTAGGGACCTGGCTGCGGCGTCGGAGACGTGCGCGGGTGCGAACGCCGGAAATGCTGGCCTGGCCGGCCTGGGAAAATGGCCGCCGGGCATCCCGGAAAAACCGGACAGCCTCCATCTGTTACCTTCAAAACTGAGCATGGACGGGTTGCGCACAGGAACAGTTTGGGGCAGTCGACGCCCGGGGGGCGTGGTTGCAGTGTGCGCGCTGGTCCTGGCTTGCCTCGAAACTGGCGCGCAACAGGCGCCGCCGCAGCAGCAGGCGCAGGCCGAGAGTCGTCAGGCCGCGCAACCGGCAGGCCAGCAACAGCCCGGCGCGGGAGCACAGGTCCATACCGGAACCACCAGCGGAATCGATACCGAGGCAAGGCTGCGCAACCTGCTGGCCGACCACCAGTTCCTCCAGATCGAGTCGCAGTTGGGCTCGCTGCCGCCTGCCGAGACCCAGTTTTACAAGGGCATACTGGCCAACCGCAGCAACGATCCCAAGGCGTCGATTCAATTGCTCGAACCGCTCGTGGACCAAGTGACCGCAGCCGGCGACAAGGCACAGGAAAAACTGCTGCGGAAGGCGCTGGCGGAGGATTACCTGCGCGCGGGCGACTGGGCAAAGGCCGCAAAAGCCTACCAGACGCTTTCGAGCCGGCTGGAGACGCAACTGAGTCCCGACGAGCGGGACGAGATCGAAATGCCGCTGAAGCTGCTGCCCCTGGCCGCGGCCAATCCGCTCATGACGGCTGAGCCCTGCGACCCTTTTGTGCTGCAGGTGAGCAAGAACCCGTTGGGGCTCACCGACATTCCGGTCTTTGTGGATGCGCGGCCGCACACGTGGATGCTGGACCCTACGGCGCCGTTCAACCTGATCTCCCGTTCGCTGGCCAAAGAGGCCGGGCTCAAGGTTTCCGAGGAGGCGGCCACGATTCACTCGCTCACCGGGCGGCCGATGCGGGTTTACGTGACCGTGATTCCCCGCTTCACGATTGGCGGCCGGCTGACGCTGCGCAACATGACGGCCTTCGTCTTTGAGGATGCGGATTACGCGTTTCCGCAATCGCACTATCAAGTCGAGGGAGTTCTGGGCTATCCGGCGCTGTCTGCGCTGGGCAGCCTGACCATCACCGCCGACGCGACGATCGAGGTGCGGCCCGCTGCGCAGATTCAGGCCCCGGACAAGGACGACCGGCTCACCACGGGTGCGCGCTTCTTTCTCGACGGCGACCAGTTGATTGTGGCTCTGGGCAATCCGGGATCGAACGCGGCGGGGACGGACGACGGCGCTGCGGGAGCCGGCCAGGAGCGCATGTTCGCGGTGGACGCGGGCGGGCAGCAGACTTACCTGACTTCGCGCTACTACGACGAGCACGCCGCGGACTTTACCGGACAGAAGATGGAGCTGTTTGCCATTCCCGGCTCGCAAGCGCTGCCGCCGCAACCGGCCTATGTTGCAGAAACGATCCCGTTGCTGGTGGGCGCAACGACGGTTCCCGTGCATTACGTCCAGGTGCTGACACAGCCGGTGGGGTCGGCCGCATTGGATGATGTGTATGGCGTTCTGGGCGTGGACGCGCTCGACCAGTTGAAGAGTTACACGTTCGACTACCGGACGATGCGCTTCAACGTGAGGCCGGAATGACGGTAGACAGGGGTCAGGGAACAGGGGTCAGGGAACAGCGAGTTGGCGCCGCTTATGCGGCGATAGCGGGTTAGCGGCGTTGGACTGGCGTTGGCTGGGCGGGTTGTTGCGATGTTGACGGCAGATCAGAGCGATCCACCTGCTCCCTGTTCCGTGCTCTTCACCGTCCGCGGCGCCCCCTCACTTTTTTGCCCGGCTCCGGCGTGGGGTTCTCAAGGCGTCTTTGGCCGCGCTGTCCAAGCAGCAGAGTCGTCAGGCCAAAGACGGCAAGCACCAGGCCCCAACCCAGGTTGACGTTGATTCCCAGGCTCCGCGCATAGACGGCCGCGTCGCCGTTGGTCGTGAGACCAAAGAGAACGAGGACCATGCCGGCCAGCGTGAACATCAATCCCATGGGAATGCGTAGGTCGAACTTCATGGTTATCTCCTGAAACTCATCGTTCTCTTATCAAAGCTCTCAGGCCAACAGGAAACACAGGCCAATCGCCAGCAGGAGGATTGCGACCGCCAGCGGCGCGGGGCGCTTCCACCAAATTGCCCTCGAAGGCGCCGGCTTGGGCGTGAGGGAGTGAACCAGGCCGGCTAACTCCGGCGCGGGCCGTGGATTGGTGAAGGAACTGACCAGCGCGGTCACCAGCAGGCTGGCGGTGAAGCCAACGACCGCTGTGCAGACGATTTGCGCCATTGCGCCGGGGTAGCGGTGGAGAATCGCAATCCATCCGCCGCCGATGCCGCTGGGTACGCCCGTGGGCAGCGTGAGGCCGTCGTGCAGCAGGGCCGCAGCGGCGCCCGCAACCAGCCCTGCAAACGCACCGTGGCCCGTGGCGCGCCGGGAGAACATGCCCAGCAGCAAAGTCGCGAGCTGCGGCGCGTTGACCAGCGCAAACGCCAGGGCGATCGCGTTGAGGAGGTTCAAGCCCAGGAACGCGAAATGATGGGCAGCGAAGGCCACGCCGACGGACAGCAGAAGCCCGCCCAGGGTTGCCCAGCGGGCGACCGCGAGAGAGTGGCCGTCGCTGGAGTCCTTGCGGATGAAGGGCTGGTAAAGGTCATAGGTGACGACGGTATTGAATGCGGTTGCGCCGGCGGCTATTCCGCTCATCAGGCAGGCCAGCAGAGCTGCGAGCGCGAGACCCAGAAGCCCGGTGGGCAGAAAGTGCTGCAGCAGGTTGGGAGTGGCCAGATCGTAGTCCAGCGGCGATTCGCCATTGGCCGTCACCATCGGCTTGCCGGTTGCAGGATCGACTTTGGCGGGAACCAGTCCCTGGCCCGCTTCCGCTTCCGGGCGCACGACTGTGGTGGTGCGAATGATCTCCCCTTTGATCGTCTGTTCGACCGTTGAGGTGCGCGGGGTGGGCAAGGCGATGGCCAAGAGGCCTGGCAAGACCACGAGAAGCGGCAACAGCATCCAGGGGAAGGCTGCGATCAGCGGCGCCTTGCGGGCCGATTCGGGGTCCTTCGCGGCGAGGGCAACCTGGATCACGCGAAGATCCGTACACCAGAAGCCGGCCCCGAAGATGAGCCCCACGGCCAGGCCAAGGGCGATGGTTTTGAGGTTCATGCCGGTCCCGGCGCAGGACGCGCCCAGCGAGAGAGCGGGGAGCGCGGCCTTCAGCCCGTTCCAGCCGCCTACGCTGTGCAGCCCCAGGAGCACGGCCGGCAAAAGGCCCGCGACCATGAGGAAGAACTGCAGCACCTGGTTGTAGATGGCCGCGGTGAGTCCGCCCAGCAGGACATAGGCCAGCACGATGGTCGACGACAGGACGATGCAAACCAGGAAGCCGGCTTGGGGCGGCAGGCCAAAGGTGCGGGCGAGGCCGTCGAAGATGTGCAGAGCCTGCATGACCCTGGCGATGATGTACAGGGAAATCCCCGAACTAAAGACCGTCATGGCGGCGAAGAGAACGGCGTTCAGCGTGCGCGTCTTCCGGTCGAAGCGGAGGCCGAGAAACTCCGGCACCGAGCGGGCCTTCGATCCGTAGTAGAGGGGCATCATGAAGAGGGCCAGAAAAACCATGGCGGCAACCGCGCCGAGGGCGCCCCATTGCGCGCTCTCGAGACCGTAGCGTGCGCCCCAGGCGCCCATGCCGATGACTTCCTGTCCGCTGAGGCCGGCGGCGAGAAAGGCCAGTCCGCAGATCCATGCAGGGAGAGATTGTCCAGCCTGAAGAAAATCCCGGGCGGTCTTCATGTGCGGCTTGAGGGCATAGCCGATGCCGAATACAAAGACGAAGGAAAGCAGCAAGATCAGCCAGTCAACGGCGGTGAGAGAGGACACGAACAGCTCCTTGGATTGAGTAAGGGAGGATGTGGTGAGAGACGATGCCGCGAGGCGTTCAATGGACCTGTGGATAGTGTATAAAAACCGCCGCGATCAAGAATGAGATGGCAGCAGGCGAATTTCGATTCCCTCAACAGACGGTTTTCGAGAGCTGGCGAAGAGACGCCAAAGAGAGGACTCGACGGTCACTCTCCCCAATCAAACTCAAGCACGCTGTCATGCTGAGCGCAGCGAAGCATCTGCGGCTGCTTTTTTCCTGACTTCCGGGTTGGCGGTGATACGGCAGCTTCGAACTCCTCACGGCGTTGTCATCCAGAGCGCAGCGAAGGATCCGCGGTTGTTCCAAATTTCCGAATAGGCGGCTACTCGACAGCTGACCGTGGAACGACCAACTCTATACCCTCGACGCGGGTGGCTTTGTTGAGTTCGATGATTCGAGCATTGACGCGATTCGGAGTGCCGGGCGCGTACAGATCGACGCGCAGGTTCGGCCCATCCCGTTCTTCAGTCTTCTCTAACGCGACAATGTATTTGCCGGGACTCAGGCCGTGGAGGACAAAACCTCCGGCATCGTCGGTCCAAGCCGAGGCCGGAACAACCCCGGGATCATCGGTGGGCGTGACTTCAACTTGCCATTTCGCTGGGTCCACTCCCTCAGGAAAGAGGAGTCTTCCGGCAATCTGGCCATCGGCCTGGAAATCAAGATCGAAGTCAGTGCACCCGTGCGGCTCGACATCGACTCCACCCGACCACATGGTCCAGAGACCCGGCTTGGTGTTGGGGTCGAGATCGTATTTTCCTGCCGGGACTGGCCCGAACTCAAATTCGCCTTTCTTATTGGTCAAAGCCTTGAACTTCCGGCCGTCTTCGACGCGAGTGAGAATGATGGTGTGATCCACGGATGGGAACTGCTCTAGCCGCCCCTCTTTCGTCTCCCGATCGGCGTATGCGCGTCCCTTCACGACTCCCGCAGCGTCAAGGCCCGCGAGTCTGCGCAGGAAGTCAATCTGTGAGCCTTTGTCCGTTTCGGGTCCGCTGCGGCTGCCGTAGTCGACAACGAGTTCTTTCAATTTCTCATCGCGATATAAGGAGAAGAGCCATGAGTCACCAGTCTTCATCGCCGGAAGACATTTCCGCTGTGCAGTGAGGATCTCCATCCCTACGGTGGGAGTGCCTTTGAAGATCGTCTCTGGACGGAGCGTGAGACGGAATTCGTCGTTGGGCGCCGGGGTGGTAGAGAGAATCTCGGCGGTGAAAACCATCTCATCGTATTTAGTTCCGCAGTCGTTACCCATCCCTTTCAAGCCGCTAAGGACACAGCTATAAGAGTCCGGATCGCCCGGAAGGCCGTGCAACTCCACAACCTGCCCATCGAGAAGCGGTACGAGGATCCCCACAAGGCAAGAGGAGAGGATGGGCGCGAGGAACGAGAGCTTACGTTGCAACATAGTGCGCACAATCTTAATCTACTTGGACGCAGAAGGGCCTGTATCGTCGTCAATCCGGAAATTATCAACCCGTGAACACCGCGACGCCCGCAAGTACCGTTCTCGCGCCGGGTCGATGTGGTGGAAGTCCAGGCTGGCCCAATACCGGCAACCCAGCAGCCTCTCGATCAGCCGGCGACCTCGACGGCGGGCTCGGCATTTTTTGCCACTTTCTTCGGCTTCGATGCGGCGGCCCTGGCTTTCTTTTTTGAGGCGGGCTTCTTTTTCGCAGCTTTCTTGGCGGCGGGCGCAATCTCTGCGCCGAGCAGGGCTTGCCAGCGGAGCTCGGGCACATGCGGAGCGAGTCTGGCCTTGGCGATGGCGAGGTCGGCTACTTCCTTGACGATCCAGTCGAAGTTGGCCTGGCCGACGGAGTTGAGATCGGCGTCGGGGGCGGGGTTCATGAAGTCGATGGCGTAGGGGACGCCCTTTTCTACCGCGAATTCGACGGTGTTGAGGTCGTAGCCGAGGGCGCGGCAGAGGGTGAGTGCGTCGCGCTCGATGCGCTTGAGGAGTTTTTTGCCATAGGCCGGCGGGTTCTGGATGTAGCGGTCCGCGTGGGGCTTGCGCGGGTCGTAGGGCATGATGTGGACCTTCTTCTGGCCGACGACGTAGCAGCGGAAATACTCGGTGAAGTCGACGGCCTTCTGGTACATCATGCACAGGTCGCGGGACTGGTCGTAGGCGCGGAAGAACTCCTCACGATTGTGGACGTGGTAGACGTCGCGCCAGCCGCCGCCGTCGATGGGCTTCAGGAAGCCGTGCTCGCCGATCTCGGCGAAGACCGCATCCCAGTCGAGCGGGAACTCGAGGTTGCGCATGGAGCGGTCGGTGGTGCCCTCGGGAAGCTCCTTGTGGGGCAGGATCACGGTGGGGGGGACGGCGACGCCGAGTTTGCGAGCAAGGGTGTAATTGAAGAACTTGTCGTCGGCGGACCACCAGAAAGGGTTGTTGATGATGATGGTGCCGTTGACGGCGGCGTGCTTGAGAAAGGCGCGGTAGAAAGGGATGTCGTGGGAGATGCGGTCCACGATGACCGAGTAGGCGGGAACCTTGTCGAGTTGGACGGCGCCCGTCGAGACGAATTCTGCCTCGAGGCCGTCGATGTTGCGGGCGTTGATGTGCTCGACCAGTGCGCCGGGGAAACTGTTCTCCATGCCAAAAAGAACGCCGATCTTTTTCATAACACCTTGCCCTCCTGGGACGATTGCCGCGGGAGCATGGCGCGGGGGCCGCGGCTCTACACGCATACAGTGTAAGGCAGATCGCTCTTGAGCCGGATGGGCGGGGAGTGTCGAGTGAGTTTCCTGGGGGTTGAGGCGGTGGAGGGGTGTATGGATCCCACCCTTTCCGCAAAGGGCGCGGAAAGGATGGGGCACCCGATCGAACGTGTGGAACGATCGAGGCGGTGAAGGCGAAGGAGCAGCGTATGGTTTCCCACCCTTTCCGCAAAAGACGCGGAAAGGATGGGGCACCCGATCGAACGTGTGGAACGATCGAGGCGGTGAAGCGATTCACGCTGCGTTCACCGCGATTTCATTGAAGTTTCAAGGGGGGCCTGTAAGGTCACTGGCATGAGAGATATAAGGGTCCTCTGCACGACTTTATTTGTAGGCCTCTTGATTGCATTCTGTGGCACCAACGCAAGAGCGCAATATGAGGATGGCAGCCTGGTCGGGTCCATCCATGACGCCACGGGCGCCGCGGTTCCCAATGCGGCCGTCACCGTGACCAACGTAAATACCGGCAATGTGATCAAGTTAACCGCCAATAGCGGGGGCGACTATGAGGCGCCGTCGCTGCGCGTGGGGGAATACAACATCGAGGCCAGCGCGCCGGGATTTGCGCCGGCCGAAGCGAAGGACATCACGGTTTCGGTAGGCGGACGCCAGCGCATCGATCTGACCCTGAAGGTGGGGCAGGCGGATGCCACCACGGTGGAAGTAAGCGACGTGGCGCTGCAGATCGAAACCGAAACCAGCGAACGCGGGCAGACGGTTTCGGAATATCAAACTGAATCGCTGCCGCTGGTAAGCCGCAACTACTCTGACCTGCTGGCATTGGTAACCGGCTCGCGGCAGGCGCCCACCGAGCAGACCACAACCGCCGTGACGAGCCTGCTGCGTGCGGGTTCGTACAACATCAACGGGCTGCGCAGCATGTTCAACAACTTTCTGCTGGACGGCATGGACAACAATGCGTACGGCGAGAGCAACCAGGGCTTCGACAACCAGAT
>JBEKTB010000113.1:0-12331 GCA_049516495.1 Occallatibacter sp.
GTGGTGGGCTTCAATCTGGGCAAGTTCACCATGAAAGAGGCGAAGGTGGCGGGCAAACTGGGCGATGACCTGACCATCGACGCCTACGCCAACACAACGCCTCCCGACGACCTGAGCCAGATGGCCGGAGGCGTGCTTGGCACGCTGAACACAACCACGATGCTGCCGGTGCAACTGAGCCAGGGACAAGTGGCCGCGGAGCTTTACACACGCTACTTCGGTCCGCTCCCCTTTGCGCGGGTGGCGCTGACTCAGCAATATGCGTGCAACTATGGGCAAAGCTGGCCGATGCTTGTGTATCTGCCCATTTGCGGGTTTCTGGACCAGACACAGCAGCATTTCCTGGGCCTGCGCCCGGAAGATATGTACTGGAAGGTAGTAACTCCGCACGAAGTGGCGCACCAGTGGTGGGGACAGACGGTAGGCTTCCGCGGCTACCGCGACCAATGGATGAGCGAAGGGTTTGCGGACACCTCGGCCTCCATTTTTCTTCAGGCGACGCGGCCCAAGCCGGACGAGTTTCGCGAGTTCTGGAAACAGCAACGGAAGTTGATCACAGAAAAGAACGCGCAGGGCTTCCGGCCGATCGACGTGGGCCCGGTAACCATGGGCTACCGGCTCAGTTCGCAAAAGACGGGATGGGACATCTACCAGAATCTCGTCTATCCCAAGGGCGCCTATATCCTGCACATGATCCGGATGATGATGTGGACGACCAATGAGGGCGACGCCCGCTTCATTGCCATGATGCACGATTTTCTGGACACCTACCGCTTGCAGGCGGCCACCACAGAGGACTTCAAGGCCATGGTGGAAAAGCACATGAGCCGGCAAATGGATCTGGATGGCAATCACCGTATGGATTGGTTTTTCGGTCAATACGTTTACGGCACGGACTTGCCGGTGTATCACTTCGAGAACCAGACCACACAAAACGGCGATGCGACAAGCCTGCATTTCAAACTGACCCAATCGGGGGTTCCGGATAAATTCAGAATGCCCGTACCGGTCTACCTGGAACTGGACAACGGTAAAATTTTGCGCCTGGGCTCGCTGAGTATTGCTGGCGACAAAACGATCGACCAGACGGTGCAGTTGCCCAAGCTCCCTGCGGCGGTGAAGCGGGTCTCCATCAACTACTTCTACGACGTGCTGTCGACTGAGAATTAGGGGATTCAGAACAAGTTCTTTCGTGAGGTGGGCAATTCCTCAGGGGCTGAACAGATTGCGGGAAAAGGGCGGCACGCGAGAGGTGTTCTCAAAAAATCATCCCCAGGGGCTAAAGCCTGCGCTCATTTTGCTGGGTTTGTGCCGGGACTAAAGTCTCGGCCTACCACCAGTGTCGAGTCTTTCCGCTGCATGGAAGGCCAGTACCCCTCAGAACGTTGGCTGATTCAGGGGTTCCCTGGAGCCGGCGGGCGGGCGCGCACAAAAGGCGATGCGATATACTCCGGTACGCAAGGCAAGAAGGGGGTTTGAGGATGCGTTTAGCGGCAATTTTGAAATTTGCGGCGGCTGGAGCACTGGCCGTGACGATGATGGCGCCGGGACAGATGAAGGCACAGGGCGGCGACACAGTGCTGAAACCAGCGGATACGCAAAAGCTGCTGCCGGCGAGCGTGTATTATCGCGGGCAGTCGGCGCCCACGCAACTGCGCAACTCAGGCGGCGTGAAGTTTGCCGACGGGTCCTACGTGCTGGCAACCCTGGTGGACAACAGCGGCTACGCGAGCGATGTGCAGGCCAAGTACCAGGCCTACTTTATCGCCGAAGTTCCTCTCAAGGTGGGCGGGCAGAACCTGCCGGCCGGCATCTATGGGGTGGGATTCGTTGCGGACAACAAGCTTGTGATCACCGACGTGGGCGGGCATGACGTGTTGACCGTGGCCACGGGCGACGATGCAGGTTTCAAGCGGCCCACGCCGCTGCAGGTTGTGGCGGACCCGGCCGGCGGCTTCAGGCTTTACGCCGGACGCCGTTTTGTGATATTCAGCCGTTAAGGATATTTACCCGAGGCTGCTGACGGCGGCCTCGGGCCGGTTTTCCGACTTTCCCCTACCGGCACGCCAAAACAGCTGCCGGTGATTCTTTTCCTTCTGCAAGGCGCGGGTAGCGGCATTTCCCCTCGAAGATCGCCCCGCTGAGGCCCCATTTCCGGTGGAAGGCCAGGCAAGAAACGCGATAGTGAACCGGCTGATGGTGAGTGTGGCTCACCCCCAACTCTTTTCGCCCAGAGCGCGAAGAGGATGAGGCGCGGATTCTGAGATTTGACAACAGGATCCATAGGCCGCCGTTCCGATCGTGGGTTTCGCGATGATTCCTATTTCGAACGCGGATTGTGGAGAGTACACATGTCTCTAAAGCTGACCGTCAACAATGGGACGGCGACGGTGGACGTAGCGCCGGATACGCCGCTTTTGTGGGTGCTGCGCGACGTGCTGAACCTGAAGGGCGCCAAGTACGGCTGCGGCATGGGCGTCTGCGGCGCGTGCACGGTGCTGGTGGGCGGCCGTGCGGTGCGCTCGTGCATGACGCACGTGGAGTCGGTGGTGGGCCAGCCGGTGACCACCATCGAGGGGCTTTCGCCGGACGGCTTGCACCCGGTGCAGGTGGCCTGGGAGGCGCTGGACGTGCCGCAGTGCGGCTATTGCCAGGCAGGGCAGATCATGTCGGCCGCCGCCCTACTCGAGAACACGCCGCACCCCACGGACGCAGAGATAGACACCGCCATGAGCGGCAACCTGTGCCGCTGCGGAACCTACACGCGCATCCGTCAAGCCATCCATGAAGCAGCAGACGCGGGCGCAGCAGCCCGGACAAAGTGAAGGAGGGCCATCCGATGCGCATGAACCGGAGATCGTTTTTGCAGTTGACGGCCCTTGCGGGCGGCGGCCTCGCTCTGGGTCTTTATCGCTCACCGCTGGCCGGGGCCCAGGGGCCGGAGACACCGCCTGTCCTTACGCCACAGGCCTTCATCCACATCGCTCCGGATGGCGTGGTGACCATCATGGCGCGCGCCTCGGAGTCAGGCCAGGGCATGCGCAACATGCTGCCCATGCTGATTGCCGAGGAACTGGATGTCGACTGGAAGGATGTTCGGGTCGAGCAGGCCGAACTGAACGAGAAGATCTATGGCCGGCAGTTTTCTGGAGGGTCCGCGAACACGCCCCAGGGCTGGGAGCCGATGCGGCGGGTGGGCGCAGCCGGACGCCAGTTGCTGATCACCGCCGCCGCGCAAACGTGGGGCGTGCCGGAAGCCGAGTGCACCACGCAACATGGCCGGGTGCTTCACGCGGCTTCAGGGCGCTCCGCCGGGTATGGAGAGCTGGGGGCCAAAGCCGCGGCGCTGCCCGCACCCGCGCTCAGCAGCGTCAAGCTCAAGGACCCCAAGGATTACCGCATTATCGGCCACTCGCAGCCGGGCGTCGACACCCACGGCATAGTCACCGGCAAGCCGCTGTTCGGCATTGATGTAGAAGTGCCGGGAATGTTGTACGCGTCGATTGAAAAGGCTCCCGTGTTTGCCGGCAAGGTGAAAAGCGCAAACATCGAACAGGTGAAAGCGCTGCCGGGCGTGCGCCATGTGCTGGTGATCGATGGGGGCATCACTCCCGCGGCCTTCACGCCCTGGGAGCCGGGCATGGAGCCGGGCATCGCGATTGTGGCCGACACCTGGTGGCAGGCACAGCAGGCTCGCAAAAAGCTCAAGGTCAACTGGGACCTTGGCCCCGCAGCTACGCAGAGCAGCGAGAAATTCGCAAAGCGGGCAGAGGAACTGTTGCAGGCGCCGCCGGGAACCACGGTGCGCAAGTATGGCGACGTGGATGCGGCGCTCAAGTCGGCGGCCAAGGTGGTTGAGGCCACCTATGAATATCCGTTTATTGCGCACGTCACACTGGAGCCGCAGGGCGCCACGGCGCACTGGAAAGATGGAAAGCTGGAGATGTGGTCGACCAGTACGCTGCCGGGGAACGGCGTCGAATTGGTAGCGAAGACGCTGGGCATTGAGGAGAGCGACATTACGACCCACATGGTTCGCTCGGGAGGCAGCTTTGGCCGGCGGCTGCAGAACGACTACCTTGTGGAGGCCGCGTGGATCGCCAAGCGAGTTGACGCGCCGGTGAAGCTGCTGTGGTCGCGCGAAGACGACGTGGCCCACGACGCTTTCCGGCCGGGCGGAACGTTTGGCTTGAAAGGCGGCCTGGATGCGCAGGGCAAGATGACGGCCTGGCGGCAGCACTTCATCACCTTTGGCGATGAAAAGCACTCGACCTCCGGGGGCGGCATTGGGCAGGATGCGTATCCTGCGGGCTTTCCGCCGGCCTACGCGCTCTACAGCTCCGCCCGGCCGCTCATGCTGCGCACCGGAGCACTGCGCGCACCGGGCGACAACGCCTACTGCTGGGTGGCGCAGTCCTTCCTTGACGAGCTGGCCCATGCAGCCGGTCGCGACCCGCTCGAATTCCAACTGGAACTGCTCAGCAACCCGCGAGCGCCGTGGTCCTCGGGCGAGCACGACGCCGTGGGCGACCACGAGCCAACGGGCCCGTCGGTTCTCATCCCGGAGCGGTACAAGGGCGTTCTGGAGCTGGTGGCGGAAAAGTCGGGCTGGGCAAAGCGGGCGAAGGCGCCGGGCCGCGGGATGGGCATTGCCGCATGGTTCTGCCATCTGGGCTACTTCGCTGAAGTTGCGGATGTGAGCGTTGACGCGCAGGGCAAGATCACGGTGCATCAGGTGTGGGCCGCGGGCGATGTGGGCAGCCAGATCATCAATCCCGCCGCGGCCGAAAGCATGGCGCAGGGCGGCATTATGGAAGGGCTGGGCCACATGGCGCAGGAAATTACGCTGGTGGACGGCACGATTCAGCAGTCGAACTTCCACAACCATCCCTTGATGCGCATGCGGCAGGTGCCGAAGATCGAGGTTTACTGGCGCAAGACCGACTACGCGCCGACCGGTCTGGGCGAGCCGACGCTGCCGCCAATTCTGCCGGCCGTGGGCAACGCTATTTTTGCCGCAACGGGCAAGCGGATCCGGACCCTGCCGCTGCAAAAGAGTGGGTTTGGCTGGGCTTGAGGGGGTTGAGTTCCCAGGTTTCAAAGCCGGGACCGGGGGCTCGCGGCTATAAAGAGCCCTCAATATCCGAGAGGCTATAAAGAGCGATAGATATGGATATCCCAGGTTAGGCGCGATGAGGCTGCGCCGAACCTGGGGCACCCGTTCTTCCGTACCTTGGGCACTTGGACTTCCGGGCCTGGAAGGCAGGGAAAAGGCGGATCAGAATTTGGCTTCAAACGCCCGGAAGCGGCGTTCCAGCTCCCACTGGGCGGCGGCCTTCTGGCTGTTGTCGAGAAAGGCTTTGCAGGCGGCGGGGAGCCGGTCGGCTCCCAGAGCCAGCGCGGCGCAGGGAGTGGCGGGGCTGGTAAAGACATCGGGGGCGTTCCAGAGACTGGCGCCGGGCAGAAAGCTATGCTCCATGCCGGTACGGGCCAACTGCTTCAGGTCCTGGTAGCCGAGGTGATAGTCGAGGGCGGCGCGGGCGTATTCGCGTGTGATGTCGATGCGGCTAACGCCTTCATCGTCAGTTGAAAGGGCGACGGGGACGTGGGCGGCGCGGTAGAGGGGGAAGGGGTGGTCGGCGCCCCGGACGCCCAGGATGCCGGCGTTGGAGCTGAGGTTGATTTCGACCATGACATGCTTCTGGGCCATCTCCCGGAGCAACCCCGGGGCGTCGTCTTCATACATAATGTCTACGCCGTGGCCGATGCGCTCGGCGTGCGCCAGTTCGACGGCTTGGCGGACATGGAAGCGGAGACCCTCGGGCGGCACCAGTCCGGGAGCCAGTTCGCCGGCATGCAGGCTGATGTGGACCTTGGGGTAGACGGTGTGGAGATAGCCGACCATCTTCATCTGCAGGGTGTAGTCGCGCATGGAGAGGTAGCCGTCTTCCGGCATGACGAAGTTGATGCCGACATAGCTGGGCTCGCGGGCGTCGATGCTTTGCTGGACGGTTTCAAAGCCGAGGAGCGCCTGGGCGAACACCCGCTCCGGCGAATTGCCACGGAGAACCTGGTAGATGTAGCGCACCTGCACCTTGCAGGCGGGCGTGGCCTGGGGAGTGCCGCAGTGTTCGATGTCGCGGCGGAGTGCTTCGGCGGCGCGGACGTCTTCGCGGTCGACAAAGATCTCCTCGCGCAGGCCGACGGCGAGCAGGGTCTGGCGATATTGGGCAAAGTCCTGATTCAAGGGGTTGGCGCGGCCGAGTTCAGCGGCGTGCTGGAAGATTGGCGTCTCCATCAGCTCCACATACTGCTGATTCTGGGCGGCGGCGCGGCTGGCCACCTCGTCCACCCACTCGCCAATGTGCTTTTTGCTCAACCCGCTGAAGCGGCCGAAGGTGGAGAAGAACTGGTCGTGGCCGCTGAATCCGGGAGTGGGTACGAAGCTGCGCATGGAAAAGGAGTTGACCAGGCGGTCGTAGAGCTCCTGATTGGCCGGCGTCAGGTTGCCGGAAAGCTGCTCGGCAGGCACCAGCGGAGGTGTGCATGGAGGCTTGGCAAAGGAAAGGGTTGCCGGCTCGATGCACAAGCCGTCTTCGCCGGCGTCGCGGATAAAGGTTTCTGCATAAACGGCTCCGGAAAGATGGATGTGCAGGTCAGCGCCCTTGGGGAATTGGGCCAGGAAGGCACGCACGGCCAGCGGACCGGCCTGCACAGCGGCCTCGTAGGCACGGGCGGCGCGAGTCTCTGCTGCCGAGGCCTGAGCGTGGAGCGGGATAAACGGGAAGGCGAGGACGAGACAGGCGGCAAGACGGGCTGCGCGGCGCATGATGTTCTCCAGTGTAGAGCAAGGACTTAGGACTTGGGGAAGGTTTGTCACGGGTTGAGTTTGGCCGGGGAAGGGGGACTTGGTATACTGTCCAAAGTCGTTGCAGAGTACTGTTCGTGGACCTGCCTGTTCCGGTTCATCCGGCTTCCACGCGTAGAGATGCAACTAAAATTTGCACTGAGGCCAGATAGCTCAGTGGTAGAGCGCGGCCCTGAAAAGGCCGGCGTCGGCGGTTCAATCCCGTCTCTGGCCACCACTTAAATCAACAACTTAGCGGCAACCAAAGAGTTCGCGCTTTTGAGGGCGCGAACAATACGCGAACATCGTCAACCGAGGTTCGCTTTGTTGACAGATTCGGGCTCCATCAGTTTCCAGATCTCCCGAGCAGTATTGCCTGTTCTTGCGATATGTTTTTTTCCGAGTTTTGCGTAGCGTTCGGTCATTTTGATATTTGAATGGCCGAGAATCTTGGCGAGTTCGTACAGATCACCGCCATTCATCATGTACCACGACGCAAGGGTGTGGCGCAGATCGTGAAAGCGGAAGTTCGAGATCTTTGCTCGTCGAAGCAAATCCTCAAAACTTCCTTCGAGCCTGCGTCGGACGCCATACGCGCCTCTTCTGGGCGGGAAAATCCGATCATCAGAGATCACGACCGGGTAGCGTCTGAGTTCCCCGGCCACCTCGGGGAGCAGGGGGACATATCGCATCTTGCCACCCTTAAGTTTTGCTCTCACCGCCAACAGACCCTCACTATCCATCACATCCGGACATCGCAGCCCGAATATCTCAGACGCCCGCATCCCGGTGGTCAACGCAATCAGCACGATCAGCCTCATCCGCTGAGTAGTCCGGTTCACGTCTTTTGAACCCTTCCGCAGTCGCTTTTGGTCGAGTGCTGTCTTCAGCTTACGAAGTTCGCTCTCCGACAGGTAACGATCACGTGCATCGTCGGGCCGACTTACTTCAACCTGATCCGCAGGATTCCGTTCCAGACCAGTTTCTTTGGACCATATCGTTGAAGCCTTCTCCATCATGTGGTGCATGACATGAAAGTGCCTTACCGCCGTTCCTTCTGAAAGTCCCCGAACCGAGGTAAGATTCGCGTACCAACGACTAACAGCGACTCCGTCGATTTCCCGTACGAACAGCTTTCCAAGTTCATCCCGAATACCTTCGACGATGCTCTTTTCCCTGTCCGCAGAGCATTTCTTCGTCCAGTACTGCTCCCAGTACCGGTCGATTAAGGTCGACATCCGGAAATTAACGTCCCGCTTCACGTCCAAATGGCGATTTTCATCCCTGACAGACATCCGCTTGCGTTCGATCTTTTTCGCGAGTTCCAGTGCGCCGTGGACGCGGACACCTTTATTTCGTCCGCCCTCTCGCCACCGGACTTCGTACAGACCTTCTTTCCTTTTGTGAATTGACATGCTCCTCCTTTAGTCAAATGGCTTCGATTGTGTGTTTTTCGATGTAGCGATCCAGCGCTTCCACATCGAACTTCAACGCACGACCGACCTTGACGCAGGGAACCTCCCTCAACCATCGTGATCGACATGGGAGCGAACCAGGCGACATGCTCCTTCCATTCCATGCCAAGGGAATGCCAGCCGATAGTCGCGGGACTCGACATCAGCAGGCGTTGCGGAAACATTGAGAGGTCTGTCGTCCCTGGCGGGGGTGCAGCGCGATACCACGGATAGATGACGTACGCTCCGGTCAGAACGGCCACCCATGCAAGGACTACCATCGAAAGAAGATAAATCTTGATGAAGAGCTGTTGACCGGGAGTGGGTTCGGGCGACGGGGACGCAGCGGTGAAGCGATACAACTCCACGAGCGCGCCGGAACAAGCCAGGAGATAGAGTGCGCCGAATCCCATGCCATGTACTAACGTCCAAAGAGCGCGTGCCGAGATTTCCATTTGCCGTGTCCTTTGCTGCGGGCGGCCTCAACGCACGCCTCGTTCCGCGGGTCATTCAAATCCGTTGCCTCGCATTGGTCCCTGCATCCATTCGCTCTTCGCCGCGTCTTTCTGGCTGTTTTGCTTTTCGTCTTTACCCCAGGTCCAATACATGCCCGCATAGGCGTAGTTCTCTGTCTGGCCGGCGACGGAGTGACCATAGCAGAACAAGAATTGCTCGCCCTCGTGATGCTTGAAATGGTAGTAGCCGCCGACGTCGATCATCGTCGAACGCTGGGTTTGGGCTGCCGCAAAACCCTCGCGCCCATGCGCAAAGACTTCCGCTCCCAACTCAAGCCTTTCGCTCAGTTCTCGTTTCACCAACCAACCCGTATAAGGAAAATCGCGATAGTTGGCTTGCGGGACCACTTGATAGCCTCCACCTCCATCAAAGAGCCATTTGCCGGAGTTCTTTTGAAACCAGACTGGGAGTTTGTACCAGACTTTTCCAACACCGAGCCCCTTGTTATCGTTTCCAGTCGGCATTTCGAACATGGTGAAGGTGCCGATTTGCGGGATATATCTGGTCTCTTTGATGATGGCAAGCTTCACGCCCAGTTCCATGTCAGTGAGACCGAATGCGCTCGGACCTGTCCCACCGGGCAGGTAAACGGGATTATTCGACGGGAAGACTGCTCCCCAGGGCAGGATGGCATGCAGTTGCACTCTGGATATTGCACCCCAGTTGAACTCGAAAGCCGGCCCCGTCGAGTCGATTTCTGCCGGGGTGCCATCGACGCCGCCAAATATATAGAACTCAAAGTGATGCAGATCAACGGGCACTGGATCGTCGGTTTGATACGGTGGCCCCTGCGCCCTCAGGCGCGAAGCGGCCAGCATCAAAAGCAGGAACAGTATTCCCTTGGGACAGTGACTGCGACCCCTCATCTGCGCTGAAGACCTCCACGAAGATCGAGATGCCACCCATATCGAACTTCGATATTATACTATCGATGTTCGATTCGGGTTAAGTAGAGCTATATTTGATCTGTGTCCAATCACCAGAGTGAACTCTTTTTCGGCCTTATACGGATTCATGTGCCCGCCCATGCATCCTACGAGCCCATCTTTGGGCTTGCGATGATGGCAGAGCTGGAGCACCACGGGTATCGAATTGGGCCGGGAACTCTCTACCCCCCCTGCATGGCCTGGAACGCAGTGGTCTGTTGACGTCTGTCCCTAAAAATGTTGGAGGGCACAGTCGCCGGGTGTACAAGATCACCTCTGCCGGCAGGAGGGCTCTAGACAAGGCTAAGGCCAAGGTTGACGAACTGCACGACGAACTTCATGAAGAGCATCCCCGGAAGATCTCATCACTGAGCGACGCTCCTAGCAAACCAGTCCTGAACCGATAAGTCGTGTTCCACGAGGACCTCAGACGAGGTCGATGCGATTGAAGGCGTAAGCCATTGGAAGAGGAGCGTTGCACCAAACGCGCCTGCCAATTGTGTTGCAATTATTGATCCGGCTAGAGAAGAGCGACATTCCTTCCCACCCTTTCCTGCACAAAACGCGGGAAAAAATGGGGCACGCACACAGTATTTAATTGCTGGATCAATAGTCCGAATGTCGCGATGAACTCGCGAAACATCTGGGCAGGGCCGCTTCTCGCGTGAGTCGAAATCGAAAAAGCAGATAAACCGACCATGAGATCAGTCGCAGTCACGCAGGCAAAAGCCCCGGCCGACTGCGCGAGGATGTATGCGGGCACCTCGCGCCGGACGATTCCGCTTGACCTTCATATGTTACGGCATCCTCGGTTCAGGCGAGTGGGCGACACAGTGCATTATCGATGGGCTTGCAAGGCAACCCTTCCGAACGACATTGCGCGATTGACGGCGCACAAAATCGCATTCAGTGACGCCTTCACAATATTAGGATCCGTGCCTACGCCGAATACTGATTCCGAATCACCGAATTGCAATCCGATATAGGCCATCGCGGTGCCGGAGGCGCCGTCGGTAATCGATTGCTCCTGGTAATCGACAACCCTGACAGCAAAGCCAAATTCGCAGTTCATCGCATCAACAAAGGCATCGATGGGACCATTTCCTCTCCCTGTGATCGCGTGCTCCACATTGTCTACTTTGATCGTGGCCGATATATTCGTGATTTCCGCACTCAGGATTTCGGAACAGCGAATGCAGGAAAATGGGCTTTGCCGGTCGAGGTATTCCGCCTGGAACGCACTCCATATCTCCGCCGGGCGTATCTCGCGGCTTGTCGCGTCACTGATCCGCTGGATGACGCGGCTGAACTCGATCTGCAGTTTGCGCGGCAGAAGGACGTTGTAGTCGCGCTCAAGGATGAACGCAACTCCGCCTTTGCCCGACTGGCTATTGACTCGTACGACCTCTGCGTAGGTGCGGCCAATATCATTGGGATCCAAAGGCAGATAGGGAACCTGCCATGTGGCTTTACCGGACTGAGCGGCGAATCCTTTCTTGATTGCGTCCTGATGCGAACCTGAGAAAGCGGTAAACACCAACTCGCCCGCATACGGCTGGCGCGGGTGGACGGCCAACTGGGTGCAAAACTCGGCGCACTGGATTACGGACGGCAGGTCGGAAAAGTCCAATCCGGGATCGTTGCCCTGGGTGTACATATTAAGGGCCAGGGTAACAATATCGACATTGCCCGTACGCTCCCCATTCCCGAAGAGCGTGCCCTCGACTCGATCGGCGCCCGCCATCATCGCCAACTCTGCCGATGCAACCGCGGTGCCGCGGTCATTGTGCGGATGGGCGCTGAGGATGATTGAATCCCTGTTTCTGAGATTTCGACCGAACCACTCGAACTGATCCGCATAGACGTTGGGCGTGGAATTCTCGACCGTTGACGGCAGATTGATAATGGCGCGATGGTCTGGCGTGGGCTTCCAGACAGCCAGCACCGCTTCACAAACCTCCAGGGCGTAGTCAAGCTCCGTCCCGGTGAAACTCTCAGGTGAATACTCGAATATCCAGTCGGTTCCAGGGTAAGATGCCGCTTGATCTTGAAGCATCTTGGCTCCATCGACGGCGAGTTGCTTTACTCCTTCACGATCCATTTTGAAAACGATTTCGCGCTGGATGGTCGACGTCGAATTGTAGACGTGGACGATGGCGCGATGCACGCCACGCAATGCTTCGAAGGTGCGCTGAATCAATTCTTCGCGCGCCTGAGTAAGAACCTGCACGGTAACATCGGGCGGAATGCGGCCCTGCTCAATCAATCCTCGGCAGAAATCAAATTCCGTTTGGGATGCGGCAGGAAAGCCCACTTCGATTTCCTTGAAGCCAAGCCTGACCAGCAGATCGAACATGATGTTCTTGCGGTCCAGATCCATCGGATCGATCAGTGCCTGATTCCCGTCGCGCAAGTCGACACTGCACCAAATGGGTGCCTTGTCGATGGTTTTGCCTGGCCAGGTACGATCGTTCAACTGGACAGTGCGCGTGGGTGAGTACTTGGATGCCGGATTTTTCAACGTGAGATCCTTTCGCTTCCTCGCAGCCGCCCTGCGAATGTAGCAATTCTAGAAGAACCAGATCCGT
>JBEKTB010000114.1:0-12313 GCA_049516495.1 Occallatibacter sp.
TCGTTTCTGAGACCTGTCATACCTGAGATGATTCCGGCAGGTCGTCGCTGGGGTGGAAAAATACTAAGGAGCGCCCGTCCGATGCGGAGTCTTGCAGAAAATAACCCTCCGTCGGCGCACACTGGCAAATAGGAGACAAGTGTGCGATATCCCGCATCCGCCGGAGAAGCCATCTCCCCCGTCCAATCTGTCAGGCATGTGCCCGGTCCGTACCCTGAAAAGCACCCCCCACCCCCCCGGGGGTCCGGTTCACCGTTTCTTCGCCTTTAGGTCGAAACCGTGCCCGCCGTTGCCGCGTTCCCGTTGCTGCCCTTCCGCGAGAAGGCGGCAGCCCGCCCGCTGACTCGCCGACTCGCTAACCTGCTAACTCCACGCAGCGCGGTCCCTACCCGCAATCCCGGGAGCGGCGGCCCGCTGCTGAAGAGGACGCGAAGAGATAGTTGCCGGCCGTCGCCGTTATTTCTTGCCCAGCGAACAATTTCCGCCTATTCTGGCTTCGGAAAAGGGCGTTCAAAACTGGGCCGGTTGAACGGAGGCAAGGTGGGGCGCGCAATCTTCATCAGTTATCGCAGGGACGACACAGCCGGCGAAGCAGGGCGGCTGTTCGACGACCTGGTTCGCACCTTTGGCGACGCTTCGGTGTTCATGGACGTCGCAGGCATCAACCCCGGCATCGATTTCCGCAAGGCCATCGACGACAACGTGTCCACCTGCGGCGTGCTGCTGGCCATGATCGGTCCCAACTGGGCCACCATCGCGGGCAGCTCCGGCGAGCGGCGCCTGGATGACCCCAACGACTTTGTGCGCCTCGAAGTAGCCGCGGCCCTGGCGCGCAACATTGCGGTGATTCCGGTGCTGGTGCACGACGCCAAGATGCCCCACCCGGACCAGTTGCCCGACGCTCTGAAGGACCTGGCCTTTCGCAACAGCGTCGAGATTACCCATGCGCGCTGGAACTCCGATGTGCAACTGCTGACCAAGGCGCTGGCGCAGTATATTACGCCGTCGAGCGCGACCAATACCGAGCCCGTGCATGCCACCGTGGCAGTGCAGCTCCCGCCGCCCAACCCGCCCGCCGGGCAGCCCGTTGCGTCCAGGGGCCCGAAGACTAAAGTGCTGGCCGCGGTAGGGGCGGCAGCGGTCGTGGTCGCGGCGATCGGGCTCTTCCTGATGCACGGCTCCAACAGCGCTGCGCCTCCAGCGCCCACCCCGACAACGACCACCCCTTCCAACATCGATGTCGCGGGTGGCCCGCTCATGGGCGAGTGGGTGCTGCCCGAAGCCAATGCGCTGACCGGCACCTCGCAGGACCCCTCGCCGCCCAAAGCGGAGAACGAACTGGCCCGGTTGAGGATCGCCGGCAAGAAGGATGAGATCAAAATCCACGCCTGGGGTTCCTGCCGCAAATGCGACTGGGGATCGCAGGTGGCGGCGCTGGAGGGAAACAGCAAGGCGACAGCCACATGGAACTTTGCCGCGCTGCCGGACAGCGGCGAAAAGGCGGACTCGGGCCGCGTGGCGCGAGTAACCGTCACCGCGAACGGCGACAAACTCAGCGTCCTGGTCGAGAATACCTTCGCAAAGAAGGGCCCCAACAGCCGCAGGTCGGAGTTTGTGCGGGTGACTGGACCTTAGCCGGCGCCGAGACGCTCAGGCCACCGCCGCGAACTCACGAGCAGGGCTGCGCCGTGCCGCCCTCGGTCTTGGCCGCCTGCTGCTGGATCGACGCCCATTGCGCGTGCTCCTGCGAAACCGTGGATTCGATGCGCTCGGCAAGCAGCGCGTGGGCGTCGTGCGCGGACGCGTAGGGGTTGGCGTTGCCCAGGTAGACGTATTTCTCGTGCTTCAGCGCCTCGCAGGTGGAACGGTAGTTGGTCCAGTTCTGCTGGTACTGGTTGAGGTGCAGCAGGCCTTCAAGGATGGTGATCAGAACGCCCAGGCCGCCGGTGACCAGCTTGTCGTGCGGGTAATTCAGCCCGGCCAGGAAAGGAATGGCTGCGGCGGAGAGGATTTCGACCACCTTGATGCGCTTGAAGGTGTGCTGCGCCGAACGGCTCTTGCGGTCGTACCAGTCGATCTGGTCTTCAAGGCGGGTAAAGATGGGGTCGCATGCGGAGTCTCCCGCACTGAGGGCAGCGCGAGGAATTGCGTTCGCTTCGGGCATTGAGTCGGCTCCCTAAAAAGAGTCTCCGGCGAATCTTACTCCTGTTGCATCGCCGCCAGCACGGCGTCGGCAAACTGGCTGGTGCCGGCTTTGCCGCCCACGTCGCGGGTGAGCGTCTTGTGCTCCGCATAGACCGTTTCCAGCGCCTTCTGCACCTTGTCGGCCGCGGCGGATTCATCCAGGTGGCGCAGCATCAGCACCGCCGATTGCAGCAGTGCCGTGGGGTTGGCGATATCCTTGCCCGCAATGTCCGGGGCCGATCCGTGCACCGCCTCGAAAATCGCGCACTCCAGGCCAAGGTTCGCACCCGGCACCAGCCCCAGCCCGCCCACCAGGCCCGCGCACAGGTCGCTGACGATGTCGCCGTAGAGGTTTTCAAGCAGCAGCGTGTCGTACTGGTAGGGGTTCATCACCAGTTGCATGCAGGTGTTGTCGATCAGGTGCTCGGCATAGACCACATCGGGAAAGCCCTCGGCCACCGTGCGCGCGCAGCGCAGAAACAGCCCGTCCGACAGCTTCATGATGTTGGCCTTGTGGATGGAGTGGATTTTCTTCCGTCCATGCTTGCGCGCGTACTCGAAGGCGAATTTGGCGATGCGGGTCGAGCCCTTTTCGGTGATCACCTTGATGCTCTCGACCACGCCGGCCACCACTTCGTGCTCCAGGCCCACGTACTCGCCCTCGGTGTTTTCGCGCACGATGATCAAGTCCACCCCGGGCCAATGCGTCTCCAGGCCGGGCAGGTTCTTGATGGGCCGGAAGTTGGCGAACAGGTCGAACTTCTTGCGCAGGGTGACGTTGATGCTCTTGAAGCCGCCGCCGATGGGCGTGGTAACCGGACCCTTGAGGGCCACGCCGTTGCGTTCGATCGACTCATAGAGTGCCGTGGGGATGTATTCGCCAAAGATTTCGAAAGCTTCAGCGCCGGCGGCGAACCGCTCCCACTCAAACTTCACGCCCGTGGACTCAAGAATGCGGACCACGGCCTGCGTCACTTCCGGCCCGATGCCATCACCCGGAATCAGCGTCACCTTGTGCGTCTTCGTCTCCGCCATAGAGTCTCCAAATTCAGCTACTAGCCTCTAGCTTCTAGCTGTCTTTGCCTGAGTTGACTTCAGGCGTTCTCCATAAGATTCAATTCCGGCATGAAAAGCTGAAAGCTAGAGGCTAGAAGCTAGTGGTTATTTCTTAGCCTTCGCCGTTCTTCCGCCCAGCAGCCCTTCCAACTCTTCCTTGAATTCGCGCACGTCCTTGAAGTCCCGGTAGACCGAGGCGAAGCGGATATAGGCCACCGTGTCCAGCCCCTTCAGGTGCGTCATGATCAGTTCGCCAATCTCGCGGGTGGTGCGTTCGCGCTCCGGCGCGTCCACCAGGTAGGTTTCCGCCGCATCCACAATGGCTTCCAGTTGGATGGAAGGAACGGGCCGCTTTTCGCAGGCGCGCAAAAGGCCGCTCAGCACCTTCTGGCGGTCGAAGCGCTCACGTCGTCCGTCCTTCTTGACCACCATGTAGGGGATTTCGTCGATCCGCTCGTACGTGGTGAAGCGCCGGTTGCAGCGCTCGCACTCCCGCCGCCGCCGAATGGAGTCAGCTTCCTTGCTTTCGCGCGAGTCGACCACCCGATCCTGCCCGAAACCGCAATAGGGACATTTCATGCTGAGTGGATTCTACGGCATGGATGCGGAGGCTGCGTGCGCCCGAGCAGGCAGAATCAGGGACGCGTGTAGCGCCGGTCTCCAGACCGGCTGTCGTGCGGGCGTCCTCGCCCGCACCTGTTCGGGATCAATCACCAAATCAGCCAGCCTGGACACCAGAGAACAAGGAGCCTGGAGCAGGGAAGGTCAAGGAATGCGCGAGGCGAGGCCCATCACGCCCACGAGAGGACTCATGGTTGTGCAACGCCGGCGGCAGCTTTGCATCTAGAAGATCAGAAAGGCTTCCACGAGCCAAATGGAAGGGGTTCGCTGTCTTCCTGTTGAGCCGCCGGAAGAATCGGAAACCGTGGCAAAGAAGGTTGCAGAGCTGTTTGTGGATGTTCTGGCCGGCGTCGGTGTCGAGCGCATTTACGGCGTAGCGGGCGATTCTCTCAACGGCATCACGGATTCCGTGCGGGTGCGCGAGGGGATTGAGTGGGTCGGTGTGCGGCATGAGGAAACGGCCGCCTTCGCTGCCGGAGCCGAAGCAGCCCTGACGGGCAAGCTCGCGGTCTGCGCGGGAAGCTGCGGCCCGGGCAATCTGCACCTCATCAACGGCCTCTACGACTGCCAGCGCAGCCGCGTGCCCGTGCTGGCCATTGCGGCGCACATTCCGTCGCAGGAGATTGGCAGCAACTACTTCCAGGAGACTCACCCCGAGTTGCTGTTCAAGGAGTGCAGCCATTTCTGCGAGTTGGTCTCGCACCCTTCGCAGATGCCGCGCATGCTTGAAATCGCCATCCAGACGGCACTCGCGAAGAAGGGCGTTGCGGTCATCGTGATTCCCGGCGACGTTGCGCTCTCCGATGCTGTCAACCAGGACCGCCGCATCACTTTCAGCTATGCGCAGCCGGAGATAGTTCCGCGTCGGGAAGAACTCGACCGCCTGGCCGAGGAGCTGAACAGCGCGAAGAAAGTAACCATCCTGGCCGGTGCGGGCTGTGCCGGCCCACACGCCGAACTGGTCGCGCTGGCCGGCAAGCTGCAGGCTCCTATCGTGCATGCCTTGCGCGGCAAGGAGTTCATTGAATACGACAACCCGTACGACGTGGGCATGACCGGCCTGCTCGGATTTTCCTCAGGCTACTACGCGATGATGAACTGCGACACGCTGCTCATGCTGGGGACGGATTTTCCTTATCAGCAGTTCTATCCCAAGGACGCGCGCATCGTGCAGATCGACATCCGCGAAGAGCAACTGGGACGCCGCAGCCGCGTAGATCTGGGCGTTGTGGGCGGCGCTGCGGAAACCCTGCGTGCGCTGCTGCCTGCGATCAAACAAAAGAAGGATCACGGCCATCTGGATGCATCCCGCGACCACTATCGCGAAGCCCGCAAAGACCTGGACGATCTGGCCACAGGGAAGCCGGGACAAACGCCCATCCACCCGCAATATGTGGCCAGGGTCATCAACGAGCTTGCTGCCGAAGACGCCGTTTTCACGGCGGACGTGGGAACTCCGGTGATTTGGGCGGCGCGCTATTTGACCATGAACGGCCGTCGCCGGCTCTTGGGCTCGTTCAATCACGGGTCCATGGCCAACGCTCTGCCGCAGGCCATCGGCGCGCAGATTTCTCATCCCGGCCGACAGGTGGTCACGCTCTCCGGCGACGGAGGCGTTTCCATGCTGATGGGTGACCTTCTGTCGCTCCGCCAATTGAATCTTCCCGTCAAGGTGGTGGTGTTCAACAACGGTTCGCTGGGCTTTGTGGAGTTGGAGATGAAGGCCACTGGCTTCCTGAGTCATGCCACCGACCTGGTCAATCCGGACTTTGCCAAGATAGCGGAAGGGACAGGGATTCTGGGCTTGCACGTCAATGATCCAGGGGAGGTTCGTCCCGCGCTCGAGCAGGCTTTTGCGCATCCTGGCCCGGCCCTGGTCGATATCGCGGTGAACCGCCAGGAACTGGCCATGCCTCCCAATCTCAAGCTGGATCAGATCGTCGATTTCAACCTGTACATGGTCAAGGCCATCCTGAACGGCCGCGGAGACGAAATCATCGAACTGGCCCGCACCAATTTGTTCCGGTAGGGCCGGTCAGTAAGCTCCCGGACGGACGCGATGCCTCTCACTGTTTGTTCCAGCACCAACCGCGGGTGCCCCAGGTCTCGTCCTTGAGACCTGGGAAGTACAAGTTCACATAATTGTGGCGCTAGCTC
Organism: Occallatibacter sp.; assembly: GCA_049516495.1. Taxonomy (GTDB): domain Bacteria; phylum Acidobacteriota; class Terriglobia; order Terriglobales; family Acidobacteriaceae; genus Telmatobacter. Next base: position 6,019 of record JBEKTB010000114.1, read on the forward strand.
AAAAACTCCGCAATTGCCGCAACCACCGTCTCCTGCTCCTCTTCGCGCAACTCGGGGAAGATGGGCAGCGCCAGCACTTCGCGGGCGGCGCATTCGGCTTCGGGGAAACTGCCTTCGGCGTAGCCCAGCACCTGCAACGCTTCCTGCATATGGAGCGGGACGGGGTAGTAGATCTCCGAGCCGATCTTGCGGCTGGCTAGGAACTCGCGCAGTTGGTCGCGGCGGGCGGTGCGAATGACGTATTGGTGCCAGACGTGGCGACTGCCTGTTACCTCGTGGGGCAGAACAACGCCATGGACAGGGTACGGTCCGGCTTCGGTCAGCCCGGCGGCGGCAAACAGCGCACGATAGCGCTTGGCCACGGTGCGGCGGGCCTGGTTCCAGCCGTCAATGTATTTGAGCTTGACTTCGAGGATGGCGCCCTGGAAGCCGTCCATGCGCGTGTTCCAGCCGATCTCGTCGTGATAGTAGCGGCGTCTCATACCGTGCTGGCGCAGCATTCTGGCCCGCTCGGCCAACTCGTCGGAATTGGTCGAAACCATCCCGGCGTCCCCTGCGGCGCTCAGGTTCTTGGTGGGATAAAAGCTGAAGGCGGCGGCATCGCCCAGGGCTCCAGCCTTCACGCCCTGCCATTCCGCGCCCCAGGCCTGGGCGGCGTCCTCGATCAGCTTCAACCCATGCGCTTGTCCAAGGCGGGCGAAGGAGGTCCAGTCGGCGCACTGGCCGTATAGATGCACCGGCAAAACGGCGCGAACGGAGGCGCCCTTGGGACCATTCAGAACGGTCTCAACCGCCTTGGGGTCCAGGTTGAAGGTGGTGGGCTCAATGTCGGCCAGGAGAGCCGTAGCTCCGGCGCGAAGGATACAACTGACCGAGGCGAAGAAGCTGAACGGGGTGGTGACGACGGCCATTCCGGGGCCGATTCCGGCGGCGGCCAAAGCTAGCCAGAGGGCGTCGGTGCCGGAGGAGCATCCCAGAGCATGGGACACGCCCAGTTGGCCGGCCGCGGCGCGCTCAAATGCGGCCACCGGCTCGCCAAGAATAAACTGCTGCGTCTCAAGCACATGCCCGACCGCCTCCACAAGCTCTTCGTGGAGCGCCCGATACTGGCGTTTGAGGTCCAGCATGGGCACCGGCTGGGCGGTTGGGGCGGGACTCAGAGGCGTATTCGGCGCAGTTTTCACCTGACCATGGTACCAGCAGGTCAGGGTCAACCGTCCCAGGATGGAGGGGTCAACGGGCTCAAAAAGGAGATTGCAAGGGGTTTGCGGTAGTGCAAGTTGAAAACCTTGGCCATCCCCTATATTGTTGTCACATTGCGGGATTTGGCGGCTACGGGGTTTCCGGCGCCGCGCCCGCCGATCTGTACACGTACCTGCTGTTCAATTGCATCCAATCAAACAGGAAGAGAGTAGGAGATCGGCAAATGGAAAACAAGCCGGCACAAAACATTCAGGACACATTCCTGAACACGGTCCGCAAGGACAAGACGCCCATCACGATTTATCTGGTAAGTGGCGTCAAGCTCACCGGAAAGATCCGGTCTTTTGACAAGTATTCGGTGCTTCTGGAGAACAACAGCCAGGAGCAGTTGATCTTCAAGCACGCCATTTCGACCGTGGTGAGCAACCGGAGTGTGCTCCACACCGAGCACCGCCCGGTGTCCGCAAGCACAACAGGTCCTGTGCCAAGCCCGGGCCCGATCGCCGCGCCGTCCGCTCCCCCAGCCGTCGGGGAGCCGCGATAGCAGGCGGGGAGCGGTCTCAGTTGGCCGTTGAAGAGAGCGGGAAAGGCGGTTCCGGACGCCGTTCAGAATCCCCGGCGACAGGCCCTCGTCGCTGGGGTGGTGACCCGGAACGAGCCGTCCTGGTGGGAGTGGACCTCGGCGCCCGTTCCCGCGGCAACCGTGCAGCCCAGGTGGGCGCGCGGCAGGAGGGATTGCGCGCAAATCCGGACGTCCTCAATGAGGACCGACTGGAAGGTGACGATTTTCTGCGCGCGGATGTTTCCACGGCGCGGCCGTCAACCGAACTGGACGCCGACGAATCCCTGGCCGAATTTCGAGAACTGGTGTCGAGTGCCGGCGGCGTCGTGGCTGCCGAGTTGCTTCAGCGCCGCTCACGTCCCGATCCGGCCACGCTGATCGGCGCAGGCAAGGTGGAGGAGATTGCCGGGGTTGTGGCCTCAACCGGGGCCAGCCTGGTGATGTTCGACCACGACCTGACGCCCACCCAGTTGCGCAATCTAGAGGCCGCTCTGCCTTGTCGGGTCCTGGACCGTACGCAGTTGATTCTGGACATCTTTGCCCGCCATGCGCGAACCCGCGAGGGGCAGTTGCAGGTGGAACTGGCGCAGCTTGAGTACATGCTGCCGCGCCTCACCGGCAAAGGCAAGGCCATGTCGCAGTTGGGTGGCGGCATCGGCACCCGCGGACCCGGCGAAACCAAGCTGGAAACGGATCGACGCCAGATTCAGCGCCGCATCGACCACCTGAAAGAGGGGCTGGATTCGGTGCGACGCGTGCGCAAGCAGCAGCGGCAGCGCCGCGAGTCGGTTCCGGTGCCCACGGTGGCCCTGGTGGGCTACACCAACGCCGGCAAAAGCACGCTGTTCAACCTGCTGACCGGCGCCCAAATGCTGCAATCGCCGCTCATGTTCGCCACGCTGGACCCCAAACTCCGGGCCATCGAACTGCCCAGCCGCCGCAAAGTGCTGCTGTCCGATACGGTCGGCTTCATCCGCAACCTGCCCCATACGCTGGTCACCAGCTTCCGCGCCACTCTGGAAGAGGTGGCGCAGGCTGAGGTGTTGCTGCACGTTCGGGACGCCGCATCCACATATGGAGAAGAGCAGAAATCGCAGGTGGAGAAAGTCCTGGGCGAACTGGAGTGCCTGGGCAAGCCGCGCATTGAAGTTCTAAACAAAATAGACCTGCTGGGGGACGAAGAGCGCCAGCACCTTCAGGCCCAAACCCGTCTCGAAACCTCGGGCGAGGTTGCTGTTTCCGCGCGCACCGGCGAAGGTTTGGGCGCACTCCTCAAGGCGATCGACCAGGCCCTGCACTCCGATCCGATCATCGACGCGGAACTGCGCGTTCCACAGCATGAGGGAGCGGTGCTGGCGGCCATTGAAGCCGGCATGATCGTGCACAGCCGCGAGTACGAGGGCAATCTCGTCCGGCTGATCGTGAGCGGACCGGCCTCACTCGTAGGCCGCCTGCGTCCGTTCCGGAAGCGGGCAGAGTAAGCGGCTTGTTCATCGAATCGGCATGCCTGGCCGATTATCCTTTTTGAGAGGGATCGGCAGGCCGGGGCTTTCCTTTCTGCAAATACCCCCAGCCGCGTCGAGACCCGCCGCGACCGCGCGATCAACGGAATGAACGCAAAGGAGATTGCATGAAGCCCATCCAAGCCGACGCTGGCCACTCCATCACCACGCTTTCCAGCCGCGAGGTCTATCGCAATCGCTGGATGCGGGTGCGCGAGGACGAGATCCTCCGCTCGAACGGCGAAAAGGGCATCTACGGCGTGGTGGACAAGGATGAATGCGCCATCATCCTGCCCATCGACCAGGGGCGCGTGTGGCTGGTGGAGCAGTTCCGCTACACCATTCAGGAGCGGGCGCTGGAGCTGCCCCAGGGCGGCTGGGAGAGAGAGGTTGCCTCGCCCGAAGAGCTGGCGCGCGGCGAGTTGAAGGAGGAAACCGGCCTCGAAGCCGCCGAGATGACCTTTCTGGGAACCCTGTGGGTCGCTTACGGCTTCACCCAGCAAAAGATCCATGTGTTTTTGGCAGGCGGGCTGACCGAGACCGGGAAAGATCCCGATGCCGAAGAGCACGACATGGAGGTCCGCTCCGTGCCTGTTGCGGAATTCGAGCATATGATGCTGGACGGGACCATCGCCGACGTGTGCACGCTTGCCACCTGGGGCCTTTACCTAATGCGCATGGCGCGGCAGTAGCGGGATCGGCGTTTGCAACTGGCTGGGCCCCGTTCACATCACCCAGGCAAATGGCCTGGGTGAACAGGCCCTGGACTAGCCGCGTTCCTCGAGAGGAACCCACGGGGAGGGGTAAACCGGCCCGATATACTCGGCGCGTGGGCGGATAAGGCGGTTGTCATCCAACTGTTCGATCACATGGGCCGTCCAGCCGGCGACGCGGCTGATGGCGAAGATGGGCGTGTAGAGGTCGATGTCGATGCCCAAAGTCGCGTAGGTCGAGGCCGAGTAGAAATCCACGTTGGCGTTCAACTTCTTGTCGGCGTTGATGTAGAGCTCGATGGCGCGCGACATCTCAAACCACTTGGGTTCGCCTGCGTCTCGGCCCAACTGTTCGCTCATGCGGCGCAGGTGGGTGGCGCGGGGGTCTTCGGTTTTGTAGACGCGGTGCCCGAAGCCGGAGATCTTTTGCTTGGCTGCCAACATGCTCTTCACGTATTCCACCGGATCGTCGCCGGCCTTGTCGATGGCGTAGAGCAGGCGCATGACGCCTTCATTGGCGCCGCCGTGCAAGGGGCCCTTGAGCGCGCCGATGGCCCCGGTAATCGCCGAATGGACGTCGGCCAGGGTGGCGGCGATGACGCGAGCGGCGAAGGTGGAGGCGTTCAGCTCGTGGTCAGCATGCAGAATCAGCGCGATGTCCAGCGTCCTGGTGGCCGTTTCAGAGGGCTTTTCTCCGCGCAGCATCCACAGGAAGTTGGCCGCGTGCGAGAGCGAGCGGTCGGGCGGCACGATCTCCAACCCCTTGCGCAGACGGTCGTAGATGGCCACCAGCATGGCGATCTGCGCGGTCAGGTTGTAGCTCTTGCGCACATTCGCGTCGTGGGAGTTGTCCTTCTCGTCGGCGTCGTAAAAGCTGAGCGCGGAAACCGCCGTCCGCAGCACCTCCATGGGCGTTGCGGTGCGGGGAAATGCGCGCAGCATGTCGATGATGCGATGGTCGAGCGACCGGGCGAGGGCCAACTGGGACTGGAATTCGCGCAACGCCAACTGGTTGGGCAGGATGCCGTTCCACAGCAAGTAGGTGGTCTCTTCGAAGGTCGAATTCACCGCCAGTTCGTGAATATCGATTCCGCGATAGGCCAGCACGCCCGCATCTCCGTCAATCCAGCAGATCCCGGAGTTCGCCGCAACAATTCCTTCCAGACCCTTCCCAGCGACAGCAGCAGTCGACATAGCCTTCGGATTTCTCCCTTACAGTGAATTCCTGATGGTAGGTGCGGCCGTCCCGGCCACCAGAAGAAGAGCCCGGCGTCCGAAGTGCGGTAAAGATGTTTATAACGGAACGATTCCATGGTTGTCACGGAATCCGGGACGAAGGGGCGCGGGCGATCTCAAAAACCGCTTCCCGGCCCGCGTCGAATGGGCCATAAGGGCAGCTTTCTCTGCACGGACGGTAATATTTCTATATTCTGTAGACTCCCCGGAGGAACGCGCGGCGGAATCTCCGAAATTCGACACTCCGGGCTGAATGTCAGCAGGGAGACGGAAAGTTCCTCAGAGAATCCTTTTGTCGGCGTCCAACTGAAGAGGAAGGCGCCATCACACCAGGAGCGGCACGCCAGACGGCCGCCACAGAGAAGGAAGGCAAAAAAACGATGAGTGAAATTGACGAAACCCCACGAACTTATTCCGGCGCGTTGTTGGCGGCGATCGCGATCGCACTGCTGGCCGGGGTTGGCGGTCTGATCTGGAGCTACACGCTCAGCGGCAAGCTGGCGACCCAACAAACCGATCTGGCCGATGCCAAGCAGCAGAATGTGAAGCTGGCCGCTGAACTGCGCGAAACCGACGCGCGCCTGAAAGTGGCCACCCAGGAGCTTGGCCAATCCTTGGGATTGACGCAGAAGCAGATGGATGCCCGCGCCGAGGAGATCATCCGCCGCGAGGCGGCGCAGGAAGCCAACAGCCAGCGGCTGGAAACCGCCCAGAAACAGACCGCGCAGCAAGTGAGCGCCGTCGCCAGCGACGTTTCTTCGGTGAAGACAGACGTGGGTGGAGTAAAGACCGACGTAGCCAAGACGCAGAACGATCTGGCCAACGCGATCTCCCAGTTGACTTCGATGAAGGGGGATCTGAGCGACCACAGCAGCCTGATTGCCCGCAATCGCGACGAATTGGAGACGCTGAAGCACAAGGGCGATCGGAACTACTATGAGTTCACCCTGACCAAGGGTCAGAAGAAACCGGTTGGCACCGTGAGCCTGGAACTCAAGAAGGCCGACAACAAGAAGAGCCGCTTTACGCTGATGGTGTATTCCGACGACCGGCAGTACGAGAAGAAGGACCGCAGCCTG
>JBEKTB010000115.1:0-12291 GCA_049516495.1 Occallatibacter sp.
ATCAGCGGCAGTTGCTGAACACCAAGCGCTGGCTAAATGAAGGAAAAGGCTAGGGAACAGAGATCAGAAGTGCGGCGCGCTTTTGATTCCCAGGTCTCTACATCGCGATTTGGGGTAAAAGGCAGATTTACCATAGGAGCGGGAAATGCTTGTTCCAGTTCCAGTTTGGCTCGGCGTAGGAGTCGGGGTTGCTATCCCGGTGGCCTTTTTTATATTTGAATACCGACTCGAACGCAGTGCCCCTTGGGTAACGCTGACACCATTCAAAATGTCGCGTGATCCGGCGACCGGGGAAACTCGTCGATCCGTCGACGGCGGGGTAGTCGATTTCGATCCCCGCCATGGACACTATATGAAACTGGGAGAGGTACTTATTACTCTCGCTTCAGCGTCCTTGGTATTCATTCCTTCTCTCCATTTCTCGTCCATCCTTCCCAGGCTTGGTTTTCCTATGGTTCTTTTGGGATTTACGGTGGTATATGCCCTGGGATTTATGGCTGCTTTGACATACTTCTACGAGATGTTTCTATTTGATCCGCGAACCTTTACCGCCTTTAGGTCATCGCTTGTATTTACCCTCGGATTTGGCGCGTTCACCTGTTTCGCTTTGGCATACATTACCTTAGCAATCATCGTAGGGAACGCAATCGCTAACGGCACGTTGCTCATTTCGGCGCGTTGAATCAACCAGTGCCCCATAATCCCATTTTTTAGATGGGGATTGACGCTTTCGTCAGGATCACGGCGTTCAGTCGGCGTCTGCCACTCTGCGCCGGTAGTCTTCCGGCCTCTCGATGACGAATTCCGTCTGTCCCGCCAGCGCCAGCAAGTCTTGGTCGCCTGTCACCAGCACGTGGGCCTTGCCGCTTTGGGCCAGGTCAAGAAACGGCTGGTCCTTCGCATCCCGGCACTGGACGGGGCAGGTCTCCGTCACTTCGGTGGCTTCGCAGTAGATGAGGTAATCGCCCAGCAGTTCAAGTTGGTATTCGGCGCTCAGCTTGAGCTTGGGATAGCCAAGAACCCGCTTCAACTCCTCCACAGTCGCACGGGACACGAGCGGGTTTGAGCGCTCCTCGCGCCAATGCGTCCTTAACCAGGCCAAACGCCCACTTGTGAAAACCAGTGCGGAAACAACGGTGTTTGTGTCGAAGACAACTCTCAGCCGCTTGGGGTTTATCAACGGTCTTCACGCGCCCATGTAATTGCATCCGCAACGTCCTGCTCGGTGATCCCCAGGTCGGCCAAGTGCTGCCGCACTTCATCGGCCCTACTCAGCCTCAGCGGCTTGAGCGTGATCGCGAAACCATCGGTGCTCACCTCGAAGTATTCCACCCCGCCAAATCGGGTGACTACCGCCTTGGGAAGCGTGATCTGGTTTTTCGTCGTCATTTTGGCCAGCATGATTCGCCTCATTCAAGGAAACAAGGAAATCTTACCATATCCTGACTCTTGTTGCCATCACCCCAAAAACCACTCCCACTGCTCCTCGGTCAGGGGCACCACCGAAAGCCGCCCGATCACCACCAGCGGCGAACCGGCAAACAGCGGCTCGGCTTTGATCGCCGCCAGCGTCTTTGGCTGCTTGAGCCGCTTGCCCACCTTGACCTTCACAATGGGAACCTTGGGATTGGCCGCATCCACGCTCACCACGCTGCCGGTGCCCACGGCGGTGCGCTCATCGCCCGTGTGGTAGAAAATCCATTTCGTCCCCGCCTTCATCTCGCGCAGATATTTCACGGCGGTGGGATTGGTAACTCCGTCCCAAACGGTCCCCTTGTCGCGGAGAAAATCGTCGAAGGAGTAAACATCGGGCTCGCTCTTGAAGAGAAAGTAGGTCATGCGGTCCATGGTAGGCGAAGCAGGCCGGGGCGGGGAACTGAAAATTGACGCAGCGGAATAAAGCGCAGTGTGATAAAAATGCCCGCCCGGCTGTTCTTGTTACAGCGTTGGCTAACTCTTGCTACAATGTGCGCTAACTTATGTCGACGAGATATGTTTCTCCGCTCATTCTTCTGGCCGTGTTCTTTTGTCCCGCGCTCAGAGCTGCTGAGTCGTGGATCGAGTTGCGCAGCCCGCACTTTACCGTGCTGACGGACTCCAATGAGAAACAGGCTCGCCACATTGCGGACCAGTTTGAACGCATGCGCTGGGTGTTTCAGACCATGTATCCCAAGGTGAATGTCGATCCGCCCCAGCCGATTGTCGTGCTGGCGGCCAGGGATCAGAAGTCCTTTGCAACGTTGGAGCCCGCGGCCTACCTGGCCAAGGGTCAAATCAAACTGGGCGGCCTGTTTCTGCAAGCGCCGGATACGAACTACATGCTGTTGCGTCTCGACGCCGGGGAGGAGCATCCCTACGCCGCCATCTATCACGAATACACGCATCTGCAATTTGCCTCTGTGAGCGCATGGCTGCCGCTGTGGCTCAACGAGGGTTTTGCGGAGTTTATGCAGAACACGGAGATTCGTGACAAAGATGTGTTTGTCGGACAGCCAAATGTGGACGACATTCTCTATCTGCGCCAGAACCGGATCATTCCGCTTTCCGTGCTTTTCAGCGTGGATCGTAACTCGCCCTATTATCACGAGGAACAGAAGGGCTCGGTCTTTTACGCCGAGTCGTGGGCTCTGACCCATTACCTGGAAGTGACCGATCACGAGAAGGGCGCCAATCGGCTGGGCGACTACTTCCGCCTGGTCAGCCAGCACGTCGACCCCGTCACCGCGGGCGAAACAGCCTTCGGAGACCTGAAGAAGCTGCAGACGGCGCTCGAATATTACATCCAGGTCGGCAACTACAAGCAGTTCAAGTTATCGAGCGCTGCCGCGCCGATCGACGAATCGGCCTACAAAGTGCGCTTGCTGACGCCGGCGGAGACCGATGCCGTGCGCGCGGATTTCCTGGTCGACGTTCGGCGCACTGCCGAAGCCCGGACGCTGCTTGAGGGGCTGCTGAAGCAGAATCCGGACAACGCGCAGGCGCATGAAGGCATGGGGCATCTGGAGCAGCGCGAAGGGGACCTGGATGGCGCGCGGAAGTCGTTTGAGCAGGCGGTCAAGCTCGGTTCCCAAAGCTATCTTGCGCACTACTCCTTCGCCATGCTGACCATGATGCAGGGAGGCGGAGAGCCGGACAAACGGGTCGAGGAGAGCCTCCGCGCCGCCATCCGGCTCAATCCGCGCTACGCCCCGGCCTACGGGCTTCTGGCTGAGGTGCTGGCCATGCAGCGGGAAAAGCTCGACGAGGCGCGCCTGGTCAACCTGAAGGCGATCGAGCTGGACCCCGCCAATGTGAGCTATCGCGTGAATGCGGCCAACATTCTGATGTCCCTGGACCGGTATGCCGACGCTGAGGCGGTGCTGCGCAACGCGATCAAAATGGCCAAAGACTCCAGCGACAAGGCTATGGTCGAAGGCCGGTTGAATGCCGTTGCGCAAATTCAGGCCATGCGCGCGCAAGCTACCGCCCAAGCCGCCAGCCCGGCCGGGACGCACGTCGCCGGGACGCAGGTCGAGGAACAGGTAGTGGACGTCGTTGCCGCCCCCAAACATCCAACTGAACTGCCGAACGGGTCCAGGCACACCGCCGAGGGAGTCATCCGCGGCGTCACCTGCGCCTACCCTTCTGAACTCGAATTTCGCGTCGAAAATCCCAAAAAATCCATCTCCCTCTACAGCAACGACTTCGCCAAAATCAACCTCTCGGTACTCGGATTCACGCCCAAGGGCAGCATCAACCCCTGCAAGGACTTCGAGGGGATGGAGGCGCGCGTCCAGTACGCGGAGAGTTCCGACAAAACGGTCGACGGCCAGGTGATCGCGGTTGAACTGAGGAAATAGACAATCGCTCCGGCGCAGTGTTTTCTGCGTTTTCTGCTTTCCCCCGTTACAATCAAGACAACATGATCCGTTTCTCCACTGCCGGTGAATCCCACGGCGAGGCCCTCATCGCGCTGGTCTCCGGACTGCCGGCCGGAGTGCCCGTCGATCTCGATTTTGTCAACCGCGAACTGTGGCGCCGCCAGCAGGGCTACGGCCGCGGCGGCCGCATGAAGATCGAGACCGACAAGGCCCACGTGCTCTCCGGCGTCCGGCACGGCAAGACCATCGGAGCGCCCATCGCCATCGAGATCGTCAACCGCGACTGGAAAAACTGGGAAGAAAAGCTCCCCGTCGAAGCAGGCGACCCGGCCAAGCATCAGGCCGTCGCCTCGCCGCGTCCCGGCCACGCCGACCTGGCCGGCGCGCTCAAATACAACTTTCCCGATGCCCGCTACGTGCTGGAGCGCGCCTCGGCCCGGGAATCCACGTCGCGCGTGGCCGCCGGATCCTTCGCCAAGCTGATGCTGCGGACGCTTGGGATAGAGGTTTCGAGCCACGTCATTCGAGTGGGCCGCGTTGAACTCGACCGAGCAGCCACTTGGGACGAAATCGCCGCCCTCGCCGGCAAGGATGAAGTGGTCCTCGGCTGCGTCGACGCAGGCATCGAGGCGCGCATGAAGGAAGAGGTCGAGGAGGCTGCCCGCACCGGCGACACAGTGGGCGGCGTCTTCGAAGTGGTGGTTCACGGTGTTCCCGCCGGCCTGGGAACCTACGCCAACTGGGATGAGCGCCTCGACGGCCTGCTTGCCTGGTCGGTGATGAGCATTCAGGCGGTCAAAGCGGTCGAAATCGGCCGCGGCGTGGTGGCTGCCGAGAGCTTCGGCTCCCAGGTCCACGATCCGATCCACTACGCTCCCGAGCCCAACGGCCAGCCCACGCGATTCACCCGCCCGCAGAACAACGCCGGCGGCATTGAGGGTGGCGTCTCGAACGGCGAAGACCTGGTGGTGCGCGGCTATCTCAAACCCATCTCGACCCTCCGCCGCCCGCTGGAGTCGGTTCGTTTTGACACGCGCCAGACCACCAGCGCAAGCTACGAACGCAGCGACATTTGCGTGGTTCCCGCTGCCGGCGTGGTGGCCGAGGCCATGGTTGCGCTCACCGTCGCGCGCCTGGCGCAGGAAAAATTTGGCGGCGACTCGGCCCTCGAATTGCAACGAAACTTCGAGGGTTACATCGAACAGATACGGAGCTTTTGAAACACTGAAATGATTCTGAAAATCGTCAAATATCCCGAGCCGGTGCTTTCTCAGCCCGGCGAACCGGTTACCGAATTCAACGCAGAATTGCGCAAGCTGGTTGCCGACATGTTCGAGACCACCTACGCCTCGCAGGGCATCGGGTTGGCCGCGCCGCAGGTGGGCGTTTCCAAGCGCCTCACCACCATCGACCTCAGTATGGGCAAGGATCCCAAGGACAAGCTGGTTCTCGCCAATCCGGAGATCATTTCCAGCGAAGGCCGGCTCTACGAGGAAGAAGGCTGCCTCAGCTTCCCCGACATCCGCGAGAAAGTGGTCCGCGCGGCCAAAGTGCGCATTCGCGCCCAGGACGAGCACGGCAAGTGGTTCGAAATGGACGGCGACGACCTGCTCGCGCGCTGCTTCCAGCATGAGATCGACCACGTCGACGGCATGTTGTTCATCTTCCGCATGAGCGCCCTCAAGCGCGACCTGACTCTGCGCAAAATCCGCAAATTGCAGCGGGAAGGCCAATGGTAAAGCTGTGAAACTCGTTTTTTGCGGAACCCCCAGCTTCGCCGTGCCCACGCTTCAAGCGCTGTTGGCGGAGGGCCATCAAATTTCTCTGGTGGTCTCGCAACCCGACCGCCCTGTCGGTCGCAGCCAGCAACTCACCGCTCCGCCCGTCAAGCAGGCCGCTTTGGCCGCCGGATTGACCGTCACCCAGCCGGAAAAGATTCGCAACAACGCCGAATTCCGCGCCCAGCTTGAGGCCATCGTCCCCGACGCCATCGTCGTCGTTGCTTACGGGCGCATCATTCCGCCCTGGATGCTGGCCCTGCCGCGTTTGGGCTGCATCAACCTGCATGCCTCGCTGCTGCCCAGGTACCGCGGCGCCGCGCCCATCCAGTGGGCCGTGGCCAGGGGCGAAACCGTCACCGGCAACACCACCATGCTGCTTGAGGAGGGCCTCGACACCGGCCCCATCCTGCTCCAGCAGGCCCTGGCCATCGCTCCGTATGAAACCGCCGCGGACCTGTTCGATGTGATGGCCAGAGGCGGCGCGCCCCTGGTGGTCAAAACCCTCGCCGGACTCGAAGAAGGCACCATTGAGCCCCGGCCGCAGAACCACGCCGGGGCCACCTTTGCCCCGCTGCTCGGCCGCGAGGACGGCCGCATGGAGTTTGCAGCATACACGGCCGCAGAACTCAGGAATCGCTGGCGCGGTTTTCAGCCCTGGCCCGGCGCCTTCACGGCTCTCGGCGGCAAAAAACTCATTGTGCACCGCCTGAAGGTCGCCGCGGCGCCCGCCTCGCCGGAATCGGACCCCGCCCCGCCCGTTTCCGCCTCGTCCGCTCCCACGGGATCGGATTCTGCCGCCACAGGCCCGGCCACTCTTGCCGCAATTCTTCCCGGCCAGGTTCTTGTGGAGGGCGATCGCCTGCTGGTCGTCTGCGCTGGCAACACCCGGCTGGAACTGGTTGAAGTGCAACTGGAAGGCAAGAAGCGCCTCAAGGCGGCCGAGTTTCTGCGTGGCAACCCGCTCCCCGCCAACGCGTGGCTGGGTTGATGCCCGCCCTCTCGCCCGCCCGCAAGGCCGCCTTCCAAATCCTCATGGCCGTCGAGCGCGGCCAGTCCCACTCCGACGACCTGCTCCGCGGCAACGCCGTCAACACCCTCTCGGCCCCCGACCGCCATCTGGCTACGGCCTTGGTACTGGGCGTGCTTCGCTGGCAGATTCTCCTCGACCATCAACTGCAGGGCCTGCTCAAGCGCCCCAACGCCAAACTCGACTCTGAAATCCGCATCGCCCTGCGCATGGGCGCGTTCCAGTTGCTCCACCTGGACCGCATCCCCGCGCGCGCCGCGATTGACGAAAGCGTGGAACTCGCCAAGCAGGCCGGCCACAAGTTCGCCTCACGGATGGTCAACGCCGTCCTGCGCAAACTCTCGACTCCGCCGTTTCATCCATCGGCCCCGCTGCTTCACCCCTGGGAGGAGAGCGCGGGGGAGATGGCCGCCGACGAAAACCATCCCGCCTGCGAAGCCCACCCCGTCTGGATGGTCGAGCGCTGGGTCAAGTCCTTCGGGCTGGCTGCAGCGCAGGCCATCTGCGTCCATGGCCAATCGCAGCCCAAACTGACAGTGCGCCTCACCAGCCCCGTCGTCGAGACCGAACTCGCCGCGGCCGGCATCGCTCTCGAGCCCGGCGAGCTGCTCACCGCCGCCCGCGCCGTCGTCTCCGGCGACCTTACCGCGACGACAGCTTTCCTTGAAGGCCGCGTGCGCTTGCAGGATGAGGGTTCCCAACTGGTGGCCGAGCTGGCCGCGTTTGCCGTCCCGAGCAGCGAGTCCGCCAATTCCGCGGCCCCCGACCAACAAAAAATCCTCGATGCCTGCGCCGCTCCCGGCGGCAAGACTCTGATTCTCGCCGAACGCAACCCCGCGGCCCGCATCGTTGCCTGCGAATCCAGCGCGGCAAGGTTGGAACAGTTGCGCAAGCGGCTGGCCGGGCTTTCTGATCAGGTGGAATGCCGCCAGGGGGATGCAACCGCGCTCACGGAAGACGCTACCTACGACCTCGCTCTGGCCGACGTCCCCTGCAGCGGCACTGGAACCCTGGGCCGCAACCCGGAGATTCGCCACCGCTTACATATCGAAGATCTGACCCGCCAGGCCGAACGCCAGCAGGCCATTCTGCTGGCCACGCTGCGCTCAGTCCGCCCCGGCGGCCGCGTGGTCTACTCCACCTGTTCGTTGGAGCCGGAAGAGAACGAGCAGGTGGTCGCCGCAGCTCTGGCCGCAACGCCCAACGCCCGCCTGGCTTCTCTCCAAACCCAGATTGATGCCCTGCTCAATCGCGGCATTCTCACGCCCGCCGGCGCGGAGCGGTTGCGGGACAGCATCACGCCCGAAGGCCATCTTCGCCTGCTCCCCGGCGTCTTCCACACGGACGGCTTTTTCATCAGCGTTCTTGAGCGTCTGAATCCATAAGTCAGAATCGTCGCCGATCCACAGAAGAATGCCGGGTGCCCCAGGTCTCGATTTTGAGAACTGGGAATCCATGACATTGCGGCAACCCATCGCCAAGCGGCATCCCTGTGCGGGCTCTACCATTGCAAGGATTGGAAACCACTCCCCGCGGCTCGTTCCTAGACTTTACTCTGCCGCCAGCCGCAACTCCGCGTAGTCGCGCCCCAGCATGCCGCACAGCGCCTCCACGACCAGTTCATGATCGGAGCGCTGGGGCAGGCCGGAAACCGTCGCGCAGCCCACCACGCCTGCGCCCTCAACGGTCAGCGGAAACGATCCGCCGTGTGTCGCATAGTCGGCCAGCGGCAGGCCCTGCGATTCGGTCAGCGTCTCGCCCTTCGCCTTCAGGCTCAAGCCCACCGCATACGAACTGCGATGGAACCGCGCCGCCACGTTGCACTTCCTGCGCACCCACTCCACATTGTCCGGGGTGGTCCCATCGAGAGCCGCATAGAACAGCGGCTGCCCGAAGCGCCGCACATCGATCACCACTGCCAGGCCGCGCTCTTCAGCCAGCGTCCGCAGCCTCACTCCCAGGTCCCAGGCCACCCGCGCATCCAGCCGCGGCAACACAAGCTCACGCTCCTGCAGCTTCACCCGCTCCAGATCTTCGCTCAACCCCATCCCGTCCCCGCCTTCCCGCCAATCCCTGACCCCTGATCCCTGATCCCTAACCCCTGCTTTGTTCACTTCGCCACCGTCAGCCGGACCACCGTCTTCTGGTCCACACGCGCACCGGCCGGCGGCTGCTGCGCCATCACCGCGCCGGGTTTCACAGGCAGACTGGGCGCCGCGTTCCCTTTGCCCAGCGGAGCCACCGGCACATCGACAAAATTGGGTGTCGCCGCATGGACGCCCACCGCGGTCAACTGTGCCTGCGCGCTCACAATCGGCAGGCCGGTCAGGTCGGGCATCACAAAGCCGTCGGGCGCGTCGTCGCCCGCGGCGGCAACCAGGAGATTGATATTCGGCTGGGCGATGCCCTGCGCGCGCGCCGGCGGATCCTGGGCCAGCACCGTTCCCTCAACCGCATCGCCGAAGGGCATTCGGGCGGTCACGCCCACATTCAGGCCCACGCGCCGCAGGCGCAGCGCCGCAACCCGCTCCTCCTGGCCTACGATGTCGGGAACCTCCACCTTTTGCGGCCCCAGGCTCTCCGAAACGCGCACCCGCCACTCGCGCCGCACCACCGTTCCCGGCGCTGGCGACTGCGTCAGAATGTGTCCGGCCGCCACGTCGCCCGAGTAGTAGCGGTTGTCCACGTCCAGGTCCAGGCCCAGTCCCGAAGTCTGGCTGCGCGCCTCCGCCACGGTCATTCCCTTGAGCACCGGCACTTGCACCTCTGCCCCATGGATCGCGAAATGCATGGTCGCGATGGCCGCAAGCAGCGCCACGGTCACCAGCAGCATCACCAGCGACGCCACCTGGAAGAAGTTGACGACCGGGCGGCCTTTCATGGTTCGGGCTCCCCGTCGGGATAGACAATTTCGTGCTTGATCTCCGCCGCCTTTTCCAGCATCTTCGAGACCGAGCAGTACTTGTCCTTCGACAGAGCCACCGCGTCCTCGACCGCCTTGCGGCTCAACCGCCCGCGCACCGCGTAGGTCAGTTTGATGTGCGTAAAAACCCGCGGCGGCGTTTCGGCCTGGATCGCCTCGGCTGTCACTCGCAGTCCGGTCAGCGGCTGCCGCTTCTTCTCCAGAATCGAAACCACATCCACGCTGGTGCATCCGCACAGCGCCATCAGCACCGCTTCCATGGGGCTGGGCCCATGCGCGTGCGCCGGATCGGCGTCAAACTGCACCGTGTTCCCGTTCTCCGCAATTCCCTGGAAGATCTTCCCTTGCTTCCATTCGCTGTGTGCAATCATTTCCTCGCCCTTCCTTGCCCTTCTATCGCAAATTATCCGTCACCGGCTCGGGGTGAATCGTCACCCGGTAGACCTCCGGGCACTCCACCTTGAAGCGGTCCTCGAGCGCGGTAATCACCTCGTGCACCCGCAGCATGGGCAAGTCGTCCGGCAGGGTGCAGTGACAGGAAAGATGGATGTGATCGGCGGTGTGGGCCACAATGATCTCGTGCACATCCACAATCTCCTTGAACAGCGCAGCCGTCGAGCGCAGCGCATAGTCGATCTTGCGATTCTCCTCGACCATCTCTTCAGGCTGCTCGATGGTGGCCGGCTCGCTTTCAATGTGCGTCAGCACCGAGTCGATCTCCGGCGTCTCGCGCAGGATCTCGGCCTCCATGGCGCTCACAAAGCTGTGCGCGGCAAGCAGCGGCATGGTCTCATCCAACTCCAGGTGCTGCTCCACGCGCAGCCGCCCGCGGTGCGATTGCACGCTCAAATCGTGAACGGATACATTGTTGCGCGCGGCCACGGCCCGCACCCGGTCAAAGATGCTCTCAGCCTTGGTCTGGCGGGGCTCGGTGTGGATCACCACGTCGGCTTCGGGCAGCACCTGATGCACGGCCGCCGTGGCCGCGCGCACCAGTTCGCCGGTGTGCTCGAAGGTGTAGCGCCGGGGCAGGGCCAGCGTCAGATCAGCAAAATACGCTGCTCCGGAGCGCCGTACTCGCGCCTGCTCGACGCCCAGCACGCCTTCCACCTTGCCTACTTCGCTCACGATGCGCTGCCGGGTCTCGGCCGGAGCTTCATCCAGCAGCACGCTTACGGCTTCGTGGCCCAGACTCATCGTCAGGCGCAGAATCAGCAGCGAAACCACCACCGCCGCCAGCGGGTCAGCATACCGCAGGACGCCGATCCCGTAGTGTGTGCCGGCCCAACTGGCGCCCAGCCCGCACAACACTGCCACCGACGACCAGATGTCGCTGGCAAAGTGGAACGCGTCGGTCGCCAGCGCCGGCGAACCGGTGCGTTTGGCCACCTCCCGGAGTTTTCCCGACCGCCAGAAGTCCACTCCAATCGAAGTCAGCACCACCGCGACCGGCCACACCGAGTGCCGCAATTCGACGGAGTGGTGAACAATCCGCTCGATCGCTTCCCAGATGATCCACGCGCTCGACGCGGCCATCAGAATCACTTCGCCAAACGAGGAGATGTTCTCGATCTTGCCGTGCCCGTAGGTGTGGCCTTCGTCGGCCGGCTTGTCGGAGACGCGCACAGAAAAGAACGTGAGCGCCGCGCCCACCAGGTCCAGCCCCGAGTGGGCCGCATCCGACAGCACGCCCAGAGAACCGGACAGCAGCCCGGCCGCCAGCTTCAGCAGCGTCATCGCCGCCGCCGCCAGCATGGAGTGCAGCGCCACGCGCCGCTTTTCAGCGGAAAAACCGGCCAGGTTCGTCACCGCGGAAGTCATCGCGCTCTTAGGCTACAGGGTCGCGCACCGCCGTGTACAACCCGGCAATGCCGAAGGTGTAGGGCTGCCGCGCGCAGTCTCCGTACCCGGTGGTCCGCATCAACTCCAGCATCGCCGCCGGAGGCGGAAAATTGCCAACCGATGCAGGCAGATAGTTGTACGGCCCGACCTGTTTCCCCGCTGCGGAGCCTCCCGCCGCTGAGCCGCAAATCGCACGTCCAATGGCCGGAAGCACCCGCCGGAAATAGACCGCATAGGCTTTGCCCAGCAGGCCCCCCGGCTCGCTGAAGTCCAGTATTCCCAACTGCCCGCCCGGCTTCAGCACGCGATGGAACTCCCGCAGCCCGGCCTCATAGTTGGCCAGATTCCTGAAGCCGAAGGCCGACACAATCAGGTCCAGCGACCCCGACTTGAGCGGCAGATGCAGCGCATCGGCCTCCAGCGCCACTGCGTACGGCTGGCCCGCATCTCGCGCACCCGTGCCCGCTCCGGCGAATTTCTGCGATCCGAATTTGCGGGCTCCGCGGCTCAACATGGCCCGGGCAAAATCCGCCGCCAGAATCGGCCGCGCGCCCCTGGGCCGGCGCTTCAGCAGGGCCATGGTCATGTCGCCCGTGCCGCAGCAGATGTCCAGCACCGCCGCGTCCGGCTCCGCCAGCACCGCCCGGAACCGCCGCGCCGCCCGCCACCACCACAACCGGTCCACGTTGGCAGAAAGCACATGATTCAGCAGGTCATACTTCGGCGCAATCGAGTTGAACATCTGCCGCACAGCCTGCGCCGCGCCCGCCTCGTCTTCCGCACCCGCCGGCCTGGCTCCGGTCGCCGGCATCAGGCGACCCTCTCGCCGGCCCGCGCCAGCATGTACACCACCGCGGC